>ONNS01000014.1:0-35570 GCA_900319275.1 uncultured Eubacteriales bacterium
CTATTATGATCGGAAATGGTATCCCGAGAGTCTGTATCTGCTTGCCATGCTGGATTATATCAGTCGAGAGAACGACATCCCCCTCTGTGACGAGTATGATGATCTTCGCCGGTGCAAGCTGGAAAAGCCGGTGTATCCGGCTGGCCTCCGGGCGGTATCGGCGGCATCCAAAGACAAGGCCGTTCTGCAAAAGGCTGCTATGACAGCGATTCCTGAATTCAAACGGTTCAATATTATTGAAAACGAGGTAAGAAATGTCATCTGAAAAACAGTTTGAGTTTACGAAGGAAAACATCGATCTCTACCTGAAAGAGGTCGCCAAGGAATACCGGAAGCAGGCAGGAAAAAAGATGCCTGCCGAACTTGTTCTGATCGGCGGAGCCTCTGTTCTCATCAACTACGGCTTTCGGAATATGACCACGGATATCGATGCACTAATCCAGGCGGCGTCCGCCATGAAGGAGGCCATCAATCATGTTGGTGATCGGTACGGGCTCCCGAATGGCTGGCTGAATGCGGACTTTACGAACACCGATTCCTATTCAGTGAAGCTGTCTCAGTTTTCCGTGTATTACAAGACCTATGCCAATATCGTGACCATCCGCACGGTGGCTGCGGAATATCTGATCGCCATGAAGCTCCGCTCCGGCAGACAGTACAAGAGCGATCTGTCAGACATTCTGGGCATTCTCGCAGAGCATGAGAAACGCGGGATGCCAATCTCGATGAAACAGATCCGCAAGGCGGTAACCGATCTTTACGGAGGCTGGGAATCGCTTCCGGAAACCTCGCAGGCGTTTATAAAAAATGTCATGGAGGACGGGCGCTTTGAAGAGCTTTATGAGCAGACGGTAAGCAGTGAAAAAGAGGTTGGTGCGCTGTTGGTTCAGTTTGAGCAGAATTATCCCAATGTCATAACAGGGAAAAACGTAAACGAGATCGCCGGAAACCTGCAGAAGAAAACAGACCGAGCCTCCATCCTTGCAAAGCTACGGGAGAAGAAAGCGGAGACGGATCAGCCAAAGACCCAAAAGCGGGATGGCCGCGAATGATAAGACAACGGATACCACACCCGGCCGGGAATGATACCACAACAGTATCACTTCCGGCCATTTTTGATGCCAAAAAACAATCATAAGGCGCGCAGATACTAATTATCCCGGCGCTTGACACCAAGCCACGGAAAAATGGTATCTGCGCTTATCATTTCTGCTACCAAGGAGGTTAATTATGACAGAAGACGAAAAGAAACTGCTCCAGGCCAAGCATCGACTGGAGGAAGCCGAGGCGAGAGACCGCGTGAAGGAGCGGAAGGCACGGACGCGGCGATTGATCCAGGAGGGAGCTATTTTGGAGAAGGTCTTTCCCTCTGCTACGGGAATGGATCTGACGAAACTCGAAGATATTTTACGCGAGCATTTTTCTTAACGAGAGTTGGGGCGTTCCGGGAAACCGGGGCGCTCCGCTTTCTTTTATCTCGAAGGGCGCACTTACTCACCACCCGCGTTGCGGGTGGTGGTATGGCCTGCGGCCAACGCGCGCTCTCCGAGGGGGATGCGGCTCCTGTGGGAGCCTACAGCCAATGCTGCCGAGACTGCGGTCCCAGTCATCATTGTCTGCGCGGAGGGATCGGTACACCGATCCCTCCGCCTGCGTAAGCGTGTCGGGCCCGAACCCCTGCCGCCTGTGAGCGTCCCTTTTCGGACCTTTTTGTCCCGCCTCTCTTGCCGGGCGTCAGCCCGGCGGCGCTCGTTGGGCGCAAAAAATCCTCGAAAACTGCCAGCTCACAGGTGCTTCGCAGTTTCCGCGGAGCAGATTTGGGCTGAGGCGAGGCGCAGCCCGCAGGGAATACTCCTGTATTTCCAAGGGCTGGAACGAAGCATCCGCCCAAATCTGCCCGCGCAAACCGGCAGGCGTTCAAGTCCGACACGCTTCAACCTGCACCCGGCAGCTTTGTCGCAGAGGCAGGGCGAACCAAAAAGGATCGCCCTGCTTTCTCTTTTTCGAAAGAGAAACAGAAAAAAGATTGGAGGTGAAAACGATTGGCCATTTACCATTTGGAGGCGAAGGTCATCAGCCGAGGGACAGGACGTTCCGCTTGCGCGGCCTCGGCCTATATGAGCTGCTCCGCCATCTATAACGAATATGACGGCGTCCAGCATGATTACACCCGGAAGCATGGACTTGTCTGGGAACACGTCTTCCTCCCGGACTGCGCCCCTACGGAGTGGCAGGATCGCGCGAAATTCTGGAACGCCGTAGAGGAAGCGGAGAAAACGAAAGACAGCAGACTGGCCCGTGAGTTTGTCGTGGCCTTGCCCATTGAGCTGGGCAAGGACGAATGGGTTGATCTGATGGCAAACTTTATTCAGGAACAATTTGTAAACGAGGGCATGTGCGCGGATGTGGCGATCCACGACACGGACGGGCACAACCCCCATGCCCACATCATGCTGACCGTGCGACCTCTGAATGAGAACGGCACCTGGCAGCACAAAACGGAGAAGGAATACCTTTGCGTCAAGGATGGCGAGGAACGGGGCTTCACTGCTGCTGAGTACAAAGAAGCCCAGAAGGACGGCTGGGAGAAGCAGTATCAGTACAAGGTCGGAAAAAAGAAAGAATATATGGTTCCTTCTGTTGCCGAAGCGCAGGGCTTGGAGCGTGCATCCAAGTATCCGAAAAGCACGAAATACGGCAGGCAGAATCCGATCTCCGAGCGATGGAACAGCGACGAGCAGTTGGTTGCGTGGCGGGCGGCCTGGGCGGATGAAGTCAATCTCTGTCTGGAACAGAAAGGGCTGGATGCGCGCATCGACCACCGCAGCTTTGCCGATCAGGGTAAGGTCGAGCAACCCACGATCCATGAGGGCGTGGCCGCCAGAGTAATAGAGAAGAAGGGCTTCGTCTCGGATCGCTGTGAGATGAACCGGCAGATCAAGCGGGACAACGCTCTGCTGCGGGAGATCAAAGTGCAGGTCAAAAAGCTGATGCAGGCGGTCAAGAACACGATCCCGACGCTTGCGGAGGCTATGGAATCCGTGCGGGCAAAGATGATCGTTTTCCAGTATCAGCTTGGCTATATCCTGACGGGCAAGCGCAGGCTGACAAAGAGCCTTGATGTGATGAAGTCGGAGTTGGAGCGTTATACCCGGATCGTCGGACAGATCAAGGAAAAGGGCAAAGAACGGAACACCCTGCTTACCGAGAAGAAAGCAACGCCGGTGCTCAATATCTTAAAGCACCGTGATCTCACACATCGCATAGCGGAGCTGACGGAGGAACTTGAAGATCTGCGCACCGAAAAGAAACAGCTTTTTGCCTCTCTGGACTATGCCGAGGATACCGGGCTTTCCACGGTGAAGAAAGATATCTCCGCTATGGAGGCCAACCTGGCAAAGCTGGAGCAGCAGGAGCAGAAGTACACCGACGAGCTGAACGTTGCCCTTGCGGAGTACGAGGAGCTGAAAGCACAGACGGCAGATTTCGATTCCGACGAGCTGGCTATGGCGCAGCTTGAGATCCGCCCTCAAAAGGAAGCCTCCGCTGAAAGCCGAGTGCAGGCTGCTTACGGGGACAAGTATGACTTCTGGACGATGATCGGCGCAAAGCGGGATGTCGTGGAAATGCTGGGAGAGGAAGAACCCCAATCCATCCGTGAGCGTCTGCGTGGAAAAGAGATTGAAACGCAACGGATTAACCGGGAGCGCGAGCCCCACATAAAAAAACCGAGAGATATTGGATGGGAGCGGTGATACGCCGCCCCCATCATTTCGAATACTATATAGGAAGGCAATGGTGATGGCCGCTCCTTGAAATATCTCAGCAAGGTACCTTGCTGTTTTCACGTTATCAAGAGCAGGAAAAGCCTTCTTTATGCCTACTAAGCGAATGCGATTGTTTCGTATGGCCTCTGTGCGCGCAATCTCTGGGATTTGCTTTAGGAAAGCTATCTTCTGTAATCCATCATACTGATTATGAAAACAGTGGACAAAACATAAATCAATTCATTTATCTTCGTGCAAGTCACAAATGGTTGGCGATGAAGCGAGCAATATTTAGATTTCCCTCTGTCTGCCTCTTTTTCGGGATCGTTTATTCTCATACATGAGTTTGTCCGCACGACGCGCTGTTTCGTACTCAGTAGCATCTATCTTCGCGTCATATATGGCAATTCCCACAGAGACGCGGACCTGATTCCATTCATTTTCCGCGCAGGCGCAGATATTCCTGCATTCCTGAGAAAACAAATCCAACAGTTCGGCCTGCTTCGTGTAATCCTCATGTACCAGAAGCACGGCAAACTCATCTCCGCCGATCCGGAAGACGGAGCTTCGCTTGAAAACTCTGCAGATCAGGCCGCTGGCCGCCTTCAGGTATTCATCCCCCTTGTCATGACCGTTGCGATCATTGATGCCTTTGAGATCATCACAGTCGAAGACCCCGATTGCCAGGTCTTTCACCTCTCCGCGATCCAGCTTGTCCTGGAGCTCTCGCATGTATAAATCAAAACCGCCCTTGTTTCGGACAGAGGTGAGTGCATCCTTTGTGGCAAGATCGCTCATTCGCTCCGCCGTTTCCCGCGCTTATGACAGCTGCTTGCCGAGCCGCTGTGTGTCTCTGTAGTTGCTCATCATGATGAGGACGGACAGCAGGAACATGCCGAGGGAGACAAGAGAATATAAGGTGTTGGTGCTGCTGATATGCTTGGCCTGCTCATGCAGGAAAAGCAAGCGCTCCGCTTCACTCTTTTTAAGATCTACCGTGGGATGGCTCTGATGATAGAGATAGATCCTCTCGACTGCTTCGTCCGCGGCTTTCTCTGTTGCCCTTGAGGCGCACATGATAGACGCGAACAGCACAAGAAACAGAAACAGAATCCAGACAATGAACCGCAGATTATGCTCACCGTCCCTGTCACGCGCAAGCAGCCAACGGAAATAGGCAAGACCGAGCAGCGACCATACGATAAATAGGAAATAGGACTCCGTTTCCATTGCGTGAAAGGGGAGCAGGCCGGGAACCAGCGTAAGCAAAACAAAGCAGAGCATCAGAACCAGACCTATGATTCCGGTTACGGTCTCCAGCCGTCGGTGCGCCCGCCTGGCATGGTGAAAAACCGCCTGGGAGATAAACCCGTAAATCAGCGTAGCGCCAAGGGTGGTGACATCGACGATCCACCCGATCGCCGTCCGGCCCAGCAGTGGAATGAATGCGGAAAGAAGTACGACGGCATAGATCGCCTTTTGCGGAATGCCTTTCCCGTTGAACTCTGAAAACAGACTGGGCGCGTCGCCTTCTCTCCCGGCCGCGTACAGGACACGGCTGAGCGCCAGGAGATTCCCGATCAGGCTTGTCAGGATCACGCCAAGAAGTGCAAGCATTAAAATCACGACGCCGGTCCGGCCAAGATAATGCTCCGCGGCATAAAACGCCGGAACAGCCCTCGGCCCGTCCAGATTCCCCATGTCCCGGATATAGTCCAGCCAGCTTTCATATTCCGGAGGATATGCGGATATGGACAGCAGGGATACGAAAAGATACAGAACTGTCGTAACCACGACTGAGAAGATCAGAATAGCGCGGATCCGCCTGACCGGAAAGCGGTACTCTTCCGAGAAATGGGAGACGTTCTCAAAGCCGATGAAGGCCCAGGGCGAGATGACGGCGATGCGGACGATCTGTGAGATTGCGCTGGACTGCTCCGAATACAGCGGAGCATAGCTGAACGCGCGCTCATGCCGAAGTATGGCCATGACCGCGCAGACGGTAAAGCCGAGCGCAAAGACCAGCGCGGCAGCGATCATGATCCTGTCAGGCAGACGTGAACTGTGCGCGCACAGAAACCCAACCAGGCCTATGCTGCCTACAGACAGAAGCACCTCGCCCATCCAGACCTCATATCCAAAGATCTGATAATGAAAGCCGAACTGGAACGTGCTCCCCAGGAAAAACCGTGCAAAAAGGGGGACTGCGGTGATGTTCGCCCACAAAACCGCAAGATAACCGAGGAGAACGAACCACAGGGCAAGGAAGCCCAGATCCTTCCCGCCGACGCTGCGCTCAAAGCTGTAGATGCCGCCCGCGTCCGGCCTGCTCCGGATCATATACTGGAGGTTCCATGTGATGACCAGGATGATCCCCATGCCGATCAGCAGGCCAAACGCCGTCCCGAGGATGCCCGCTTTTTGAAGATAGGTATTGCATGTAATAATGAATGAGCCCCAACCGATACTGGTTCCGATTGAAATCGCCCAGATTCCCAGCGGGCTGAAAGCGGGAGACAGGCCCTTGCTACTCTTCGTGTTCACTGATTACCTCCACTGCGATACAGTACAGACACAGACCCGGCCGACTCAACGAGTTCTATGGCGGTGATCGAGGGGCTGAGTTGCCGGCCTGCGGTCATTCTGTGGGTGCGGGCCGATCGGGGGAGCCACGGTCAGAGAAGCAGAACGCTTCAAACTGCTCCAGCGGCATGGGCTTTGCAAAGTAGTAGCCCTGGAACATGCTGCAGCCCATCTCCAACAGCATATGGAACTGTTCCTCCGTCTCAACGCCCTCGGTCAGGGCGGGGATGAAGAGGTCTCCCGTCATATGCATGATGTTGCGCAGAATCGTCTGCGCCTTCCGGTTGAGACCGGCTTCCTTCAGAAACAGCATGTCGATCTTGACCAGATCAATGGGCATGTCCTTAAGCATATTCAGAGAGGAAAAACCGCTTCCGAAGTCGTCCATCTCCACCAGAAAGCCCGCCTCGCGGAGCTCCTTCATGATACGGAGACCCATGTTCGAGCAGACATATCCGATGATGTCGGTCAAATCCGTCTCATACTGCCGATAGAGCGTCCTTCTCATCGTGTACCACTCCAGACTTACCAGAGCGGCGATCAGAACGAGGAAGAACAGAACACTTCTGAGGAGGATGCTTTTTCGATCGGGTGCTTATATCTGTTCATATAACCGAATCGCCCTCCGTGTCGACCTTACACCGCTCCAACCGAATCATAAACCTGCTTTCAGGCGGCTTTTATTTTCATACATATTTTGATCCGCACGCTCGAATACCGCAGCGACATTTGCGTCGTTCTCGTATTTCGCCATCCCACAGGCAATAACAATGCCGCCGTTCTGCACTGCTTCAGCGTTGTGCTCGTTCACTTTCCCAATCAGTTCTTCCACGCGATCATAATCGCTCCCCTGAGATATAACCGCAAATTCGTCGCCGCCAATTCGGAACACGGGACTCCTTTTGAATATCTCGCAAATGGTTTTGCACGATTCACAGAGGTAATGGTCGCCGGCCTGGTGACCGAAGCTGTCATTGACCGTTTTTAGGTTGTTTACGTCAAAGACAACGACTGCGAACGGCGCCTGCCTGTGCATTTTGATCTGCCGGTTCAAAGCCCTTTCCGTCACTGTGTAAGCGTGTTTGTTCTTGACCCCTGTCAGAGCGTCAAGGCTGGCCGCGCTCTGCGCCTTTGCGAGCTTTCTTCCGTATTCCTCTTGCTGGCGCACCTGCGCGTCAATATTGTTGAGTCCGACGATCAGACGGGTGCCCTCCTTCTCCTCCACCGTCGCCGCTTTCAGCTGAAAGTAGACATATTTGCCATCCATCAGGATGCGGTAACCCAGTGTAAAGATGCCGCTTCGCCCGATTTCCTCCATCACGTTCTCCTGCGTCAGGAGCGCGAGAACGCGCTCCGTGTCCTTCGGATGGCTGAAAACCCGCACGGCGCTGCGAAGTGTCGCAAAGAACTCGGTGCCCTCCTTCGCCTGCGCAAAGCTCTCTTCGTAATGATCGTTTGCGCTGAACTCGCGGTAGCGGCCTGTTTCCGGGTCAACAACGTAGACGACGATATAGTTGCCGTTGAGGGCGTGGAGGCGTGCATAAATGATTCGCTCCTCCATAATTCTCTCCTCAGACTGACGCTTTTTTATCAGCTCGTCGACATCCGATACAGCCATAACAAGCAGGCTCGGATCGTCTTCGAATCGGGAAATGTTCATCCGGACGTAGAACGATCTCCCGTTCTTGATCCTGCGATAGATCAGCTTATGCTCTTTTGACTTGCCCAGCTTGTTTCTGAGAAAGACCGGGTCCATCGTGCTGACAAACGCATCCCGATCCTCCGGATGGACGAACAGCCGAACATCCCGCCTGCAGCCCTCAAAGAAATCCGCGCCGCGCCGCGCTTCGGTAAGAATCCCGAGACTGCTGTCTGTCTGGAACTCAACAAACTCATCGGTGTCGATGTTCACGTAGTACAGATCCGTATATTCCCTGGCCAGAGCCTGGGCGATATGCGTAAAGATGGTCTCCGACTCGTTTGTGCTGGGCTCTTTTGAAAACAGTCTGTTGACGCCGAAAAGAATCTTTTCTCCGCTGTCCTCCCTGAGCAGCGTCGCACGCAGGCTGACAGGCACATACCTGCCTTCGATCAGCAGCCGGTAGTTGTGAACAAACAGCCCGTTCTGCCTGATGCCACGCAGTACATTGTCCTTGGTGAGAATATACAGAATCCGCTCTCTGTCCTCCGGATAGAGGACCTTCTCACCGTCTGTGATCACCTGGTCAAAGAAGGCATCTCCCTGCTCTGCGAGACCCAGCTGCGCGTACTCTGCCGAGGAACTGTACTTGAAGAACTGCTCTGTGACGGGATCGACGATGTACAGGGCAATATAATTCCCGGCCAACGCGGCAATTCTTCCCAGCGAAACGCTCTCCTGCCGCAGCTTTTTCTCCTCCTCCTGCTTCTTCATCTGTGCGTCAATAATGCTGATGCCCAGAATGATGCGGTTTCCGCCCCTCATCCTTGTGATCTTCATATTGACGTACATGGGGTTTCCGGTATCGATAAGCCGATAAGTAGTCGTAAAAACGCCCTGCGCGTCCAAATCTCGGAGGACATTCTCTTTTGTAAACAATGCCAGGAACGGCTCCCTGTCCTCCTCGTAGATTCGTGTCAGCGTATCCCGTCTGGCAGATTCAAAGAACTCCTTACCGTGACGTACAACTGACATTTCCTCGCCGCCGACCTGTGAAGCGTACTCGGTGTAGTCGTTTGTATCCAGGTCGATCACGAACAGATTGTAGTAGTCAGCTGCAAGTGCCCTTGCTATGTCCGCATAGGTTGTGTTTTCATCCGGCGCTGTGATGGAGAGCACGGCAACCGCGACCGCTGCGCTCCCCGTAACAGGGTTAACGTCTACCCGCCTCGCGAAAGCGTGGACAAGCGAGCCGTCCGGCATCCTGTCATCGAAGAAAACGCGGCTTCCGGTTTCACCGCACTGCTTCACCGCGGAAAAACAGGCGGATAGGTATCCGTCGGAGGTCTGCGAAATGGCCCCCTGCCCGTTCGTGATGCTGATGCCGAAATAACGCTTTATCAGGTCGAGATAGGAACGGTTGTGGCGCAGATATCTTGGCACGCCGTCACGAATCTCCAGCACGGCGATCGGAATGGTGGCAAAATAGTTCTGCAGCATATCCCTCTCTTCGCCGGTAACGACGCCGATGTCGAACAGGTTGACTCTCCCGACATTCTCATAATAAGCGGCCTCTTCCGGATTCTCGTTTTCGATCAGCGTATTGCTGCTGTGCATTTTCCGGATAACGTTATAGGGCAGCGGCTTACTGTAGTAATAGCCCTGGAGCTTTGAGCATCCGATCTCCCGCAGAAACCGAACCTGTGCTTCCGTTTCCACGCCTTCGCAGACCGTGTCCATATTCAGGGAGGTCACCATGCGCATAAGCTCTGTCAGGATGATCTTTCCCTCATCTCCCGGCTCCAGCTTCCGCATAAAGCTCATGTCGAATTTGATCAGATCAAACCGGATACACTGCAGAACATCCACAGAGGAATAGCCGCTGCCAAAGTCGTCCATCCATACGGGAAAACCCAGGGAGCGGAATCTTTCAACCTCTTTCTTTATAAAGTCCACATCGCCGCCAATGACGCTCTCGGTTATTTCGATTGTGATCAGGCTGTGGTCGACCCCGGCGGTATCCACCCGCTTTCGGATTTCCTCAACAATATCACAGGCGTCAAAGTCGGCGCGTGAGAGGTTGATGGAATGGGGGATAACCGTGAAGCCATCGGCTTTTTGTGTCTGTATCAATTCGATGACCCGGTCGACCATATACAGATCCAGCTTATATATCAGTCCGGCCTCCTCCAGCGCGGGGATGAAGCTGTCAGGAGGCAGAACGCCTTTTTCGGGGTCGTTCCATCTGGCCAGTGCTTCCACATCACATATTTTTTCATTGACAGCGCGGATGATCGGCTGGAGATAGATCTCTATCCACTTCTCGCGTACAGCGGTATCAAAATTTTCTACGATATACTGCTTCCGCATGGCTTCGTCACGCAGCCGGGTATTGTAATAGCGGTAGGAAGAGATATATGAGCCTTTCAGCGAAGAACATGCTAGCTTTGCCCTATCGCAGGCGACGCTGATAGGAACATCTTCCATTCGCTGTGGATATATCCCCACATGGACCGGCGGCGTTTTTCCGCCGTACAGCTCCCCAAATGCGTGAAAAATGCCGTCCAGCTTGTCCTCAAGCCCTGCTTCCTCGATGGCCGCCGCAAAATGATCCGCCCCGATGCGGCAGCAGTTCTCACTTCCGAAGGCGCGGCTCAGTATTCTCGCAAAGGACAGGAGCATTTTATCTCCTTCGGCGAAGCCGTGATTCGCGTTGAAGAATTTCATGCCGCTGAAATCAACATACAAAAGCGCCGGCTGTCCGCCTTTATCCAGAATGGCTTCCTTCAACGCGTCAGCCCGCTCAAAGAACAGCGTCATGGCAGGCAGCCCGGTAAGGAAGTCAAAGGAACTGGATTTCACAAGGCTTTCCTCATGGAGGGCGTTGTTCATGGCCCGCTGCAGCTCAGACTCATCGCCCTTGGGTTCTTCGGCATACGTCCCTTCGTCTGTATACCATATGTGGGCAAGACGGACGCCGTCCTCCGTATACACATGACGACCCAGGGCGTGAACGATCTTGTATCCGGCCCCGCTTTTCGTGGAGGTCCGGTAGATCACCTCATACTTGCCGCCCTCGGTCGCAAAACGGAACGCGGCATCGGCAATCCTTGCCATATCGTCGGGATGCGTATCCTTGTACATGTCGTGATCCATGTCATAATAGGCCTGTGCTTTGTCTTCATACCCGAAGAGCTCACAGAACCCGTCCGAGAGAGCAATGGTCACCACCTGCTTATGGATAAACTGATAGATGGCAAACGGCATCTGCAGGCTCTCATACGTGCTCTGCAATTGTTCAGTAAAGCGATATCTCTTCATAAGATCACCGTTTTTCTTTTTTGAGTATACTGCTGCGCAGTCCGTTTCTTTTCCGCCCAGAAAGGTCTTAGGCGGCTATTCACACATGGAGATTTGCGTAGAAGGTATACGTGTGCTTGCCACTCTGTTTTGCCTTGTACATGGCCGCATCTGTTTTCTCAAACAGATGCTCCGCCTCAGAGGCCTCAGTTCCGTGTACGATGCCAACGCTGACGGAGGCCGGCGGCAGCCCGTCGCCTTTGTCCTCCATTTCTCTGTTGATCTCATTAATCTTTTGAACGATCAGATCATGCTGTGTTTCTGTAGCGTGAACCATGAAGACCACAAATTCATCGCCGCCGATCCGACAGATATAATCGTCAGACCTGAAGTTGCTCTTCAGGACGCGAACAAGCTTTTTCAGCACCTCATCCCCGGTCTCATGCCCGTAGGTATCGTTGATGCGCTTGAAATTGTCCACGTCAAAGAGCAGCATATAGGTACTGCTCAAATCAATGCCGGTGAGCAACAGCTGATAACCGGAGCGGTTATAGGCGCCGGTCAGCTCATCATGCGAGGCTTTGAAATTCAGGTGCTCCAGACTCTTCCTGTAAACGGCATACATTTTGTTGTAAGCCCGTGCCAGATAACGGAACTCATTGGCCCCCATCTCCGGGATCGGACTGTCCTCCCGGATGCGCTCAACGGCGTTGAGGATAGGATGAATTCCGAGGCGGGATGTCAGCCAAACCATGAAGAAGATACCTATCGTCTGCAGGATGATGATAATACGGACAAAGCTCAGCTCATCACGGAGAGATGCCAACGCCGATGCGTCTGTGTCATAGGCCATCTTCTCCAGTTCATCTAGACTGGCCCTCATGTTTTCCCGTATGGCTTCCTTCTGCGCGTAGTATTCATCATCGTGAACCATTAACGATGCGAGAGCCATTTTTTCTTTCGGGGAGAGCGCCCGATCCTCCGTCTGCAGCTCCACATGCTGTAAGATCTCGGGAATATTGGCGTCTCCCTGCGCATCCAGCACAAGCCGCATGGCATAGTATTCCCGGCCCATCAGCTTCAGAGAGCCTTCCATTGCGCTCTCCAGATTCTTCAGGGCTTCTGAATTGCCGACGTCCACCGACATTCTGTCGATTGCTTCTTCGCGGCGATTAGCTACAAAAGCTTCCTCGAAATACTCATCAAGGAAATGCCGCTCGCCCAGAACGGAATACCGCTGCACCTTCTCTGTCAGATAATCTGAGGCATCCATCAGTTCCCGGGCTGCCTTTCTAAGCTCGATCTGCAGCTCGGCTTTCTCGGTCAGATTGCTGAAGCTTACGGACAACTGATATGTAGCAAAAAGCATCAAGCTGCAAATAATCGCAGCGCCGATAATCAAGCAAAGATGAATCGTCCGTAGAGAGATTCCTCTATCTGGCTCTCCGTTCGACATGTTTACACACCTCTATGTATTAAATTGTTTCTCAGCTGAAGGTCAAACCGTCTCGCTGCGCATTTTTCATTGTGCGACGGAAAGCCGGGGACAAGCAAAAGGCGGTGACAAACCGGATGCAGCCGACCATGAAGCTTCGCTTTAGCAGCCTTTGCTATATCGAAGCAATCACCTTTCTCATTCATCAATTGTAGCAGCCGGCAGAGAATACTTCTGAATCAGAAAAAAGAGCACAACACCGGTAGAACATGCCCAATTGGTACAGTGCGCAGCATCTATTATGAGAAAAAGAATGCCAAAAAGGGCAGCCTGATTCTGCCTGCCTGTCTGAGGATGGCGAAGGATACCATCACTGTCAGGAGCTGGTTTGAGATGGATTTGCAGAAGCATTCAAGACCGTCACGATCGACATGAATGGCAGGCTCCACGCGCTGAAGAATAACCACACACTTTGTAGTATAGCATAAAGACTTGCGGGTGTCCATCGTAAAATCATAAAGGCAACACCGCATAATGCGGCATTGCCCTATTATTCCCCGGACGGGATCTCGCGCAGGACGCGGCAGGGAACACCGACGGCGACGACGTTCGCCGGAATGTCGCGGTTGACAAGGTTCCTGGCCCCGATGACGCTGTTGTTGCCGACCGTGACGCCCGGCAGGATAATGGCCCCGGCCCCGATCCAGACGTTTTCGCCGACCATGATATCGCGGTTGAACTGCAGCCCCGCCCGGCGCTGCGCCGGGTCGATCGGGTGGCTGGCCGTGGCGAAGGTCACGTTCGGGCTGATCATCGTGTGGCTGCCGATGCGGATATTCCCGTCGTCCACCCGCGTCAGGTTGGCGTTGGCATAGACCGCATTGCCTAGGAACAGGTGCTTGCCGCCCCAGTTAGCAAAGAAGGGCGGCTGAATGAAGCAGTCCTCGCCCACGGCACCGAGCATCGCGCGCAGCAGCTCGGCCATGCGCGCCTCGTCGCTGAGGCCGAGCCTGTTGTATTCCTTCATATAACCGGCACAGCCGGTCTGCTCGGCCATGATCTCACTGTCGCCCGGATCATAGATCTCACCAGCGAGCATTTTTTCTCTTTCCGTCATGGCTTTTTCCCCATGTGGTTCTTGAAGAAGACGGCTTCGGTGTCGTTGACGGTCTTGGCCTTGTCGGATTTGATGTTCAGGTGAAATACGTGGCCGTACGCCTTCTTTTCCTTCTCGTTGCCGTAAAGCTTATAGGTATAAGGCACGCCGCAGCGCTCGAAAGCCTTCATCAGCAGCTTCGGCTGATCGATCAGGAAGTCGCCGACCGAGGTCATCAGATAGCTCGGTGGGAAGCCAGGTGCCACATGGTCGACCACCTGCAGCAGCGACAGATCGGCATAGCGGCCGCTCTCCGGCATCAGATCCTTCATCAGCTTTGTCGTCAGATCGTTGTGGTTGCCGGTTTCGATGCGGAAGGCGCCGCAGTTGAGCGCCACGGCCCGCGGGACATAATTTGTTGGAGCTTTAAACTCGAAACGCTCGGCGTAGGCGGGGTTGACGCACAGATCGCAGAACAGGCCCAGCAGATGGCCGCCGGTCGAGTCGCCCACGGCGAAGATGTGCTCGGTGTCAAAGCCGTATTCCGCCGCGTGGTCGAGCACCCAGTGGAAAACCGCGTTCGTATGCACGCAGCCACACTGTTCCACCGGGAGACATCGTGAAGGAGCTCTGAATTAGGAAAGGTTCGAGCTATCTACGACGTAACTTTGTTGGCACTTCTCTGAGATTCTCTCGGTTTTGTGATCCACGTTAATAGACGGTAGAATTCTCGGCGGACCATTGACCTGGCAGTACGGAAGGGATTCTCTTCCTAATTCACGTATATCAGAGTGGCCAATGCCGGAGACTGATACCCGGGCTCTTTCATGATACTTTCCGGTGCGCTTGTCATTCGCTGCTCTCTGCCCAAGTCGTACATTTTCCCCCTTGACAAATGTCATTTCATATCAGTTAACAGCAGGGATAAATTTATCCTTGACAAAACGCTTGCCAACCATCGTTGGAGCCCTTGCAAATAGTTCTCCATTATTCGCTGCGGGCTCCGCCTCGTCTGGCACAACAAGGTGAATTGCCGCGTAGCGGCAAGAGAGGGCGGCCTGGGCCGTTCTGACTTGCAAATCTTTGTCTACTTTCTATTGGGTATCAGTATGACGAGCCATCTCCTGCATCCGCATCTGCGGACCACAGCCGATGGCTCTTTTCCATAATTACCCGCAATCCGCCGGAAATGCGCCTCACACGGCCCCTCTTTTGTGCAGTCTTACAGAATCGGGCGTCAAATTCTTTTGCACTTTAACGATTTTAGGTATTGACTTTTTACGGGGTGTTTTGATACAATCTGTACATCTTATCAGAAGGGAGCACAGACAATGGCCTGCAGAATGACTTATTCGTATCCGACCAGCGCCGCCGCGTGCGGTGCCGCTTGTGCTGCCTTTGCGTTCGCCTTCATCCTGTCTGTACTGGGCATTGCCGCGGCAATGCCCATTCTTTTTACTCTCGGCGCGCTGCGTTTGTGCCTTTGCGGCATTCTGCTTGTTGTGCTCGCGGTACTGCGCGAGGTCATTATTCTGAGCCCTCAGCCCCAGAAGGCAAGATTCGGTTGATCCATCGGATGATAACCGGTCCTGTTCTTCTGAATAGGACCGGTTTTCATTATATTTCGCACACCCCAAACCTAATGTCAAAAGGAGAGACAACCATGAACATGAAGAAATCCCTCAGCCTGCTTCTCGCTCTGACTCTCGTGCTGAGTCTCGGAAGCGTTGCCTTCGCCGACGACACCGTGAAGATCGGCGCCATCGGCCCCACCACCGGCGGCGCGGCCATCTACGGCCAGGCCGTCATGAACGGCGCCCAGATCGCCGTGGACGAGATCAACGCCGCCGGCGGCTTCAACGGCGTCCAGGTCGAGCTCAACTGCCAGGACGACCAGCACGATGCCGAAGCCTCCGTCAACGCCTACAACAACCTGATGGACTGGGGCATGCAGCTCCTGTGCGGCCCTGTCACCACGACCCCGGCGATCGCCGTCTCCGACTACGTCTTTAACGACCGCGTCTTCGCCATGACCCCCTCCGCCTCCTCCCCCGACGTGACCGCGGGCAAGGACAATATGTTCCAGCTCTGCTTCACCGACCCCAACCAGGGCACCGGCTCGGCCGAATACATGGCTGAGAACATGGCCGGCAGCAAGGTCTACGTCATCTACAAGAACGACGACGCCTACTCTCAGGGCATCCGCGACACCTTTGTCGCCGCCGCTGCCGAGACCGACGCCTTTGAGGTTGTCGGCGAGGGCACCTTCACCGAAGACACCTCCACCGACTTCTCCGTGCAGCTGAACGCCGCCAAGGCCGCCGGCGCCGACGTCATCTTCCTGCCGATGTACTACACCCCCGCTTCCGTGATCCTGACCCAGGCCAAGGCCATGGACTACGCCCCCACCTTCTTCGGTGTGGACGGCATGGACGGCATCCTGACCATGGAAGGCTTTGATACCTCCCTGGCCGAGGGCGTCATGCTGCTGACCCCCTTCGTCGCCGACGCTGAGGACGAGCTGACCCAGAACTTCGTCGCCGAGTATCAGAAGCGCTTCAACGAGGTCCCCAACCAGTTCGCCGCTGACGCCTATGACGTCATCTACGCGCTCAAGGCCATGTACGAGGCCGCCGGCTGCACCGCCGACATGAGCTATGCCGACATCTGCGAAGCCATCGTTGCCGTCGCCACCGAGGTCTCCGTCGACGGTCTGACCGGCGAGAGCATGACCTGGAGTGCCAACGGCGAGGTCAGCAAGAGCCCGCGCGCCATGGTCATCAAGGACGGCGCCTACACTGCCGCCTGATCGCCGAAAAACAGCAATTTACAAAGTCCGCAGCTTCGTATATACTAATAGATAATAGACAATCTGCGGTATATCCCGACAGCATTTGCATACCCGCTTCACCGCGGGTATGCAAATGCGCGTATTCATGTGAGGTGACGATATGGAGTTTTTATCCTATCTCATTAGTGGAATCAGCCTTGGCAGCGTGTACGCCATCATCGCCCTGGGCTATACCATGGTCTACGGCATCGCCAAGATGCTGAACTTCGCCCATGGCGACGTCATCATGGTCGGCGGCTATATCTCGCTGATCACCATGTTGAACGCCGGTCTCAGTCCCTGGGTGGCCATTCTGCTCGCCATGGCGGTGTGCACCGTGCTCGGTGTGCTGATCGAGGGTCTGGCCTACCGCCCGCTGCGCGCGGCACCGTCGCTCGCGGTGCTGATCACGGCCATCGGCGTCAGCTATCTGCTGCAAAACTCCGCGCTTTTGATCTTCGGCGCCAACCCCAAATCCTATACGCCCATCATCACCGGTACCGTACACCTGTTTGACGGGCAGCTGTCGATCAGCTACGTCTCGCTGCTGACCGTCGCGGCTTGCATCGTCATCATGGTCGGCCTCACGCTCTTCACCAGCAAGAGCAAAATGGGCAAGGCCATGCGCGCCGTCTCCGAGGACAAGGCGGCGGCCCAACTCATGGGCATCAACGTCAACAGCACGATCTCGCTGACCTTCGCGATCGGCTCGGCTCTCGCGGCCATCGCCGGCGTGCTGCTGTGCTCGTCCTACTCCACCCTGATGCCGACCACCGGTTCGATGCCCGGCATCAAGGCCTTTACGGCCGCCGTGTTCGGCGGCATCGGCTCGATCCCCGGGGCCTTCCTCGGCGGTCTGATCCTCGGCATTGTCGAATCTCTGTCCAAGGCTTACATCTCCTCGCAGCTGGCCAACTCCATCGTGTTTGCCGCCCTGATCATCGTCCTGCTCGTCAAGCCGACGGGACTGCTGGGGAAATATGTCCCCGAGAAGGTGTGAGGTGCCGAAATGAAAACGAACAATCCGTCCCGTATGAAGGACTTTGCGACCTTTGCGGGCGTTATCATTGCTTTTTTAATCGTTTACATCATGCGCAGCCGCGGCATGTTGACGCGCTCGCTGTCCGGCCAGCTCGTGCCGATCTGCGCCTATGTGGTCATGGCCATCTCGCTGAACCTGACCGTCGGTGTGCTCGGTGAGCTGAGTCTCGGCCACGCCGGCTTTATGAGCGTCGGCGCCTTCTCCGGCGTCGTCGCCGCGATGAGTCTCGCCTCCGTCATCCCCTCCCCGGTGCTGCGCCTTGTGATCGCCATGGTCGTCGGCGCGATCTTCGCCGCGATCACCGGTGTGATCGTCGGCGTCCCGGTGCTGCGCCTGCAGGGCGACTATCTGGCCATCGTGAC
The DNA here is from genome assembly GCA_900319275.1 of uncultured Eubacteriales bacterium. GTDB lineage: Bacteria > Bacillota > Clostridia > Oscillospirales > Oscillospiraceae > Limivicinus. Next base: position 18,055 of record ONNS01000014.1, read on the forward strand.
GCTGGCCTTCGGCGAGATCATCAAGGACCTCATCAACTGCCTGATCGTCGGCGTGGACGAGCGCGGTCTGCACATCCTCTTCAACGCCACCGGCAGCCGCAGCGTGGCGGACCTGCACCTCATCGAGGGCGGCAAGGTCATTATCAAGGGCGCACAGGGCGCCACCGGCGTCAAGGCGATCGCGACCTTCCCCGCCGGTGTGGTACTGATCCTGCTGGCGCTTGTCATTGTTCTGAACCTCATGCACAGCCGCTCCGGCCGTGCGATCATGGCGCTGCGCGACAACCGTATCGCCGCCGAGAGCGTCGGCATCAATGTGACAAAGTACAAAATGATGGCCTTTGTCACCTCGGCCGCGCTGGCCGGAGCGGCGGGAGCGCTCTACGGGCTGAACTTCTCGACGATCGTCTCGTCGAAATTCAACTTCAACACCTCGATCACGGTGCTCGTGTTCGTCGTGCTGGGCGGCCTCGGCAATATGACGGGCTCGATCATCGCAGCCGCCGTGCTGACGATCCTGCCCGAAGCGCTGCGCGGCTTTGACAAATACCGCATGCTGGCCTATGCGATCGTGCTGATCGTCGTCATGCTCGGCACCAACAACGCGCAGGTCAAGGCGCTGCTCGCCAAGCTGATCCCGCACAGGAAGAAAGGAGCTGAGGAAGGTGCCTAAAAAGATCCGATCCGTCAATGAAAGCCCCCTTGTTCCCGTACCGACCGACTCCTACATCCCCGCGCGCGACCTCGGCAAGCTCCCCGTACTGGAGGCCCGCCACATCGGCATCGACTTCGGCGGCCTGCGCGCTGTGGACGATTTCACCCTGACCGTCGGCAGCACCGAGATCACCGGCCTGATCGGCCCGAACGGCGCCGGCAAAACCACGATCTTCAACATGCTGACCAAGGTCTACCAGCCGACCCGCGGCACGATCCTGATCAACGGAAAGGACACCGGCCCGATGGACACCGTGCAGGTCAGCAAGCTGGGCGTGGCCCGCACCTTCCAGAATATCCGTCTGTTCAACGAGCAGTCGGTTGAGGACAATGTCAAGCTCGGCATGCACAACCAGATCAACTACGGCATGTTCAGCGGCATCCTGCGCCTGCCCAACTACTGGAAGCAGGAAAAGATTGCCCACGAGCGCGCCATGGAGCTGCTGAGCATCTTCAACATGCAGGACATGGCCAATATGAAGGCCGGCTCGCTCCCCTACGGCGCCCAGCGCCGTCTCGAGATCATCCGCGCGCTCGGCACGAACCCCTGCCTGCTGCTGCTCGACGAGCCCGCCGCCGGCATGAACCCCTCGGAGACCACCGAGCTCATGGAGAACATCATCAAGATCCGCGACACGTTCCATATCGCCATTTTGCTGATCGAGCATGATATGAACCTGGTCATGGGCATCTGCGAAGGCATCGCCGTGCTGAACTTCGGCAAGCTGATCGCCAAAGGCACGGCTGAGGACATTCAGAACGACCCGGTCGTCATCGAGGCCTATCTGGGCAAGAAGGAGGATTGACCATGGGTGAAATCCTGAATGTTGAAAACATCAACGTCTATTACGGCGCGATCCACGCGATCAAGGGGATCTCCTTCAACGTCAACGAAGGCGAGGTCGTCACCCTGATCGGCGCCAACGGCGCGGGCAAATCCACCACGCTGCAGACCGTCTCCGGGCTGCTGCGCTCCCGCACCGGCAGCATCACCTTCATGGGTGAGAATGTCAGCCACATTCCGGCGCACAAGCTGGTGTACAAGGGCATGGCCCAGGTCCCCGAGGGACGCCGCATTTTCCTGCAGATGACCGTGCGCGAGAACCTGGATATGGGCGCTTTCACACAGAAGGGCGACATCGAGGAAGCGCTTGAGCGCGTCTATGAGCAGTTCCCCCGCCTGAAGGAGCGCGAAAAGCAGATCGCCGGTACGCTCTCCGGCGGCGAACAGCAGATGCTGGCCATGGGCCGCGCGCTGATGAGCCATCCGAAACTGCTGATGATGGACGAGCCCTCGATGGGGCTGGCCCCGATCCTGGTCGATCAGATCTTCGATATCATCCAGCGTCTGCACGAGTCCGGCACGACGATCCTGCTGGTCGAACAGAACGCGCAGAAGGCCCTTCGCGTGGCCGACCGCGCTTATGTGCTCGAGACCGGGCGCATCGTGATGTCCGGCACCGGCAAAGAACTGGCCGCCAGCCCCGAAGTGCAGAAGGCGTATCTCGGCGGGTAATCGGGCCTGCGATAAAGTCGGTATTCACCGTAGGGGCTGCCGCCCACGGCAGCCCGGCAAAGAAATCTCCATTAACGCACGTATCCCCGGCGAACGCGCACATTCTGTGACCGTTTTCGCCGGGGACTTTTCTCGTTTTACTGTCATATCGAACGGGCCGCCGAGGGCGTCGGCCCCTACAAACAGGAAAAAAGGACGATCCTTTCGGATCGTCCATTTTTTGTCCAGTATGAATTACTTCAGCTCGACGGTAGCGCCAACGGCTTCGAGCTGGGCCTTCATGGCCTCGCCGTCTTCCTTGGAGACGCCTTCCTTGATCTTGGCAGGGATGCCTTCGACCAGAGCCTTGGCATCGGCCAGGCCGAGACCGGTGATGCCGCGGACTTCCTTGATGACCTTGATCTTCTGATCGCCGAAAGCGGTCATGACGACGTCGAACTCGGTCTTCTCTTCAACAGCGGGGCCGGCAGCGGCACCGGCAGCGGGGCCGGCGGCAACAGCGGCGGCGGAGACACCGAAGGTGTCTTCCAGAGCATGGACGAGCTCGCTCAGCTCGAGAACGGTAAGACCCTTGACTTCTTCAATAAGGGCAGTGATTTTTTCGCTCATTGAAATTTCCTCCAATAATAATTTGGTTGGTTTGCGGACTTATTCCGCAGCTTCTTCGGCAGCGGGGGCCTCGAGAGAGCCGCCCTTCTGCTCCAGGATCTGGCCGAGGCAAACGGCCAGGCCGGTGATGGGTGCGATCATGGTTCCCAGAACCTTGGCATACAGAGCGTCCTTGCTGGGCAGCTCTGCGATCTCAGCGATCTCGCTCTCGCCCAGGACCTGACCATCCATAAAGGCGGCCTTGATGTTGAAACGGTCGTTGAGCTTCTTGCTGTAGTCGTTGAGGATGCGGAAAGGAGCAATGGGATCATTCTCGGTCGTGGCCAGAGAGGTGCTGCCGTTCAGGACGGCGTCGAGGCCGCTCATGCCCAGCTTGTCCAGAGCCTTTCTGGTCAGGGTGTTCTTGACGACGGTGTAATCGATCCCTTCCTTGCGGAGCTCGGTGCGCAGCGCGGTATCCTCGGCCACAGTGATTCCCTTGTAGTCCACCAGGACGCCGGAGCCGGCCTTCTTGATCCGTTCGGAGAGAGCTTCGACGATCGCCTGCTTCTCGCTAAGAACTCTTGCGTTTGGCATTGTGTGATTTCACCTCCACACGGTTGGTTTGTCACGCCCAAAAAGAAAACCCCTCTGCGCAAAGGCACAGAGAGGCATAAACATATCATGGTGAAACATGTTGATGTCCTCGGCAGGACTTACGGCCATGGGCCACCTGCTGTCTTTGGAGCGCCCGTATATAATATCAAGCCTATCGCGCTTTGTCAAGGCTTTTTTGCCGGAAAAGTCCAGGTTTTTCACGGTTTTTCACAGATTTTTCCGCAGCCGGTCGAGCAGCGGCGGCAGCAGCGCGCCGAAGAGCACGGCCCGTCCGACGGCCAGCAGGAAGCGCACGGCCAGCATGCCGGTGATCAGCGTCGGCGTATAGTAGCCGTAGATCCGGCTGTCGACATAGAGCGCGAGCGTGTTGAGCACCGTGACCGCGAGCTCGCCCACGGCGACAATGCCGATGGCCTGCCCGCCGCTGAGACGGAAGTCCTTTTTCTGCGCGCAGACGCCCACAATAATGCCGCAGACCACCTGCGGCAATATCCACAGCGGCGTCGTCACGCTCAGCCCGTAGCGCAGCAGCTGGCTGATCAGCGTGCCGATCAGACCGACGGCAGCCCCGCTCCAGCCGCCCAGCAGCAGCGCCCCCGCGAGGACCGGCAGACTCTCGAGACTGAACTTGATATTCCCGAGGTCGATGCTCAGATAGCTCAGCACCACGCACATGGCCGAGAGGATCGCGTCGACCGCAAGCGTTTTGGTTTTTGTCATAAAAAAGCCCCCTTCCCGCGTGACACGAAAAAGAGGAGCTCTATCCCGTGACAGCGGACGCGAAAGAGCATCGCAGCGTTTAATTGCGCTTTCGTCCAAAGACAACATCCCGTTCCTTGGCACTTGACGCGCTCTTTCTACTCTGTCAATTGTTTGATATGGGTGGAGTGTAGCACAACCGGAGCATGTTTGCAAGACTTTTGAACAAGTGACTATCTCCTCAGTGTTCTTAAATACGCTTTCCGCTCGTCCGGGATGCGGTAACTCTCCACGGCCTTCTGGATCGTCTTGTTGTGCGTCCATGCGTCCAGACGCCGCTCCTCGAGCCAGAGGATCGCCGCGTCATACTGCTTGGCGAGCGCCGTTGCGAAATACCAGGCCGCCATCATCCGCACATAGTATGCCTCGTGTCGGACGGCGGCCACCTTGTCCAGATAGGCGGGCGAGAAATGCTCGTCCAGGTAAAAGTCCATCAGCATCTTGATGCCAAAGCGCACGGTATATTCATGGTCAGCGCCCAGCCAGCGGTCAATGTACGGCAGCAACTCCTGGGTGTGTTTGCGAAAGAGTTTCGGGGAAAAGCTGTCACAGACGGCCCAGCTGTCGATATAGGGCAGGACCCGCTCGGTCCCGGCGATCAGACGGTCAAAGTCCCTCTCCTGTGCGAGCAGCAGCACGTGCAGCAGCATCTCCTCGTGATATGTATGCGGCAGTTCGCACAGAAACGCCGCGCGCAACTCGCCTTTCGCCAGCGACTTCGCGTACTGCCGCAGCTGCGGCATGCGCACGCCGATAATGGTCTCCGGCTCCCGGGTGGGGATCAGCGGCTGCTGAAAGGCCCGGTAGGCTTCGTCCTGCCACTGAAAAAGCTGCTGTTGGATCTCGGTCATGGCTGTCCTCTCCTTTCCGCCGCGCTCCGACGGTCTTTCTGTATGCATAAATTGTATAGTATCCGCGCGGCAGCGTCAACGGTTTTTCAAATACTCGCTTTTATGACACAGTGTGCATTGCAAATCGCTTTCAATTATGGTATTATATGTTTACCCTTTATTCATATATAGGCCGATCGGCCGGGAGGGAGTAAAACTGTGGAACAGAGGCAGGGACTCGGCGATATGGTGCGCGAGCAGCTGGCGCAGCAGTACAGCCTGCGAAAAAAAGAGCTCGGGGCGGACGCTCGGCTCGCCAAATCCGGCATGGTGTTTGAAACCGAGGTCTATGATATCGCGAAGCTCGGCCATTTCTGCATCCTGCGCATGAACGCCTTTTTCGGCTTGATGAAGATGGAGACCGCGGTGCTCGCGGTGTCCGGCAAAGATGTGCCGCTGCTCAATCTCGACTGGGTGCGCGTCCTGGGCAGGGAGACACAGATCATCGAGCTCTACGACACGCAGCTTACGCCCTATCCCGACGCTTCGCTCTCCGCGTTCGACGCGCTGCGCCGCCGCGACGGCGATCTGCCGGACACGGTCAGTTCCGCGCACTGGTACGATGCGATCCTCTACCCCTGCAGCTATCACAAGGTCGGACGGAAAATCGGCGACCGTCTGCGCGCCGCCGCGCGAGACTACACCGCGCTTTTCCTCCGCCAGCTGGCCGACGCGCCGGTCTGCGACAGCGCGGCCAAGCGGGAGAAGACGCGCGCCTTCGCCGAGCGTCTCTTTGCCGAGGGCGGCCCCGCCGTCGACCAGGTGACAAAGCTCTTTGGCGCAGAGATCGCGAAACGCCTGATCCTGCGGCACATGTACGGCATAGCGGAATAAAGCCTGTTTACTGGTAACTGTTCAGTCCCTGACGGGACTAAACAGTTAGAGGGGAAGCACCCCGCTGAACTCCCCCTACTCAAGGCAGGACTGAATAGTTACGTTTACTGTAAAAAGCTTTTCCGAAAGGGAGGACACTTGATGAGAAATGCGCTTTTAACCGCCTGTCCCCTGCTTGTCTGGGTCATCACCGCAGCGGAGGCTGTGCTGCTGCTGCTCGCCCTGCGCGGCTGGGCCAGAAAGAAAGAGCCCCTGTATCTGCTGACGGCGCTGGTGACCCTGGGGCTATGCTATGACGCGCTGATCCTCTCGCTTGGAACCGTGCTGCCCGGCGGGCCGCTGCTCGCCGCGCTCAGCCGCATGCGCTATGTGGCGCACGGCGCGCTGATCCCGCTGCTGTTTCCGATCTGTGCCTATGCGCTGGGTCTCAGCAAGCCGTGGAAGCGGCTGGTCTGGGTGTTCACCGCGGTGCTGATCGCCGCCGGCATTGCCGAGGGCTTCGCCACCGCGCTCGAGTTGCGCGAGGTTGCCGGCCTTGTCCGCTATGCCTCCGGCGACGCGACGCCCGCCTGGGCTTCCGCCGTCAGCGGTGTGCTGAGTTACGGCGCCGTGGTGCCGCTGATCCTGGCCGGGATCGTCGTCTGGGTCAAGCAGAAGACCCCGCTGCTCTTTCTCTCGGGCTTTCTGATGTTCGCCTTCTCCGCGCTCGGCCCCGCGACCGGCAATTTCGATCTGATCTTTTTTATCAGCATGTTCGGTGAAGTCTGCATGGCGCTGTGCTTTTTGCTGTATGCCCATAGCAGAAGCAAAACTTCGTCTTAAAAATTTTTTATACAGGAAAGTGAGGCAATCTAATGAGCAGCTTCAAGGATCTCCGCATCGTGGACAATTTTTACCAGACCAGTTCGTATTTCCCCATGCCCACGGTCATGATCTCCACTCTGGCCGAGGACGGCAGCACGTCTGTCGGCTCGTACTCCCTCTGCTTTCCCTACTACATTGCGGGGAAAGGCTATTACGCCATGGTGCTCGAGGCCCGCAACTCCTCCAACACCGCGCAGCATCTGCTGGCCGGGCGCAAGCAAGTCGCGATCAACTTCATGCCCGAGGGCCGCGGCTACCACAAGAAGATCGTCGCCCAGGGCTGGCCCGGCGACACGCCGGCCGAGAAGATGAAGAACTTCGGCTTCACGCTCGAGGACGGACTGTGCATCAAGGAGGACCCCTCCACGCCGCGCCCGCAGGTCGTGGCCGAGGCCTACCAGGTGATGGAATGCACCTGGATGAGCGATCTTGAAAACGCCGATGAGGACATCGGCCGCCAGCTCGTCGACGGCTGCTATCCCCCTCCCTACAAAAACTTCAACGGCATCACGACCCAGTACGGCGCGCACTTCATCCTGCGCATCGACAAGATGCTGATGAAGCCCAAGTTCTATGACAACATCATCAACGGCGTCAAGGGCCGTCTCTGGCCGAACGTGCTGGTCTGCCACGGCTACCGCGACAGCAAAAACTTCTGGTTTGCCAAGACGCCGCGCCTGGTGCCCGAGCTGCTGCCGATCCGCAACGCGACGCTCTCCTCCGTGCGCTACGCGGCCGACCGCACCGACCCCAACGTACACTTTACCGACGACGCGCTCGAGAAGCTGCTGAACGTGCCGCGCATCTTCCTGCCGACTGTGCTGAAGGGCTGCGTGGCCTGGGCCAAGGAGAACGGCGTGACCGAGATCACGGCGCGCGAGATGGACATCATCAACGACAAGCGCGCCAAGGAAAAGGGCAAAACCAAGTAAGCGGGGTGAGGCACCGTGTACGAGTTTTCTGTTCTGATGGGTCTCGTCGACTATGTCCCGGTGGCCCTGTTTGCCGTCAGCATGGTGCTGATGCAGCGCGATCTGTACAACAAAATGCCCAAGTACGCCTTCGCGTGCTTCGCGGCCGGCACGATCAATATCTTCATCGCCGGTTTCCTGAAGGCCACCTGGAAGCTCCTCTATGCCGCCAATCTCTGTGATTTTCACGTGCTGAACACGATGTTCATGCCGACGCAGTCGCTGGGCTTTCTGCTGGCGGGTCTCGGCATCATCCTGATGTTTACGCCGCGGAAAAAGGCCGCACTGGCTGTGGCGCCGCCGCTCTTCAGCGGTACGCTGCTGTTCATCCCGATGATGGTGCTCGGTCTCGGCGCGATCTGCAGCTGCCTGAGCATCCTCGCCGCAAAGCTGAAGAAAAAAGCCCTGATCGTCGTGTTCGTCCTCTGCTTTGTGTGCTACATGGGTATGGGCTATCTTGCTTCCCGCGACAGCAGCTCCGCCGCGATGAACTGGATCGAGCAGGGCGTCAACACGCTCGGGCAGCTCCTGCTGCTCATCGGCGTGAGCGGTCTGCACCGCGCCGGTCTGCGCGACTACGCCCTGTCTTAAACATGTATTTCATTTTTTAGAAAGAAGGTATTTATCATGTATCCTGCCTGGTATTTCTGGCTCCTCTTCGGTCTGGCGATGCTCGTCAGCTCCATCGGCTTTAAGAACTATGTCTGGTTCATCTCCCTCGGCTACGGCTTTTCGATCGCCGCCGCGGGCGTGCTGATGCTGATCCTCTTCGGCAAGACCCTGACCGCCGGCACTGTACTGTGCTGCGTGATCTTCTTCCTCTACGGCTGCCGTCTGGGCGGCTACCTCGCCTACCGCGAGCTCAAGAGCAGCTCGTACAAGAAGAACATGGTCGGCGAAATCAAGGACGGCAAAACCGTGCCCATGGGCGTCAAGCTGGCCATCTGGGTCACCTGCGCGCTGCTCTACGCCACCCAGGTCTCCCCGGTGTTCTACCGCATGTTCAACACCGCGAAGGACAACGCCCTTGTCTTCATCGGCGCCGTCGTCATGGTCTGCGGCATCACGCTGGAGTCCGCGGCCGACATCCAGAAGAACAAGGCCAAGAAGGTCAATCCCCGCCGCTTTGTGGACACCGGCCTCTTCCGCATTGTCCGCTGCCCGAACTATCTGGGTGAGATGATCTTCTGGACCGGCGTGCTGATCTCCGGCATCGGCGCTGTCCGCGGCTGGCAGTGGCTGGTGTGCGCCATCGGATACTGCGGCATCATCTTTGTCATGTTCTCCGGCGCCCGCCGTCTCGAGGTCCGTCAGAACAAGAACTACGGCAAGGACCCCGAGTATCAGAAGTTCGTCAAGACCGTGCCCATCCTGCTGCCCTTCGTCCCGCTCTACAGCGTGGAGAAGTACAAGTGGCTCGTTGCTTGAGTTTTTGTCCGGAAAGGGCGTGTTGCAAAACGCGAGAAATCGCGATAAGCCCGGAGTACTCACGTAGGGGAGGGGCTTGCCCCTCCCGCGCAAACAAATGCATAATTTTATAAATTATGTTCGGCGTAACCGCATCATTCTGCGATTGCGCCGTTTTTTTGCCTAAAAAAATAACATCGTACTGCCGGGAGGGGCAAGCCCCTCCCCTACGGCAGAACTGTCATTTGTGCAGCTAAACAGTATTTTGCAACAGGCCCTTTTTTTGCCCAATGAACTTTTTACAAGTAAACAGCATATAACAGTTGACAAGTGTTATATGCTGTTATATACTGTTTGCGGATGGTGATGAGATGCATATCCTATTAAACAACAGCTCCATGGTGCCGATCTACGAACAGCTGACAGACCAGATCAAGCGGGAAATCATCAGCGGCGGTCTCAGGGAAAACGACAGCCTTCCTTCTGTACGCACCCTCTCCGCCGAGCTGCGGATCAGTGCGCTGACCGTAAAGAAGGCCTACGACCGTCTGGAGGAAGAGGGCTTTGTCGTTACCGTACACGGCAAGGGCACCTATGTGGCCGCGACCGACCGGCAGCTGGCCATGGAGGCCCGAAAAAAGGCTGTGGAAGACGTTTTTGCCGCCGCCGTGGAAAAGGCCCGCGCAGTCGGGTTCAGCAAAGACGATATTCTGGATATCGTGGCGCTTGTATTGGAGGACTATGATGGTCAAAGTTGAAAATCTTGACAAACGCTATGGGGATTTCCGCCTGCAGGTCTCGCTCGAGATCCCGGACGGCACGGTCACCGGCCTGGTCGGGAAAAACGGCGCCGGCAAGAGCACAGTCATCAAGTCGATCCTCGGTCTGATCCGGCCCGATGCGGGACGTGTTCTGATCAACGGCAAGGACGCCGCGGCGCTCAGCAGTGCCGAGAAGGCACTGATCGGCGTCGCGCTGGCCGATTCGTGCTTCAGCTCGTATCTGAAGGTCGCGGATGTCATCGCTATTCTGCGGAAAACCTACCCTCGCTTTGACGAGCCCTTCTTCCGCAGCAGCTGCGCGGCCCAGGGTCTGCAACTTGACAAGCAGATCAAGGACTTCTCGACCGGCATGCGCGCCAAGCTGCGCGTACTCGTGGCGATCAGTCATCAGGCGGAGCTGCTGATCATGGATGAGCCCACCGCCGGGCTCGACGTCGAGGCCCGGGTCGAGCTCCTCGACCTGCTGAGGCAGTATCTGGCCGAGAACGACAAGCGCTCCATGCTGCTCACCTCGCATATCTCGTCCGATCTCGAGAGTCTCTGCGACGACATCTACCTCATTCACGACGGGCGGATCGTCCTCCACGAGGACACCGATACCATCTTGAGCAATTACGCGATCCTGAAGGTCGACGAGGCCGCCTACGCCGCGCTGGACAAAAGCCATATCCTCCGCGCGAAAAAAGAGACCTTCGGTTATGCCTGCTTTACCGACGAAAAGCAGTATTATGCGGAAAACTATCCGGGTATCGTCATCGAAAACGGAAGTATCGACGAGCTGATACTCATGCTGACAGGAGGGAAATCAGATGCTTGGCCTGCTTGAAAAAGACCTGCGGCTTACACTCACCAGAAAACAGACGCTGTTGATTTTCTTGGTCGCGGCCCTGGTCATGGGGATGACGATGGACGGCTCTTTCCTCGTCGGCTATCTCACGATGCTCGCCACAATCACGGCCGTCAGCACCATCAGCTATGATGAATTCGACAATGGCATGGCCTTCCTGATGACCCTGCCCACCAGCAGAAAAACCTATGTCCTCAAACAGTATCTGTTCAGCCTGCTGCTGGCCGCGGCCGCATGGTGTGTCGGGCTTGTCCTGTACGGCGTCATGTCCGCTGTGCGCCACAGCGCGGCCGCTCCGGGCGACGAACTGCCGATGCTGCTCGCCATACTCCCGGTTCTCTACCTCTCCGCCGCCGTCATGATCCCGCTGCAGTTGAAATTCGGTTCGGAGAAAAGCCGGATCGTTCTGTTTGTCCTCTTTGGCGTCGCCGCGATCCTGTTCGTCGGCGTCAGGAACAGCTTTGGCGGCGCTGTCCCCTCGCCGGACGGTCTGATCATGGCCCTGTCCGGTCTCTCCCCCGCTGTCGTTCTGCTCTCGCTCACGGCTGTCTGCGCGCTGCTCGCGCTTGCATCCTATCTGTGCAGCGTGCGGATCATGGAGAAAAAGGAATTCTGATAAATCAGGAGGCAATATGGAACTGAAACACGGCTCCCCCGCCGATATGACGGGGCGGAGCGACAGAGAAATACGGGCATACGAATTTTTAGACACGCTGGGTGTGGCATTTGACCGCACCGATCATCCGGATCAGCCCGCGACATCCATGGAGATATGCGCTAAAGTAGATGCCGTTCTGGATGTACACATCTGCAAGAATCTGTTCCTCTGCAACCGGCAGAAGACCAGCTTTTATCTGCTCATCATGCCCGGTGACAAGCCCTTCAAAACAAAGGAGTTGTCCGGACAGATGGGCGTGAGCCGGCTCTCGTTCGCGGATGAGACGTTTATGGAGCAGTTTCTTGATCTGCATCCGGGCAGCGTCTCCGTCCTGGGGCTGATAAATGACAAGGAGCACCGCGTCCAGCTGGTGATCGACGAGGATGTGCTGAAAGAAGAAATGTTCGGCTGCCACCCCTGTGAGAACACCAGCTCCATCCGCTTTCCGACGAAGGATCTGACAGACAGGATCCTGCCGGCGCTGGGCGTGCACCCGATTCTCGTGAAGCTTTCCGGCGGCGGTTGATAAGGTGTTTTGTCAGCGTTCATTCTTTCTTTCGTGTGCTTCCAACGAGAGGCACAACTCGTACGCCTTCTGTTTTCTATCCGATCATAATGAACAGACGCCGCGTCTGTTTTGCCGCGAAGCTGCCCGCCGTATCATCTCCCTCATCGGCAGGAAAAACTAACACCACTCTCTTCATGAAAAGGAGTGGTGTTTTTTGCAGGGAAAAGTGGAGCTCGGCGCAGCCCGCATCCGTTCAGTGCTGAGACTCTCTGAACCGCAGTTCCTTTTGCATCTGTGCGTCGATGATGCTGATGCCCATAATGATCCTGTTGCCGCCGGGCATACGTGTGATCTTCATGTTGACATACATCGGGCTGCCGGTGTCGATCAGACGGTAGGTGGTCGTGAAAACGCCCTGCGTATCCAGCTCGCGGATAACGCTTTCCTTGGAAAACAGGTTCAGAAACGGCGCCCGGTCCTCTTCATAAATGCGCTTCATCGTATCGCGGTTCACAGCGCCGAAGAAATCCGTACCGCGCCGGATCACGGACAGTTCCTCCCCGCCGATCCGGGAGGAATATTCGATGAACTGGTCCGTATCCAGATCAATCACATAGATATTATAGTAGTCCGAAGCCAGCGCTCTCGCAATATCCGCATAGGAGGTATCCGCATCCGGCTCCGATACGGAGAGCACCACAACAGCGAGCGCCGCCGCGCCGGTAACGGGGTCTTTGCTCACCGGATTGATCACCGCGTGCACGGCGGAGCCGTTCGTCAGATACGTGTCGACAAAAGCGCGGCTCCAATCCGCACAGCACTGGCGGGTCTTGTCCATGAAGACGGCGCCCGCTCCTTCGGGGCGGTCGGAGTAGCCACAGGGCTTTGCGGTGAGATCAAAGTCAAAGTGCTTTTTCATGAACTCCCGATAGGCCCGGTTCGTGCGCACATAGCAGACCTGATCCTCGCACAGCTCCATGATCCCGACGGGCAGCGTGTCAAAATAGTCCCGGCTGTCGTTTTCCTTGTCGGAAATCACCGTGAGATCATAGAGGTTCACCCGGCCGATCGCGGTGAAATACGCTGTCTCGGCGGGGTCTTCGAAACCGATCTGGATACCTTTCCGGTAGCGTTCCAGAATCTCCTCAAACGGGATGGGCCTGGAATAATAATAGCCCTGCTGCTTGCTGCAGCCGATCTCCTGCAGGAACTCCACCTCTTCCGCAGTCTCCACGCCCTCGCAGATCGTGTCGATCCCGAGGTCGACAGCCATGCGCACCAGATCCGTCAGAATGGTCTTGCTCTCCTTCCCCTCATAAAAACGCTTCATAAAGCGCATATCGAATTTGAGAAGATCAAAGTGGATATCCTGCAGTACGTCGAGGGCGGAATACCCGCTGCCAAAGTCATCCATCCACACCTGGAAGCCCAGCGCCTGGAAGCGTCGGACCTGTTCCTTCATGAAATCAAAATTGCTGCCGATGATGCTCTCGGTGATCTCGATGGTCAGCCTGTCGTGGGCGATACCGGCGGCATCGATGCGCTTTCGGATTTCCTCGACGATATCACATGCGTCAAAATCGGCCCTGGACAGATTCAGGGAATGGGGCACGACACGCAGGCCGGCGCGCTGCTGCACCTGCATTTTTTCGATGATCCGGTCAAGCACATAGAGATCCAGCTTGTATATGAGCCTTGCTTTTTCCAGAATCGGGATAAAATCATCCGGCGGCAGCATCCCGCGCACCGGGTCGATCCAGCGGGAAAGCGCCTCCTCGTCACACACGCGCCCATTGACCGAGCGGACGATCGGCTGGTAATAGACCTGTATCCAGTTTTCCGCCAGCGCCTGATCAAAGTGATTTATGATATACCGGACGCTGTCCAGCTGGTGCAGCATCTCGTCGTCGAAGAAGTACCAGCCAGACGCAAAAGAGCCTCTTTGCTTATCACAGGCGTATTTGGCGCGGTCACAGGCGATGCTCACGTTCACCGACTCCATGCTGTCGCGGTAGATGCCCGCCCGCATCGGCAGAGAATTGCCGCCGTTTGCGGCTTTGCATTCGCGAAAAACAGCGCTCAGTTTTTCCTCAAGGTTTTCCTCACTGCTCACAACCGCAAAGTGGTCTTCGCTGAAACGGCACACGCACTGTTCACCGAAGCAGTCGGCCAGTATCCAGCCCACTTCACACAGGAGCTTATCTCCTTCCTTAAAACCGTACTGACGGTTATAGTGCTTCATGCCTATGAGGTCAAAGAACAGCATCACAGAAGAACTGCCGCTGTCGGAAAGACGCTGGCGCTCTGCCTCGGCCAGCTTGAAGAAATACCGCATATTCGGCAGACCCGTCAACATGTCTGTGTTGACCCGCCGGTTCAGATCTGCGATATAGTCCTTGATCTGATCGCGCATCCGGATAAATGCCTGGGTGAGCTGGCCGATCTCGTCCTTGCTCCGGTAATTCAGCGCCACATCATAATCTTCGTCGGCAAGCCGCTGTGAGGCGGCGGTAAGACGCAGCAGCGGGAACGTGATAAAACGCATGACCAGCCTGATAATCACGGCAAGGATGACCATGATTGCCAGTGTAATGACTGCGATATTGCGCGCAAGGCGCATCCAGGATCCATTGATTTCACTTAACGGAGCGGAGATGATCAGCTTCATGCCGTTTCGCAGCGTGGTAAAGGCCATCTGCCGCTTTGCCCCGTTAATGGTATAGCGGATCAGAGCGTTGCCGCTGTCTGTTTTATTCAGCCATTTCCCGGAAAGCGCCTGCTTTTCCAGCTCCGGTATTGTTTCCAGTGTCTGATCCGGGTGGTACAGAATGTTCCCTTCCTCGTCACAGAGGCTTGCGAAGCCCGTGTCATAGACCTGAACAGTGCTGACGTGGGTGGTGATGGTATCCAGCGGGATATCCATACCGAGCACACCGATCAGCGTGCCGGTGGAGTAGATCGGCACGAGATACGAGCACACAGCCATTTCACCGAGGGGAGGGTATGAATACAGTTCTGTCCAGGAGGGGCGGCCGCGTTTGACCGCAGTAAAGTACCAGCTGTTGTGCGCAGCATTTTCCGGATCAAACAGTCCGGCATCCAGCGGTTCCTGCTCCACAAAGCCCGCCTTCCCGACTCTGGAATAGTAAAAGCCGTGCTGTGTCCTGCTGATCTCGGGACTGATGCAGTAGTAATAGGTGATGATGCCGTTGGTATGGCTTGCGGCACTTTCAAAGGTTCGCAGGACCTGCGCACAGTGCTCCGCAATATAAGCGTCCAGCCTGGCCGTCTGCGCCCTGGTCCGCCCGTTCTGTCTGGCATAGGTGCCTGCGGCGCCGCACTCCACCAGCGTGACGCTGTCCAGTGAATCGACCGCCATATTGGCGGCGAGATTCACCGACTGCTCGATACTCACGAAATACTCGTCCAGCGTGTCTTTTGTGTTCTCCCCGATCAGGCGCATCATCTCCACCGAGCTCCGATCTGTCTCAGCCTGGATCGGCGGGTAGCTCACGGCAAAAACAGCGATCATGGCGACAAGAACCGCGGCGACCGCAATCGCCGTGATCTTAAAACGAATCGAATTGATCTTCATCATGCTCAATCCTCGCGAATGGACATTTCCCGGTACATGTTCTTTACGGAACCGTTCCAGGAGGCTTGCATGCCCTCCAGCCGTTCCGATACAACATAGGTGTACAGCCGGGAGAACAGGGGGATCCACGCGGCATCCTCCTGTATGATGATCTCTTCCAGTGTCCGGTATTCCGCAATGCGCTCGTCCGGGTCGGTGATCGTGCGCGCCGCACGCACGCGCTCCATGATTTCCTCCCTTGGATAGCAGAGACTGCGAAAATGCGTGTTCTCCGCATTTCCGAAGAAGGTATACAGGAAATTGTCCGGGTCGTTGAAATCTGCGGTCCATGTCGCAGAGTAGCACTGAAGCCGCCCGCTCTTCCTCAGGCGCATAAACTCGCTGTCCGAAATCGTTTCAATGACCGTGTGCACGCCGACATTTTCCCACTGAGACGCCGCCATTCTGAGCAGTGCCATCTCGTCCAGAGACGAGGCTGCGCTCGCGCTCAGCGTCAAGGTGAAGCCGTCCGGGTACCCCGCCTCGCTGAGCAGCTCGCGGGCCGCCCCTGGGTCGTTGGGGATCTCGGGGAGATCGGGGTTGAAGCCGGAGAGCCCATGGGGGATGATTCCGTTTTCCAGTGAGCCCCTTCCGCTGTAAGCGGCATCCAGCAGAAGCGTCCTGTTCAAGGCCAGCTGCAGGGCATGCCTCACGCGCACATCATCCAGCGGCGGCACGGATTCGTTCAGCGCAATATAGGTGGTGCTGATGCGCTGCACCTGATAGAGCCGATCCTGGTAGATATCCCCGTGCAGGAAGAACTCCTTCGTTTTCCCCACGTCGTCCAGATTCAGGATATCCAGGCCGCCATCCTCAAACAGCCGTCTGATCTCCTCCGCATCCGTCAAAAAGCGCAGGTCCAGCCCGGCGCAGCGGGGCGGTCCCTGCCAGCAGTTCTGATTTGCCGTCAGCAGCATGCCCCTGCCTGGCTCCCAGCTTTCAAGGATAAAGGAGCCGGTCCCTATTGTCCACGCCGGATCCCGACCGAAACGGTCCCCGGCCTCCGTTGTTGTCTCCTCATCCAGAATTGAGGCGCTCGGCATGGAGAGGCAGGCGAGAAAGGCCTCAAAGGGATTATCCAGTGTGATGACAAAGTCCAGATCGCCAAGGATTTTAAAGCCGATAAGTCTGTTCGTCAGGCCCTTCTCCAGCGAGTCGGCGCCCAGAATGAAGTCGACGACATCCCGGTTGCAGGAATCCGGATGAGTCAGCAGCCTGGTAAAGGTATAAAGCACATCGGACGCGGTGAGCGGTGAACCGTTGGAAAAGGTTACCCCTTCGCGCAGGTGGAAGGTATAGGTGCACCGATCGTCAGAGATATCCCAGCTTTCGGCCAGCTCCGGAAGGATCTCGGCTTTCCCGTCCGCATTGTTTTCCATCCCTACCAGACGGTTAAACACATTCTGGGCGACGGTATAGTGGATCGACGTGCATTGGAAATCCACCGTGTCCGGCTCGTCCTCAATGGCCACAAGATAAGAGGCGGTGCTCAATTCCGCCGCTTGTTCCTCTGGCTGGGATTGCCGCATGCCGGCAGAGCATGCGGACAGGAGCAGCAAAAAAGCGGCTGCCAGCAGCATGCAGATTGTTTTTTTCAGTCTGTTGATCGTTTTCATGGCAACAGGCTCCTTGAAATGCCTCAGTTACTGTATTTGCGCTGACGCATCGCCCACGGTCATCCGCAGCGGGAAAGCACAGCGCCGCAAGCGGGATTTGGCGAATATGCCCAATTAATTCCAGAAACAGACGCGCATTATTTTCTATAATTATACAATATCTGATAGAGAACTTCAAGATTTTTTGTTGCTTTTTTCAGCTCGCTATTGATTATAATGATTATCGGATGGCGAAATCAATCGAGGATTCGATTGATTTCGCTGCCAAACGACACGTTTGGCAGCGAATGATTCCTTGAATCATTCGCCC
>ONNS01000014.1:35584-46483 GCA_900319275.1 uncultured Eubacteriales bacterium
TGCAATGAATATACGGCAAAACAGCTGTGCTGTTTTGCTGCGCCACAAAGTGGCGCGGCGAAAAGCTTTTTGGCTTTTCGCCATCCTATATTCATTATAATTGCAGAATCCGGTAAAACGGTGCGCGCGTTCCGGCGCAAAGCTGCCCGGCGCATCCATCCGTCGCACGGCTGGTACGCCATTGCCAGGTACAACCACACCCGACGCTGGCGCATCCTGCTGGAGAAGCTGAACCTCCCCATATACAACAACCGCGGAGTGCCGGACAGCACGCCGCAGTTGAAGTGAGAGTGATCTCGGATTATAACTATGAAGTCCAGGACTGCATAGTTACGACGTATTACAAGCTTTCTCGATAAAGATCCTCACCTGTATAGAAGGTAAAGCCTTCTTCCTGTGCCTCAAAGCCGTTGACTGCGATAAAGCCCAGGCGAACGACGTTCAGCGCTTTGATCTCTCTGACCTGGCCTGCCTCATGATGAATCTCCGCAAGCGTCATCGGCCTCTTGAAGTACTTTACTTCATAGATCTCGTATTCCTCCCCGAAAGCGAGGGCCACGTCGAACTCCCCATTTTTATGATTTGCCGGATCGTCATAATAATAGGTGCCGATATTTGTGATGCCGGGAAGCTTTCCCGCCCGTGCGAGAGCAGAGAAATAGCTGCGGCACAGCTCTTCAAATCGACGTGGAACAAAGTCCTTCAAAAGCGTCGGGGAAACGATCTGTTCAAAGAAAGTCCGCTCTCCGATCATCTGCAAGGCACTCTTGTTGGGGTAGACATAGGCATAGTAGAAGCGCATCAGATTGTCGTTGATCTCGTAATATTTCTTTTTTGCATCCTTTGCCTTGTTGAGCGGTGCTCCTTGATATACCAGCTCCATGGCTGTCAAAGATTTCAGCTGCTTGGCCAGGTTACCAGTGCTGTTCATGTCCATCTTGCTTTCCAGCTCGGAGTATTTCTTCTTTCCATTGCCGAGAGCGGCCAAAATGCGTTCGGCGTTCACGGCGTTGCTGTAGTCTGAAAGAAGGATATTTGACGCATACAGATGGACAGGGTTGCTTGGGGCCAAAACCGTGCGGATGATGTTTTGCTCCAGCGTTTCTTCGTCCCGCAGCTGCTGCAGCACGAAAGGCGAGCCTCCGAACACGCTGTAGAATGCAATCTTCTCATAGGGCGTTTTGGAAGGATAAAAGGCGGCCGCATCTCGATAGTCCAATTCCTGCAAGTGGATGATCAAGCCAAAACGACCGTAAAGCGCATCCTTCTCTTCCAACAGGTTCTTCATCACGCTGATCTGTGAGCCGGAAAGGATCAGGCTGATGTTGCCGAGCCGTGTGTCAACGATGCTCTGAAAAATGGAATCGATCTTCTTTGGTTCGACGAAGGTGCTCAGGTAGGGGTATTCGTCAATGACCACGACGAAGTCGCGGGAAAGCGAATTGAGAAAGGCAAACACGTCCTGGAACGTGTCAAAGGAAGAAGTAAAGGGCAGAACGCGCTCTTCGAGAAGCACCTTTACAAAGGCATCGACATTTTCTTTGACTGTTCCCTTGATGCATTCATAGTAAATGGCTGTTTTGGTCTGTGCTTTCAGCGCTTCCTTGATCAGACGCGTCTTGCCGACCCGGCGTTTTCCGTAGACGAGCGCGGCGTGGTTGCTTTGCTTCATGGCTCCGGCAAGCTGAGAGAGCTCTTGCGATCTTGCTACAAACAAAAGAATCACCCCTATACTGAATTGAAATTCAGTGAAAATATTTTCAGTTAAATAGTACATCCAATAATCGGCATTGTCAAGAGAGAAGAGGGAGGAACCGCCTCAATAATAACAAACCATTGATGAGATGGTATCTGAATCCCTGATGGTCAACTCTCTGTTTCCTATCGGGACAAGCGTCCTCATCAGACACCTCGTCTGTTTTTGATGCAAGCCTGCCCTTCGTATCATTTCCCCGCCGGTGGGAAATTCTAACACAACTCTCTTCAAAAAAGGAGTGGTGTTTTTTCAGGGAAAAGTTGAATACAGCAGGATTATACGATATAATAAGCGTAAACGCGCTTATTATATTTAATTTGCGTCGTTTTTCTCGCCGCTCGCGCGGCAACCGAAAAACATGACGAATACTATCATAAGCCCTCTGGTCTTATGATAGTATAACCACTATAATCAGGCGACGCGTACCGCGGATGTCAGGGGGACAGTGATCTGCCTTACGCCCATCGGTCCCCCGACAATACCCACAAACAGAAACAGGAGGCGGAAATAGATGTCTTCCGTATTGATAGAGGTCTGCTGCGGCAGTGCCGACGATGTAATACAGGCAAAGCTCGCCGGAGCTGATCGCGTGGAGCTCAACAGTGATCTTTTCCACGGTGGTCTGACTCCGACGATCGGCTCGCTTCGGGTGGCAAAGCGTGAAACCGGACTGCCTGTTATGACGATGATTCGTCCCCGCGAGGGTGGCTTTTGCTATACGGCAGCCGAGTTTTCCGTGTGCATGGAAGATGCGAAGGCTCTGCTTGCGGCCGGCGCCGACGGGTTGGTATTCGGCTTCCTTCACGAAGACGGGCGTATCGACCTGGAGCGTACGCGCGCACTCACGCAGCTTGCGCTGGACGCCGGAAAGGAAGCGGTGTTCCACCGTGCGATCGACGTTGTACCGGACTGGCGCGAAGCGATTGACCAGCTCGCCGCTCTGTCCGTCACGAGGATCCTCACCAGCGGTCAGGAACCGGACGTGTCCTATGGCACCGACACCGTGCGGCAGATGATCGCCTACGCTCGCGGCCGCATTCAGATCCTCCCCGGCGCCGGGATCACGCTGAAAAACGCCGCGCGGATCGTACAGGAAACCGGAACGGATCAAATCCATGTTGCTGTGCACCGGAGCATGTGGGACCGCTCGGTTGAGAATAACCGCGCGATCTATTACGGCGGCTGCCTGTATCCCCCGGAGGATCGTTTTTCAATGATCGACCGCGAGGCCATTCACAGCATCGCTGATCAGCTGTAAGGGAGACGCTTTATGAAACAGGTTTTGCAGCAGTTTATGCTTGACGGCCAGGCGCTCTCCTGCGAGCGCTACGGGGATGGACACATCAACCGAACCTATCTGGTAACCACGGATCGGCCGCGGCGTTATATCCTGCAGCGCATCAGCCGCGCCGCTTTCCACAACATTCCGGCCCTGATGCAAAACGTCGCCGCTGTCACCGCCTTTCTCGCGGCGCGCTGTGAGGATCCCCGCATGAGTCTGCACCTTGTCCCAACGCGGGAGGGCGGGCTCTGGTATCAGGACACGGCGGGAGAATACTGGCGCGTCTATGATTTCATTGAAGACAGCATTTGCCTGCAGGCACCGGAGACGGCGGAGGATTTCTACCAAAGTGCTGTCGCCTTCGGGAGCTTTCAGCGTATGCTGCAGGATTTCCCGGCCGATACGCTGTACGAGACTATCCCCGCTTTTCACAATACGCCGGATCGGTACCGCATTTTTCATGAGAAGCTGGCAGCTGACAGACTGGGCCGCGCAGCTCAGGTGCAGCGGGAAATCGACTTTGCGCTCGCCCACGAGGACGAGGCCGGAACCCTGCTGCGCATGCTCAGGCATGGTGAACTGCCTTTACGTGTGACGCACAACGACACGAAACTCAACAACGTCATGCTTGACAGCAAAACGAGAAAAGCGCTGTGTGTCATTGACCTTGACACGGTCATGCCCGGCCTTGTCGCCTATGATTTTGGCGATTCGATCCGTTTCGGAGCCGCAACTGCCGCCGAAGACGAACAGGATCTTTCAAAAGTCGGACTGGATCTGGCACTCTATCGCCGCTTCGCCGAAGGCTTCATTCCGGCCTGCGGCACGCTCACAAAAGAGGAAATCGAAACGCTTCCCCTCGGTGCAAAACTCATGACGCTGGAATGCGGGCTTCGTTTTCTCACGGATTATCTTGACGGCGATCATTATTTTTCGGTCTCCCGCCCCGGACATAATCTCGATCGCGCCCGTACCCAGATGAAGCTGGTTGCGGAAACCGAGCGAAGATGGGACGAGATACAGCGCATCATAGGGGAGTTTTTGCCATGACAAAACAGCTGCATGCTTTTCACAGCGATTTTGCCGCAAACTGGGAACATGCCGAGACGCAGTATCTCTCACCCTGCCGCTGGTCCCCAAACACACCGCCGCATGTTTCCGTGCAGGCCCTTTGGCGGGATGATGCACTGATCTTCCGCCTCTGCTCCGATACCCCGCCGAGCCGGGCTGTCAACACCGCGCAGGACTCCCCGGTCTGGGAGGACAGCTGCCTGGAGTGTTTTCTCAGCGCGGACGGGCAGCATTACCTGAACCTGGAGGGGAACGCGAACGCTGCCATGCTCGCGGCCTTCGGCCCCGATCGGAACAACCGGCAGCGGCTTGCGGACATGGGCATCCCGCGCCCTCGGCTTCAAGCTGCAGCCTGCGGCACGGGCTGGGAGGCGGTGTACACCGTTCCGGCGGAGACACTGCACCTACTCTTCGACGTTTGTCCGGCGGCCGGACTTGAACTCTGGGCAAACTTCTACGTCTGCGGCGACAGGACCCCCTCCCCCTGCTACGGTGCGTGGAACGATGTGCAGACCGAGACGCCGGATTTTCACCGGCCCGAGTTTTTCGGTCGACTCATACTGAAATGACATAACAAAAACGACACGGCTGCCCGTGTCGTTTTTGCATTTTGGTGCTTGATTATCCCTTGACGCCATGATCATCCCTTGACGCCGCCGGACGTGAGGCCGGAGGTCAGGTGCTTTTCGATGCTCATGAAGAGGATCACCACCGGGATCGTCGCCAGAAGGGAGGCGGCAAAGAGGTACTGCCACTCAATCATATTGAAAGAGGAAAACTGTGTGATACCCACGGTGATGGGGCGGTTGGAGGCGGTGGAGATCAGAACCGTGGCAATGGTATATTCATTCCATGCATTGATGAACACAAAGATCAGCGCTGTGACAATGCCGGGAGCCGCCATGGGGATCAGCACCTTGGTCAATGCGCCGACCGTACCGCAGCCGTCAATGAGCGCCGCCTGCTCCATCTCCGGCGAGATGGATACAAAGGTGCCGCGCAAAAGCCAGATGGCGAAGGCCTGGTTGAAAGCGGCATTTATGAGCATGAGGCCAAGCACGCTGTCGTTGAGGTGCAGGGTGTTCATCATTTGTGAAATGCCGATCAGAAGCACGACAGGTGAAAACATCTGGCTCATGATCACAAATCCGAGAAAGACTTTTTTCCCCTTGAACTTCATTCGTGCCATGGCATAGGCGGCAGGGATGCCGCAGAGCATCGCCAACACAGTCGCGCCGCCCGCAACGAGCAGGGAATTGAACAAATAGCGCGGCACGCCTCTATGAATAATGTCGCTGAGATTCGACCAAATCCATTTCGTTGGGAACAGGTGCAGGAAATACATGTCCAGCGTTTCGGCATTGGAGCGGAAGGCCGTGATCGTCATCACATAATACGGGTAAAGCGTGACAACGCATACTACGACCACGAAGAAATACAACGCCGCCTTCAGCACACTGTTCTGGATGCTGCCATAGCGCAGCTGTGCCGCCGACAGCAGCGACACAAGGATCGCAGGCAGCAGGAGCCACAGCATGCCGGAGTGCTGCATCGTGAGACCGCCGAGCGCTTTGCCTATGTCGTCAGCCATCCTGCCATCAAAGAGCAGGCGATCCATTTTTGCAAAGAGAGCGTCCTTGCCGTCGGTCAGAAGATCCGCGTTATATAGCCCGATCTGGCGGGAAAAGGTGTAGTTGTTCATCAGTACGAACACCGGCACCAGCAGCAGCGCTAACAGCAGGGCGACCGCTGCAGCGTTGCGCAGCATGGCGGTTCGGCGACTCAGATAGCGCTGGGTAAGATCCAGTGTACCGATGATGCCTGCGAGAGTGAGAACCAAGGCCAGGGCCATCAGGCACAGCAGAGCCGCCAGCACGCGTGAGGAGGGAAAGCCGATCCCCAGCATAGACAGCGGACTTTTGCTGATACGTTCATTGACCGTGAAGGTGATGAGCGAGGTGGTCTCTCCCTTGGAGTTCACACGCTCGAGCACATCTTCGTCGATCTCTGCTTCAAAGCCCTGGGCACGATACTCATCCGCGACAGCCTCGACCTCGGCGCGGACAGTCTGATACTTCTCATCCCCCACAAAGGTGTTGGGGGACTTTTTCGTATAAACATTGGCATTGAAGCTGTAAAGCGGCATGGACAGCAAAACCATGCTGAGCACAACACCCAGAATGACCAGAATCAGCGCCCGACGGTTGGCGCGGAGAACCTCCCGATCTCTCATTGCTCTTCCTCCTTCCGCATGACGGTGATCATGTAGATTCCCGCGCAGATGCAGAGGATCAGGAAGCCGATTACCGACATGGCCGTTGCCGGACCTTTCTTGCGCTCATAAAACGAAAGCATGTACAGGTAAGTGATCATGGTATCCGTCTTGTTGGCAGGCGCGCCTTTGGTCATGGTATACACGATGGGGAAGGAATTGAAAACATAGATGATATTCAAAACGGTGCTCACAGTCAGCGAGGGGCGCACCATTGGCAACGTGATCCGCCAAAGCTTGCTCCAGAAGCCGGCACCATCCACCGTTGCAGCTTCATACAGAGAGTTGTCAATGGATTGCAGACCCGAGAGCACACAGAATGCCACAAACGGAACCGTCACGAAAATGCCGACGCCGCATTCCCAGATAAACTCGATCTGATAGCTGGAGCGCCAGTTGATCGCCTGTTTGATGATGCCGAGATTCAGCAGCACGCTGTTGAGGCTGCCGTACTCGTACTTGATGATGTAGTTCCAGACCGAGGCCTGGATGACGAGCGAGGTCGCCCAGGGGAAGACCAGGATGGCGCGGGCGATCTTGCGGCCGTGGAATTTCTGGTTGAAGACCATGGCGATGATGAAGCCTAACACCGTGGAGATGCCGACGACCGAAATGACCCACCAGAAGGTGTTGAGCATGACGGTTTTGAAGGCGGGCAGCTGCACAGCGTCCTTATAGTTCTGAAAGCCCACGAAGCCGCCGATGACGCCGGCCTTGGAAATCTCACTGAAGGAGAGCTTGAAGACAATGATGATGGGAAAGATCACGAAGATCGCGATCAGCAATATACTCGGCAGCAGCCAGATATACGGCTCCCATTTGTTTCGGTTCAGCGGTGAGTACATGGTTTGCGCCTCCCTTCGGAATACGCGTGAATACGGAAAGGAGCCGGCTGAAAACAGCCGGCTCCTTGAGAAAACGAATTATTTGACCAGAGCGGCCTGGAGATTGTCGAGTTCCGTCTGGATGTCGGCGCCGGTCAGAGCAGCCTGCTCGGCGGCGATGACGCCCTGCTTGACCTGGTCCCACTCAGCCTTGGCGGCGGGGTAGAACTGGCAGGTGCCGAGAACGTCGAGCCATGCCTCGAAGCTGGGATCGGAGGCGACGAGCGCTTCAACAGCAGAGTTGACGGCGGGCAGGAAGCCTTCCATGCTGACCCAGCCGACATAGTTCTCGGGATCGTAGAAGAACTTGAGGAACTTGCCGATGGCCTCGTTGCGCTTGGCCTGATCGGGGGCGGAGTCGTCCTTGAAGGCCATCACGCGGTCCATGACGCCGACGGAGGAGCCGGTCTTGCCTTCGTTTGCGGGGATGCCGGCGGTCGCCATGTTGATGTTGCCGCCCTTGTCAGCAACGTAGGTGGGCAGCTGGTTGGGGGCGATGAGCATGGCCAGCTTGCCGGCAGCGAACATATCCTGCAGGTCGTAACGGGTCTGGGTGGCGGGGTTGGGGTTGGTGTAGCCCTTCTCGATGAGGCCGAGGGCGAACTTGATGCCTTCAACGTTCTCAGCGGAGTTGACAGCCCAGTTGCCATCGGCGTCGACGAAGCCGCCGCCGTTGCCCCAAGTGTAGTAAGCAAAGGCAGCCTGGCCTTCATCTGTGGTCAGGTCGATGCCCCAGGGGTACACTTCGCCGTCATAATAGTCGAGGATGGCCTGGGAAGCGTCCTCGAGTTCGGCCCAGGTGGTAGGCACTTCCACGCCGGCTTTCTCGAGCAGATCGACATTGTAGAACAGGGCGCGGGCGGAAGCCAGATCGGGAACGGCCCAAACGGTATCGTCAATCACAGACTGGGCAATGAACTGGGGGAAGAAGTCATCGAACAGATCGTCGGGGCAGTAATCCTTAACGGGCAGAAGCAGGCCTTCATTGGCATAGTTGGCAAACACGTCGATGTTCAGGATGTCGGGTGCATTGTTGTTTGCAATGCGGGTGTCGACTTCGGTGTACACGTCGTTCCAGGAAACTACGTCCAGATTCAGCTTGATGCCGGGATTCTCAGCTTCAAACTTTTCAACAAAGTTGGTGCCGTTCATACCTTTGCCGAGGAGCCAGTCATTGGTGTTGGGGCCGTACTGGCAGATGATGACATCCAGTGTGATCTCATCGTCAGCATATGCAGCCGAAGAGCACAGCAGCGCGAATACCATGGTAAGCGCGAGCAAAAGGGCAAGCGTCTTTTTCATCTTCCATATCTCCTTTTAATAAGATGTGCCACCGCAGTGACAAGTGTATTTTACTTTTGTATCGTTATTTTGTCAATAGGGCAGCCCAAATTCTTCCGTTTTTCGAAGCACATTTTGTGCAATATCGCTAAATTTCGCGTGCTATTTTCCACATGTAAAACAAAGTCAGGCACGCTGGCTTGTTTTTTCAGGCCTCAAACAGTGCTGCCGGAAACAGGACGGGTTTACAATAGCGCGGCTCGACATTTCCGTCCAGGGGCCTGCGCCATCGCCAAGTACAACCACACCCGCCGCTGGCGCATCTTACCGGAGAAGCTGAACCTCCCCATATACAACAACCGCGGCACGCCGCCCGGCGCACCGCAGTTGAAGGTTAGGGTAATACCGGATTAGAACTTCGAGGATGAAAATCCATCGGATTGAAAATGTGAAATCTGTCGGGTTGGAGTTCAGCCGCAGGGCAAAGTGCAAATCAGTTCGTGCAAGAATTGCACATACTGGTTTCAGTGTTTTTGGCCGTTTCACCGAATCGGTGAAACAGGCGTTTTTGATGAAACTGTTGCTTGAAGCAAATTCATTCAGCGGTGAACCGCAAATTTATGTGCTTCACCGCTGAATAAAAAAGGAGAGCGTTAAACGAGCCAGAATAATATGCTTGATTTTCTCCAATAATTGTAGTAATATTGCAATTGGTGGTGAAAATATGTTAAAAACTCATCTTGTCTTGATGGACGAGCTGAAGAGCTATGCTAGTCCTGCGAAGAAGATCGAGAGGATGGTAAAGAACGGCGAGCTGACCCGCATTGTGCGTGGGTTGTATGAGACCGATCCCCATACGCCGGGATATCTTCTCGCAGCAAGTATCTATGGCCCGTCCTATCTGTCTTTTGAATTTGCTCTGGCCCATCACGGATTGATCCCGGAAGCCGTCCATCAATTCACTTCGGCAAGCTTCGACAAGAAGCGGGCCAAGCAGTTTGAAACACCCTTTGGCGTCTTCAGTTATCGTGACGTACCGGAAGCGGCATTCCCCTATGGTGTCCTGCCGATGGTCGAAAACGGATACAGCTATCGTGTGGCCACGCCAGAAAAGGCGCTCTGTGATGAGCTGTATAAGCTCTCGCCCTGCGCAAATCGAGTGGACCTTGAACAGTTGCTGTTTGAAGATCTGCGGATCGAACGGCAAGCATTTTTGGAGCTTGACCTCGCAGAGATGGAACAGCTTGCCGCGCTGTACCAGACAAAGAATCATAAGCTGCTGCAATCCTTGATCAGAAAGGAGACCCGTCATGCAACAGGTACTTGAACAGATGCTGCGCGCCTATGAGCCGCAGACCTCGACCGACAAGAAAAACGCAATTAAGGAGATCATTCAGGAGATCGTGCTGTGCGGGCTGAGCCGTGCCGGATTCTTCAAGCATGCGGCGTTCTACGGCGGAACAGCGTTGAGGATTATCTATGGTTTGGATCGTTTCTCGGAGGACCTCGACTTTTCTCTAATGGCACCGGAGGGCTTTGACCTTGGAGAGTATCTTCCGACACTGGAAAAGGAGATTCGCTCCTATGGCTTGAACTTCAAAGCTGAAGAGCGTGTAAAGACGGCGGAATCCGCAATCCAATCTGCCTTTTTGAAGGGGAACACGAAAGAGCACATTCTGCTGTTCTATGCGGATGATCGACTTGCGCAATCTATAACGCCGAGCGAGTTGATCAAGATCAAATTCGAGATCGATACAAATCCTCCGCCCTTTGCTGGCTTTGAGCATAAGTATCGACTGCTGCCAAGCCCGTATGAAATCTGCCTGTATGATGCTCCTTCACTATTTGCGGGGAAGATACATGCGGTGTTGTGCCGCGCTTGGAAAAACCGCATCAAGGGACGCGATCTCTATGACTACGTGTTCTACCTTTCTATGAACACGCCGGTCAATCTTAAGCATCTGGAGGCCCGGCTTCGGCAGTCCGGTTTCATGGAAACGGAAGCGCCGCTGGATACTAACCAGCTGAAAGAACTGCTCCGTGCCCGCTTCGCGACGATCGACTACGATCAGGCCAAGCAGGATGTCCTGCCGTTCATAAAGGATCCCAACAACCTTTTAGTGTGGAGCAAAGATTTCTTCGATCAGATCACAGAAAATCTGATTGGCGTATAAAGAAAGGTTCTATAATAAATGTTGGGGTAGCGAAGCCGAAAGGCAGAGCTACACCCAACATTTTTTGTAAATTGAGAAAAAAAGAGGGTCAATCACTTTTTCTGTGGGATGACAGTAAGGGAAATGGACAAATGAATTGAAAAAAGAAGAGCCAACGATTAGGATAGGGGTATGTCCCG
>ONNS01000039.1 GCA_900319275.1 uncultured Eubacteriales bacterium
GCACATGCACACGATCCCTGTCCTTGCCGCCATGCTGATCCTCGCCGCCCTTTGCGCTTTGTGCTGCCTTGGAGGACTGCGGATGCGGCTGAAAGGCGTGCTGGATCAGAGTATCGTTGAGAATATTCGGGAGCTGTGATATGAAAAAGATTCTTTCTATTCTTTTGCTGGCCTTATTTGTCGCGGCCATGATTCCCCGCGCCTATGCCGAAGGTACGGACGCCTTTACCATTGATGAACGCGCCGTTTTCAATGACATGAGCCGGTCTTATCTGCAAGGCTACGAGCCCGTTGTTTCTTGGGATCGTCTGACGATGGTGATCCCGATCCGCTCGGAAAAAGCCGTGGGCAATATCCAGGCGGAGCTGATCGTTGCCAATGAGGATATTTCTCCCTTCAAACCGCAGAGCATGAGCGCCAGAACGCAGCGTGTGGAGGATGGTCTTTGGGCGGCACGCTTCAATCTCAACCTGTTCTCTGACCGCACGAATGGAGACTACCCATGCACCGTGCGGATCAGCGGAGCAGACGCAGACGGCAAGGAGTTAATGACAGACCTTCCTATGGTCATCCATATCCGGGACGGCCAGACGAACACAGAGCCTGCGCAGATCAGCATTTCAGAGAATGCATCGAGCTTGAATGTGGGTGAGGATGGAGTAATTGCGGTAAAGCTCTGGAATGCAAGCCGCAGCGTCGGCTTTGAAAACTTGTCTCTCACGTTGAGCGATCCCAGCGGCGACATTCTCCCAAAGGAACTGGGCACCGTTGTGCTGGGCGATCTGATGCCCGGTGAAAGCCTTGATCTCTCTTTCCCCGTAACCGTGCTTTCTTCCGCAAAGGTTACGCCGCACAGCCTGCACTTTGATTTCAGCGGGCAGTCTTTGGGGCAAGAGGCAAAGCTCTCCGTCAGCTATACCATCCCTATTCGGCAGGAGATCCGTTTGGAGCAGGGCGGGCTTCGTATGGCTGAAAGCGTTGTGGCCGGAGACTCCATTACGGCGACGCTGCCCCTTATGAACATGGGCAAAGCCGACATTCTAAACGCTATGGTCACGATCTCCCTGCCGGGGATCACCGAGCGTCAAAGCGTGCTTGTCGGCACGATCCAGCCCGGTGAAACCAAGCAGGCACAGATCACCCTCACTGCGCCGAAGAACGCGCTGGGCGAAAGCAGCGGGACGCTTTCCGTCTCCGGCGAGGATAATGACGGCAATTCCGTCTCCTTTGATCTCCCCGTCAGCCTCACCGTGGAAGAAGCCGTCAAGACCGATGTGCTCGACACCCAGGGAACGGCCAAACAAAAAACGCCTGTGTCTGTGATTGTGCTCTCCATTGTCTGTGCCGTGCTTGTAGCAGCCTTGATCGCGCAAAGCATTCTCCTCAGAGGCAAGCTCCACAGGCTGGAAGAAGAACGGTTGTAATCTTCTCCCGCAATCCGTCTCTTATTCCCGGACAATGTATTTCACATGAGCGGCAATAAGATCAGCGTAAAGACGCTTGACCTCAATTGTGACTTTAAGGAGATAGCCGCGCAGCTGAATCAAATCGTTGCAGAGCATTTTGGCGCTTGATTAAATGTCGTTTTCAAAAACAGGCAGATTAACGATGATGCATTTCTCTCTTTTACACTTTCAAGATAAAAGCTCTCCTTAATGACACTGACGCTTAAAAAGACCTGCCGCAAATTACTCTGCAGCAGGTCTTGTTGTTATATGCTCACCTGTAAATCCCCATCGTCTCCGCAAAATTCGGATGATCCCGCATGAGTCCCAGCAGACGCCGGGCAGCGCCGTCGGGTCGGGAACGTCCGCCCTCCCAGGCCTCTACCGCTTTCGGCGTCACGCCGATGCAGGCCGCAAAGGTCTTTTGTGTCATCTTCGCATCCAGACGGACTTGCTTGATCTCCTGCGGTGTAAAAGTCTCCGGCATTTTCATCGTGCGGCGGTGGACGACAACGCCATTCGGCTTTCCCTCCGCGTGGGCCTGCAGTTCGTTCAGCGAATCCATGATATCGTCAAAAACTGCGGACATGATGATTACTCCTTTCCGTTTGTCGCGTTGTAATACGGCTCGATCGTCTCGATCAATTTCTTGATAGCATTCTTCTCGCTCTCGGTCAAGGTGCTTTTGTCTGCTTTAGTATATGCCGCGAGACCGCAAATTTTCTCCCCGACCTCAAAATCCACATAGATGATGCGAGCAGAGCCGCTTTTTCCCCGTCCCTCGAAAGCAAAGCGAAACTTCCGTGCGCCACCTGTCCCTTGAATTACTTTTCCGGCCTTTGGGTCTTCCAGCAGTGCCTGTTCAAGCGCAGCCAGATCGTCAATTGCAAAGCCACAGCGCTCCCAGCCCCGCAGGAAGGCAGAAGTCCATACAAATTCACGTGTCATACTCTCACCTTGTAACCCTAAATTTTAGGGATCCACTTTGACTATATGATAGCAAAGCCTTCAATGTTTGTCAATGCTTTTACCGAATCATTTTTCGGGCAGCATAGAGCAAACTTTCGATCGTCGCCGAGAATGTCGAGGGCGCTGTGGTGCTCAACACTGTTGCCGGCTCCGACAAGACGAACTTCGGCTATGACGCCGCGAACGACCAGTATGGCGATATGCTCGAGATGGGCATTGTCGACCCGACCAAGGTCTGCCGCAGCGCGCTCGAGAACGCCGCCTCCGTTGCCTCGATGGTCCTGACCACCGAGAGCCTCGTCGCCGACCTGCCCGAGAAGAACGCCCCCGCCGCTCCCGCTGCCCCCGACATGGGCGGGATGTATTGATCAAGGCGAAAAAGCCTTGAGAACCCGGCGCTTTTCGGCTCAGGGCTGAGCGTATCTGCACTAGCTTACCGTCAAAAGCGCTCTGTATGAAATGAGATCCCCCAGGGAATGAGCTTTCGCTCGTCCCCTGGGGGATTTTTAGTGTCTCGCCGGGAAAATCAAAGTCCCTGCTGGTGGTTCTCTCTCCACTGCGAGTAGGCGTTCAGCTCCGGCTCTACAAAATAGAGCGCGGCCGCTATTACGGCCAGATCGTCGGCATAGCCGACAAGCGGCGTCTTGTCGGGGATCAGATCCACGCCCACAACGAGATAGAGCGACGCGCAGAGCATCGTCACAATGGCCTTGACGGATACCTCGGTGTACTCTTTGCTGACATAAGCGCGGATCATCGAGAGCATCAGCGGAAAACGGGAAGCCGCATTCCCCACCTTGGGGATTTCCTTCAAGCGCCGCTCCACCTTCTGGAGAAGTCCCTCGATGGTGGATGGATTGGCCAGAAGCTGCTCCGCCTGGCCGGTGAAGCCGCTCAGCAGCTCTTTGGCTTTTTCGAGATCGATGGTATTGCTCATGATAAACCTCCTGTTTTATGCTTTCAAAAAGAATGGTCGCCCGCTCGGCCCTTTGCACCGCACTGGGCGCATATCCTGTCTTTAGGATAGCGTTTCCGCTTGCTTCTGTCAACCGTGATTCTGATAAACTCTGATCCAACGGTATGGAGCACGAAAAGGCTCCCCGCGCCTACGGCAGCAGGGAGCTTTTAACTGGGGACAGAAAAACGCTGCGAGGCTTTTTGACATGCTGAAAACGCTGCCGGGATTTTCCCGGCAGCGTTTTTTTGTTTATCCGAAGGCTGTTTCACAGCCTCAATCAAGGTTTCAGCGATCAGACGTCGTCGTACTCTTCGTCCTCTTCCTTGCCCTTCTTCTCGTTGATGCGGAGCAGGATGAAGGTCAGCACCAGAGCCGCAGTGGCGGCGCCGATGATCACGCCGAGCAGGACGCGCGCATTTCTGTTGCCGCTCTCGTTGCTGGTGGGCTCGGCCCGGATCACGTTCTCGGCGGGCTCGGCCGTCGGTTCTGCGGTCTCAACCGGCTCCTCGGTGGGCTCGGCCGTCGCTTCGATCGTCGTCGTCGGGGCCGTGTAGGTCACACTGGCGGCGCGGGAGGTCAGCGTATTCTCCTCGGTGGGCGTAGCGCCGGTCCAGACCTGAACATAATAGTAAGTCGTGCCGGTAAGCTCCTCAGGAGTGTAGCTGGAGGCCGTCGCACCGGCGATCGCGGTGCCGCCCTGGTTGGTGTTGGTATCGACCTTGTACCACTGATAGTGGACCGTGTCGCTGCCGGCCTTGGCGACGACAGCGAGTGTGCCGCTCTTGCCGCTCTCCAGGGTCAGTCCGGCGGGCTGGCCGGTGATGGTCAGGGCCGTGCTGGTCGGCGTGCCGATCGTGCCAGTGCCCGTGCCTGTACCTGTACCCGTTCCGGTGCCCGTACCGGTACCGGTGCCAGTTCCAGTTCCGGTACCAGTCTTTGTACCTGTTCCGGTACCTGTGCCGGTCCCGGTGCCTGTGCCGGTCCCGGTGCCGGTGCCGCCGTTCCAAGTGCCGGTGGCACCGCCGACCGTGATACGGGCGCCGTTAGAGTAGACAGGGCCGCCCTGGCCGCTGAACATGGCCTCGGCATACCAGCCGTTCAGGCTGGTCGGGATGTTGGCGAGCAGCAGCGTATCACTGTTCGCACCGCCGACCTGCAGACCGCCGAAGGTGGCGGGGCCGTTGGCGGCATAGACGGTGTTGCTGGCATCGGGGCTGACCAGACGCCAGGTGACCGAGGTGGCATTGACAGCATGCGCAATGAAGGTCGCGCTGCCGCCGGCGTTGACGGTCTCACCGATGGGGTGCTTGGTGATCGTGACAACACCGTTGGTCACAATCACGCCGCTGTTGACCGTGACATAGGGGGCATAGACATAGCCCGTCAGGCCGTTGGCGGAGACATTATACCAGTTGGGGATCGAGGTGTCGTTAATGATTACGGGCGTGCCATAGTTCAGCGAGCCGATGATCGTGCCGTTGGGCGTGGAGCGCACGTTGACGCTGGAGGCATTGACCGTGCCGGTGTTGCCGGTCGTCGTGGTCTGACCGCCCGTGGGCGTCGTCGCATTGGTGGCATGGATGATTGCACCGTTGGACGCGGTGTTGCCCTTGGCGTTGGTGTAGATGATCTGGACGCACCAGCCGTTCAGGCTCTGCGGAACACCGTTGAGCGTAATCACGTTGCTTCTGCTGCTGCTGTCGCCGGTATCAGTAAAGCCAACCGTTAAACCGGTAAAGCTGCTGGCACTGACCGGCAACTCACGAACCGGGCTGCCGCCGGGGCCGACAAGATACCACTTAAAGGAATCCGCGCCGGTCGCTGCCGCCGTATAGGAGATGCTGCCGCCCGCGGCAACCGTACGCTGGCTGCCGTCGGCATTGGCGCCGGTGGGCTGAACCGTAATGACCGGGCAGCCGGGGGCCGGCGTAACAGTGGGCGAAACAACGGCCATATCCTTCACGGTGACCGCGGCCGCATTGGTCTTCACAGGCTCGGCAACACCTGACGCACTGCACTCGACATAGTAGTAGGTCGTGCCGACAACAGAGCCTGTGACGGTATAGCTGGTGCCGGTGGCGCCGGAGATCGCCGTGCCGCCCTGGTTGCTGTTGACGGTGTTGCTGTACCACTGATAGGTGACGCCGCTGCCGTTATTGCAGGTGGCGGAGACAAACAGGGTCACCGAATTGCCGGTATTCAAGGTCGTGCTGGACGGAGCCTGCAGGATCGAGATCACGGCAGCCGCGCAGGTCACAGTGGCCGCATTGGAAATGACTGCGCCGGATCCATCTGTCTTGGAGACAACAACATAGTAATACGCCGTGGAGCCGGGATCCGGGGTTACCGTGACAGTATTGCTGTTGGCGCCGGAAATCGCCGTGCCGGAGGACGTATTATTCAGGCTGTTGACATACCACTGATAAGTAACGCCGCTGGCCG
Organism: uncultured Eubacteriales bacterium; assembly: GCA_900319275.1. Classification (GTDB taxonomy): domain Bacteria; phylum Bacillota; class Clostridia; order Oscillospirales; family Oscillospiraceae; genus Limivicinus. The sequence goes on from ONNS01000039.1 coordinate 5,815, forward strand.
CATTGACACCGACACTCAGTGTAGCATTGGAGCCGGGGGCCACCGTCTGGCTGACAGGCTGCTGGGTGATTGACAGCAGATCCTGAGAAATATGGATCGCGGCCTTGCCCGAAGGCGTGCTGCCGGAGTCATTGGTGAAAATGGCCTGGACGCTCCAGCCGTTCATCGACGCCGGCACATTATAGAGCGACATATAGGTATAGTTGGAACTCTCGTTCCAATAGCCACCCGAAATATTGTAGGCCAATGAGCTCGGAGGTGTGTCCTCTGAGCCGCTGGGGTTGTAAAAATGCCAGGAACTGCTGGTGTAATTGTTGCTGGCAATCGCAGCGAAAGCAATGCTTCCGCCCGCATTGACCATGTTGCCATCCTTGTCGCTGTAGGTGGCAGTGACGAGTGTCGGCTCGCCTTCGGCAAAGGCCGCGCCTGCCGGAAGCACGAGCATCAGGCTCAAAACCAGGAGGAGGCTGAGCGCGCGGGACAGGTTCTTTTTCATATTGACTACCCTCTTTCTTGCTATGAAAAAATTATTAACAACTTTGTGCGGCGGACTATCTTTCGCTTCTACTATACACCATTTCCGCCGAAATGTGTCTTAAACTTCCTTAAGATTCTGGAAGACGGCTGATATCCAGGCTGACCTCGCTGCGCGCGTCGGTCAGATCCAGATCGGATTCCTCCGTGGGATCGCAGACCTGCAGTGTAAACTCCAGCCGCTGTGCGTGGCCGGCCGTCGTTCCGCTGAAGGGGATATACCCGGCCATAGCCGCGTACGGCCCCATCCCGTCGGAAAGCTCGGCTCGCGCCGGCGCGCCGTCCATACGGCAGTTCTCCTCAAGCACGGTAAGTGTCAGCGGTTCGGACGTGTGGTTAAAGGCCAGATAGTTGAGATAGGTGACTTCAACGCTCGCCTCGCCCACGGTATCGCGCAGAGTCTTGCTGGTGATGTAGACCGTGACCAGCTCATTGTCCATGATCAGTCTGGCATCGGGGTCGAGCGCCGCCTCATAAGCGGGGACTTCTCCCGGGCCGAAGGGATACGCGGTCACCTGTGCGGCTTTGAGATAAGGCTCGCGGTTGTGTTCAGCCGAAGTGACATCGACGCGGCTCTCCCACGAGACCAGCCGTCCCTCGCCAAAATACGAGATGGCCGGCCCGAATACCGTGATCGCGTGCGGCTGCGCCTTCCCCACAGCCACACGGCAGGTAAAGCCATCCGTCGCCAGGCCGTTGACACTGGGATAGGAGAAGCGCCAGGTTTGTATCTCCTTTGATCGGTTCTCCAGCAGCAGGTGCAGATGCCAGTTGCCAAATTGATCAAGACCCAGCGACTGCACAGACAACCCGCAATCCTCGGTGTCGAGCAGCGTCTCGCTGTACTGCACGGGAAAACTCTCGACGATCACGGGCGTTGGCGTAGGCTCGGGCGTGGGAACCGGCGTCGGCACAGCGGTCGGCGCCGCGGTCGGCAGCACCGTCTCTGCCGGAAGGTCCTGCTTCTGCGAATCGCTGCTGCAGCCGGACAGAAGCAGCAGAAACAGAAGCAGTATCAGACAGCATCGTATTCTATTTTTTGTCAGATGATGTCTCATACCCGCAGTATAGCACGCCTCTTTCGAAAATGCAAACATTTTGTCATCAAAATGTAAAAAATTTTTTGTTGCTCTTTTCTCCACTCTGCGAGCCGGAAATGATGAGCCCGTATGCGCGGAAATATCGCACATACGGGCCGCAATTCTTTACTTCAATTGTATGATTTTTCCTAGAAAAGGGAGAGTTCAGAGGGGGAACGCCTCTGATTTTTCGCCTCGCAAGGCGAAAAAGATGTCAAATTTGTTTTTTCCGGGGACATGCGCCTCGGAAAAAACTCTTCTCGCCCCGCACGTCCTCGCAAGTTCCATATCGTCTCGCTTCCGTGTTTGAGACACGAAAGCTCGCTCACTCCACTGCTCGTCCTAAGCAAATTCAAAGCATTTGCTTTGAATTTGAGAGGAAAACGGAAGGAGCGGACAGGTAGCTTTCCCGGCTCTTTCGTAAACCGGGGAAGCGGACTGAAGCGAGTTTCGTTTGACGATGCGAGGCGTCCCCCACAAGCCGAGTGCGCGCAGCGGGGTGCTTCCCTCTAATTTTTGAGTCCCACCAGGGGCTCAAAAATTACTGACTATAATTTCCTGCTGTTTGCCGGTCTCGGCGTTGACATAGACGGTTACGGTCTCGCCCCGGCGGTTAAAGCAGATCAGCTCGTAACAGGGAACAGCACGGCCCCCAGGGCTTTCGACGCTGACTTTTCCGAGCTGCCAGAGTGTGAGCCCCTCGGGGACAGCCGCGCGGGCCTCGGTCTCGGAGACGGGCCAGTCCAAACTCGCCTCCCGCCGCTCCAGATTCACAGCGTTGAGCGCGTACAGGCTCCCATCGTCCAGCGCCACGGTCAGCTGCAGTGTGCGGTCAAGCGCGCGCACGCCGTCTGTCACGGGAGCATACCGGCACACAAGCAGCGGACCGCGCTGTTCGCTGCTGCACAGACTGAGCCCCTCGTAGCCGAGCGTCTCGAGCCACGCCTCCGCCCGCTCCCTGCCCTCGAACACCGTCAGCGCCGGCTCATCGACGAGACGGGAATCCGTCAGGCGAATCAGGCCCTTTGCCGTGACGCAGGCGGTCTGTGTACCGCAGAGATAGCTGTTGCAGCTGCCGTCGGCATAGTAGCCGACAAGCTCCAGTTCCTCTGCCGGGACGCCGAAGAATTCCGCCGCGGCGGCGCGTGTCCGCGTCTCGTCCGCCGGCTCGTTGAAGGGCTTGTCCTGTTCACTGTAAACGCCGTCATAGCGCAGCGCATCGGCACTGAAGCTTTCGGCGGTCTCTCCCATGGCCTTGGATAGCAGCGTACCCTGCCGCTCGGTGTTGACAAGGCGCACTTCGCGGCTGTCCATGGTCAGTTCGCCCGAGCTGAGCTCATCACGCATGGCATAGAGCGTATCGGCGAGTTCTCCGGCCTTGTCGGAGAGCGCGGCCATCGTCCTTCGCTGTTTGTCGGTAAAGCCCTGCTCGGCGGCCTCACGGCAGAGCGTATAGGCGTAGTCGCCGCACTGCCCCAGGAAACTCTTTACCTGCTCGTGCTCGAGCGTTGAAAAAGGCAGCGCGGCCAGCGCCGTCTCGGCCGCGCGGGCATCGGCGCAGATTTCGGCACAGATCATGCCGCACATGCCGCCGTCCGTTGCATACAGGCTTTTGCGCAGGGATGCGCTGAGCGTATCCACAGCGTCCACGGTCTGCCGGAAAGAGCGCGCCGCGTCATAGCCGGCCTGCCGACGATAAACCTGCAGATGCGAATAGCTCACCATCGCAAGCAGCGCCAGCGCCGTCAGCAGCGCCGTCAGATAGGTCGCCGCCAGGATCCTGATCTTTCGTTTGGACATAAAACCACCTCTTTTGGTTTAGGATGCCAAAAGAGGTGGTTTTTATGCGCGCGAAGCTTTATTTCTTTCGAAAGACAATCAGCTTGCTGAACACATAGTTTAATATGATGACAACGATGTTGGAAGCGACCTTGAACACCAGATCGGGTCCGTGCAGCAGGTCCACGCCGACAAACATGACGGCCAGATCGAGCAGCCCCGTGGCGAGTCTGGCGCCGACAAAGGACAGGAGCTCCCGCAGTACCGTGCCGCGCTCCAGACTTTTGCTTTCGAAGACATACAGCTTGTTGGTGACAAAAGCAAACAACACCGCCAAAGCCCAGGCAAGCACATTGCTGGGGACATTGGGGAGGCGCAGCACGCGGTAGCAGAGCGCATAGACCGCGATATTGATCGCCGTCGCCAGTGCGCCGAATACGCCGTAAAGGATCAGGCCCCGGTATTTTTGAAGCAAGACTCTCATGTCCGCCATATACGCTCAGCCCAGCTTTTCGAGGCCAAGCTTCAGGCGGCGGACCGTCTCGTCCTTACCGAGGATGCGGCAGATCTCGACCGCGCCGCCGGGGGTGACGGCCTTGCCTGCCGCGGCGATGCGGACAGGCCACATCAGCTTGGCGTTCTTCACGCCGAGCTGCTCTACAAGGGCGCTCATGCAGCCGAGAATATGCTCGTCGTCCCAGACGTCCAGCGCCTCGAAGGCCGGGATCACGGCCGAAAGCATTTCCTTTGCGGAGGCCTCGTCAGACTTCGACTTCTTGTGGACAAAGAGCTCGGGGCCGTACTCGGGCAGCGTGTCGAAGAAATCGACCTTCTCGGGGATATCGGTCAACACCTCGGTGCGCTGCTGCAGCAGCGCGGCGATCGCGGCGACGTCAAAACGGGGGTCCTTGACGCTGCGGCGGATAAAGGGCTCGGCCACGCGGGCAAAGTCCTCGGCGCTCATGCGGCGGATATATTCGGCGTTGAAGTAGCGCAGCTTTTCGATGTCGAAAATCGCCGGAGACTTCGAGATGCCGCTCATCTCAAAGACCTCGATCATCTCGTCAAGCGAGAAGATCTCCTGCTCGCCGCGCGGGCTCCAGCCCAAAAGCGCGACATAGTTGAGTACAGCGTCGGTCAGGAAGCCCTGGGCGATCAGATCCTCGTAGCTCGGGTCGCCGTGGCGCTTGGACATCTTGTTGTGCGCATCGCGCATGACGGGCGAGCAGTGCACATACTTCGGGATATCCCAGCCGAAGCCCTCATACAGCAGGTTATACTTCGGGGCGGAGGAGAGATACTCGTTGCCGCGCACGACGTGGGTAATGCCCATCAGGTGGTCGTCGATGACGTTGGCAAAGTTGTAGGTCGGCAGACCGTCGCGCTTGATGAGAACCTGGTCGTCGAGCGTCTTGTTCTCGACCGTGATGTCGCCGAAGATCTCGTCGTGGAAGGTCGTGGTGCCCTCATGCGGGATGCGCTGGCGGATCACGTACTTCTCGCCGGCCAGAGCGCGGCGGTCGGACTCCTCCTGACTAAGGCAGCGGCAGGGGTCGTCCCCGCGGTCGAACTCGCCGGAATCCTCCTCGCTCTCGGCCTTCTCGCAGAAGCAGCGGTAGGCGTGCCCGCGCTGCATCAGCAGCTCCGCGTATTCTTTATAGTAGGGACGGCGCTCGGTCTGGACGTAGGGGGCCACGGGACCGCCGACGTCGGGGCCTTCGTCGTGGTCAAGATGGCACTCGGCCATGGTCTTATAGATCACATCGACCGCGCCCTCGACCAGACGGCCCTGGTCGGTGTCCTCGATGCGCAGGATGAATTTGCCCTTGTTGTGGCGGGCGATCAGATAGGTGTAGAGCGCGGTGCGCAGGTTGCCGACGTGCATATAGCCCGTGGGCGAGGGCGCAAAGCGCGTGCGCACCTCGTTTTTCGGAATACGCTGCTCATTGGCTTCAAACCAGGATAAATCTTTCATGGGATGTTCCTCCAACTTTTTCAAATCAAATTCAAACAATCGGACCGCCAGCATGCCGGTGTCCTCGTAATAAACGTCCCGTTCCTCGACGAAGCGAAAGCCCAGGCTGTTATACAGCCGCTCGGCCGCGGCATTGCCCTTGGTGACGTCCAGATGAACGGCCCGAAAACCGCGCTGGCGGCAGAGCCGCAGCACCCGGATCAGCGTCTCCCGTCCGACATGCCGTCCGCGATAGAGCGGACTGACGGCAAAGAGGTGCCAGACGCAGACCCGGTGCTCCCCTTCCGGGTATTGCCACGCGGCCTCGCGGTACTCCTGGTCCTCGTGCGCAAGCAGTACAATAGCCGCGGCCAATCCCCCGCCCTCAAGCGCAAGCAGCAGCTCGCGGTGCCGTATATGCGCGCGCAGGTCTTCCTCGTCGGGGTAGATACCGTAGTGCCAGCACGGCGTATACCGGTCCGTCGCCTGCTTGTCACAGACAGCCTTATAAAACCGGCAGACACGGGGCAGATCCTCGAGTGTCGCGTTTATCAGACAGTCGATCATCTATCTCGCCTCCTCCGGAAACACCGTGCTGCCACTGAAATCCTGTACAGAATTGTACTGACTGTAACTATTCAGTCCTTCTTCCGTAAGGGAGAGTTCAGAGGGGGAACCCCGCCCCCCTTTTGTCTGCTGCGCAGACATTTCCCCCGCTGGGGGAATCTTCCTCTGATTTTTCGCCTCGGAAGGCGAAAAAGAGATTAAATACGTTTTTTCCGGGGACATGCGCCTCGGAAAAAACTCTTTACGCCCTGCGCGTCCTCGCAAGCTCCGTATCGTCTCGCTTCCGTGCCTAAGACACGAAAGCTCGCTCACTCCACTGCTCGTCCTTTACAAATTCAAAGCAAGTGCTTTGAATTTGAGAGGAAAACGGAAGGAGCGTATATGCAGCTTTTCCGGCTCTTCGCAACCGGGAGAGCGAAATGGAGCGAGTTTCGTTTGACGTTGCGAGCGTCTCACGCAAGCGAGTGCATGCAGCAGGGCGCTTCCCCTCTAACTGTTTAGTCCCGTCAGGGACTGAACAGTTATTACTGACTTATATTATTTTACATTTCCCCTGTTGTCAAGACAAAATGATTCTGTTAAAATATCTTGTTAGAAATACTATTATTATAACGAGGAAAAAACCATGGATACTTCCACACCGAAAAAAATCATGCTCTCGGGCATCAAGCCCACCGGCGATCTGACGCTGGGCTCGTATCTCGGGGCCATCAAAAACTGGGCCGAGCGCGCCGAGCAGTTCGACTGCTATTATTTCATGGCCGATCTCCACGCCCTGACGATCCGCAACGACCCGGCACTGCTGCGCCGCCGCACGCTTGAGCAGCTCGCCCAGTATGTGGCCTGCGGCCTCGACCCGGCGAAAAACACGCTCTTCATCCAGAGTCATGTGCACCAGCACGCCGAGCTCGGCTGGGTGCTCAACTGCTATACGATGTTCGGCGAGCTGAGCCGCATGACGCAGTTTAAAGACAAGAGCGCCAAGAACGCCGACAACATCAACGGCGGGCTCTTCACCTATCCGAGCCTGATGGCCGCCGATATCCTGCTCTACCAGCCGGACTACGTGCCCGTGGGCGAGGATCAGAAGCAGCACGTCGAGCTGACGCGCGACGTGGCCCAGCGTTTCAACAATGTCTACGGCCCCACCTTCAAGGTGCCCGAGCCCTATATCCCCAAGGTGGGCGCGCGCGTCATGGATCTGCTCGACCCGCACAGCAAGATGTCCAAGTCCGACGAGGTCGGCAACGGCCGCGTGCTCGTGATGGAGGATCCCGCGAGCATCATGAAAAAGTTTAAGCGCGCCGTCACCGACAGCGAGAGCGGCGCCGGCTGCGTCCGCTATGACGCCGAGAACAAGCCCGGCGTCGCCAATCTGATGCAGATCTACGCGGCCTGCACCGGAAAGAGCTTCGAGGAGATCGAGCGCGAGTTTGCCGAGGCTGGCTACGGTGTCTTCAAAAGCGCTGTCGGCGAGGCCGTGGTCGAGACGCTGCGTCCGATCCGCGAAGAGGCGAGCCGCCTGATGGCTGACAAGAGCTATTTGAACGAGCTGTGCAAAACCGGCGCCGAGAAGGCCGGGTACATCGCCAACAAGACGCTGCGCAAGGTTTACAAAAAGGTCGGTCTGGTGCCAAGGGTCGATTAAGGCGGCGAACAACTGGATAGACTAAAGGGAAACGGCACATAGTCCGTTTCCCTTTTTTCATAACTTGGCTCGCCCCCGAGCGAATGCGAGAGGGGAGAGCTGGCGCGCAGCGCCTGAGAGGGGCAATCTGCAGTGCAGGTCCGCGGAGGCATCTGGGGATGCCTCCCTACGGTTCGGCTTGCTCTGGAGCGGGGCAGGGCAAACATTCGGTGAACCCTGTTCAAAGTGCCTTCTCCATCAACACAGCCTTCCGGGAGCTTTATGTCATGCTGTCCTCTCTCCCCTTTTCTCTCCGCCTTGTCATCTCCGCTCTTGCCGCTGCGCTGACGGCCTTTGCCCTGACGCCGCGGGTGCGGCGCTTTGCCTGGGCCGTCGGCGCCGTGGATCAGCCGGGTGCGCGGCGGGTCAATACGCGCGCCGTGCCGCGCATGGGCGGCCTTGCGATCGTCGCGGGCTTTGTGCTGGCCGTGCCGCTTGTGGCGCTGCCCGATCTGAAGCTGCTCGGCATCCTCGTCGGTGGTCTTATCATCGCGATCCTCGGCGCGGCCGACGACCTGCTGGACCTTCGCCCCTGGCAGAAGCTGCTGGGACAGACGCTCGCGGCTGCCGTGGCGCTGCGCGCCGGGCTGCGTATCCAAGCCGTTTCGAATCTTTTCGGGCCGCTCCCCTTCCTTACGCTCGACGCACTGTCGACGCCGATGACGCTGCTGTGGATCGTCGGCTGCACCAACGCCGTGAACCTGATCGACGGGCTCGACGGACTCGCGGTCGGGGTATCGAGTATAGCGAGCAGCACGATGCTCGCCGTGGCGCTGCTGCTGGGCGAATGGGAGGCCGCGCTGCTGCTCGCCGCGCTCAGCGGCGCCTGTCTCGGCTTTGCGCCGTGGAACCGCAGCCCGGCCAGCATCTTCATGGGCGACGTCGGGGCACAGTTTCTCGGCTATGTGCTCGCTGTCAGTTCGATCCTGGGGCTGTTCAAGTTTCCCGCCGCTGTGGGCTTTTTAGTGCCGCTGCTGGCCATGGGCCTGCCGCTATGTGATACGGTCTTCGCCTTTGTGCGCCGGATCGCGCACGGCCGCAGCCCCTTTGCGGCCGACCGCGGTCATCTGCACCACCGCCTGCTCGCCGCGGGCTATCGGGAACAGCAGGCTGTCAGCATTTTGTTGGGCATTTCCGCTATCTGCGGTCTGCTGGCGATCCTGCTGGTCGGCGCGGCACAGACCCTGCGCGTACTGTGCCTGACGGCGATTGCCGTCGTGCTGCTCGCTCTCGGCACGATCCGGCGGTCGTGATATCCGGCGGTCATAATATGTTGATTTCCTCACAAATCAGGGATATACTTCTCTTTGTCAGGAGGTCGATATCATGCAGAAGCTCTATACCGCCGCCGGTCAAAAGCTGCCGGACATTCCCTGGGATCGCTACCCGCGGCCGCAGCTGGTGCGGCAGGACTGGCTTTGTCTCAACGGCAGCTGGAAGCTCTCGTGGACCGGGCAAGAGACGAATATCTGCGTCCCCTTCTGCCCCGAGAGCCTGCTCTCGGGCGTTGAAGTGCCGCCGGCGATCGGCGAGCAGATGACCTACCGACGATCGTTTCGCATCCCCGATTCCTGGCGGGGGCGGCGCGTGCTGCTGCACTTCGGCGCCGTCGGGCGCGAGTGCCGCGTATTTGTCAATGACACCGAGGTCGCCCGCCACGACAGCGGCTATCTCTCGTTCTCCGCCGACATCACGGATGCGCTTCGCCCTGGCGACAACGAACTGGCCGTCACGGCTGTCAACGATCTCGACCGGCGTTTTCCCTGGGGCAAGCAGAGCGGAAAGCGCGGCGGCATGTGGTACACCCCCGTCTCCGGCATCTGGCAGACCGTGTGGATCGAGCCCGTGCCGGAGCACTACATACACGCCCTGCGCATTGAGACCGACGCCGAGGGCTGCACGGTCCGCTGTGACGGTGCGTGTGAGGGCACGCTGCTCTTTGAAGGCAGCGAGATCGCGCTGCGCAACGGCTTTGCGCGGATCGACGTGCCCTCTCCCGAGCTCTGGAGCCCGGAGCACCCGAAGCTCTACCGCTTCGCCCTTTGCAGCGGTGAAGACGCCGTGGAGAGCTATTTTGCGCTGCGCACGCTGCGAATTGAGACTGTGGACGGTCTGCCCCGCCTGTGTCTCAACGGCGAGCCCTATTTTTTCAACGGGCTGCTCGACCAGGGCTACTGGAGCGACGGACTGTACACCCCCGCGAGTCCCGACGCCTACGCCGAGGACATTCTCGCGATGAAATCGCTCGGCTTCAATACGCTGCGCAAGCACATCAAGGTCGAACCGGAGCAGTTCTACTACGACTGCGACCGGCTGGGCATGGTCGTCTTTCAGGATATGGTAAACAACAGCGGCTACCACTATGTGCGCGACACCGTTCTGCCGACGCTGCATTTTCAACACCGGCGCGATACTTATTATAATAGAAGCACCGAGGCACGCGCGATTTTTACGCGCACGATGCACGAGACCGTGGAACAGCTGCGCAATCACCCCTGCATTTGCTATTGGACGATCTTTAACGAGGGCTGGGGCCAGTTTTGCGCCGATGAGCAGTACGAGCTGCTGCGCGCACAGGACCCGACGCGTTTCATCGACAGCACCTCGGGCTGGTTCCACCAGACGAAGAGCGACGTGGACAGTATCCACTGCTATTTTGATCCGCAGCACCTCGGCAAACGGCCGGAGCGTCCGCAGGTGATCTCGGAATTCGGCGGCTATGTCTGGAAGCTGCCGGAACACAGCTTCAACCGGGAAAAAACCTACGGCTATAAAAAGTTTGACTCCCGCGAAGCGTTTACGGCGGATCTGCTGCGTCTCTACCGCGAGGAGATCCTGCCGCTGATCCCCCGCGGCCTGTGTGCCGCAATCTACACCCAGGTCTCGGACGTCGAGGACGAGACCAACGGTCTTCTGACCTTCGACCGCGCCGTGTGCAAGCTTGAGAGCGAGACCTTCCGGCCGCTGATGGACGAGCTGTGCGCCGCGATCCGTTCGTAGGGCTCGTTCACAGTCCATTTTCCAATTGTTCACAAAACATCTGTTTTTATTTTAAGTTTATTTAAGGTTTTCGCGCTATGATAACGGCATCCAAAGAAAAAAGGAGTGTTTTCCATGTACGAAGAAAACAGCCATGTAGAATATCAGGTTGAGGAAGCAGCGACGGCGGGCGCCACGGTCTCCGACGAGGCGCCGAAAAAGCAGCGTCGGGCCGGACGTGTCATTGCTCTGGCGCTCTCGTGCGCGCTGATCGGCGGCTGTCTGGGCGTCGGCGGCACCGTCTGGGCGACAAACGGAGACAGCTCCGGCGAGCCGACCTCGATCCTGCTGGGCGATCGCGGCAGCGTCAAGGCTTCGGCCGTGACGACCGTGAGCGTGAACACCGGCAAGGAGCTGACGCTCAGCGAGGTTTACGCCGCCAATGTAAACTCGGTCGTCGGCATCACCGCCGACATCACCACCACGAACTACTGGGGCTATCAGACCGCCGGCGCCGCCTCGGGCTCGGGCTTTATTCTGACGTCCGACGGCTACATCCTGACGAACTACCACGTGATCGAGGACGCCAACGCCGTATCGGTCACGACCTTCGACAACACGAGCTACAAGGCCAAGATCGTCGGCTATGACGACAGCAACGACATCGCCGTTTTGAAGATCGACGCTGAGGATCTCCAGCCGGTCGTGCTGGGCGACTCGTCCGCGCTGACGGTCGGCGAGACCGTAGCCGCAATCGGCAACCCGCTCGGTGAGCTGACCTTCAGTCTGACGCACGGCATCGTCAGTGCGCTCGACCGCGAGATTACCCTCTCCTCCGGCACGACGATGACTCTGATCCAGACTGACACGGCCATCAACTCCGGCAACTCCGGCGGCCCGCTGTTCAATATGTACGGCGAAGTCATCGGCATCACCAACGCGAAGTTCTCCTCGTCGAGCAGCGGCGCATCGATCGACAACATCGGCTTTGCGATCCCGGTCAACCAAGTAAAGAACCTCGTCAGCAGCATCATGGTCAACGGCTATGTCATCAAGCCCTATCTCGGCGTCTCGGTCACGACGGTCAGTTCTGAGGCGCAGAGCTACGGCATCCCGCAGGGTGCCGCCGTCAAGGTGATCAGTGAGGACTCCCCCGCTGAGGCGGCCGGCTTGCAGGAGAACGACATCATCACGCATGTCGACGGCGATGAGATCTCCTCGAGCAGTGATCTTGTCAGCAAGATCGCATCCTATACGCCGGGCGACAAGGTCACACTTTCGGTCTTCCGCCGTGGCGAGGCCCAGGAGCTTTCCATTCAGGTCACGCTTGGCGAGCAGAAGCAGGAGCCCAAGCAAAAGGAGACTCCCCAGCAGAACCAGAGTCAGAGCCAGATCCCGCAGAGCGGAATGAGCCCCTTTGAGGGCTTCCCCTTCCCGTTCAACTTTGGCTACGGCTACGACGGCGGCAGCGAGGGCGGCGGGAGCTTCTGATCCCCCTCACATCTCCGTATCTACACGCCGGGACGGCTGACCGCAGCCGCCCCGGCGTTTTTTTCCAATTTCGGCAGATTTTTTGTGCAGAAGGCAAGAATACCTTGACATACTACTGTTCAATTTGCTAAAGTAATAAGCAGAGTAAACAAAGTCTCCGCGCTGACGGTACGTACGCGAATCACGCGCGCAATGAGAGGAGAGAGCCTTATGAAGACGAATTCCACGCAGAAAATTGTGATCATTGTCCTGGCCGTATTGCTGGTGCTGGCCCTGATTTTCGGCGGCTTCCAGCTGAGCCGCAGCAGCGCGCTGCGCACACAGCTCGGCAACGTGCAGGAAACGCTCGATTCGAAGAACGCAGATCTGGCCGCCGCCGCTGACGAACTGGAGAGCACGAAGGCTGCGCTGGCCGATCTGACCGAGACGCAGCAGACTGAGAACGAAGCCAAGGCTGAGGCGCTGCGCGCCAAGGAGGCCGAGCTGGAGACCGCGAAAGCCGAGCTGGAGGCCACGATCGCCGCGCTTGAGGATGCCGAAGGCGCCCAGAATGCGAAGGACGCCGAGCTCACGGCCGCAAAAGCCGAGCTCGAGACTGTGAAAGCAGAACTCAAGTCCGTAAAGGCCGAGCTTGCAGAGCTCGCTACGAAGCAGCAGGAGGCCGCAGACACCCTGCGCGCCAGAGAGGCCGAGCTTGCCGAGATGAATGCAAAGCAGCAGGAGGCAGCGGATGCCCTGCGTGCCAAGGAGGCCGAGCTGGAGGAGGCCGTGGCCGCTCTCAACGAGATGACCGCCAAACAGCAGGACACCGAGAATGCCCTGGCCGAGGCAACTGCCGTGCATCAGCATGTCTGGGGCGAGTGGGAAACCGATATCGAGCCCCGCTGCGAGGCCGAGGGCCGCGAGATTCGGCGCTGCAAGGACGATCCTTCCCACGAGGAGACCCGTCTGATCCCCGCGCTCGGACACGATTGGAGCCCCGCTACTTTCACCCAGCCCAAAAAATGCTCGCGCTGCGGTGAAACCAGCGGCAGCAGCTCGCCCGAGAGCTCGTTCCCCACGATGGAGGATGTGAGCCTCCTGTCGCGCAACAGCGCCATCACGCGCATCTCGAACACCGACAAGACCGCTCTGAAGCTGCCCGCCGAGTCGAGCTATCTGAGCGAGCCGTATCGCGCCAAGCTCAGCAACAACATCTACATCATGCCGATCCCCGAACTCGGCCACGGCCATCTCGGCATCGTCGATAAGGGTACCGATGTTGTTGTGGTCGCCAAGCGCAACGGCTATGTGTTCTTTGTGACCTACGACGGCAGAATGGGCTGGAACGGCTCGCAGCTCGTCGGGTGACTAATACTAATACCTAATAGAAATCTTTAATATCTTTCGGCCAGAATTGCGCCATACTGCGTTGCCTTCCTTGACCATATATGTCCATTATGCTCGGCGGAAGGCGCCTTGTCTGGCACAATTCTGACTCGAAATCTTTTTAAAGCTTCTTATCAGGTATTAGTATAAAGCGAAATAACGCCCCCTGTGAGATCAGCAAAGGTCTCACAGGGGGCGATTTTTGCTGCTATTCAGCCGTCTTCCTCGTTTTTGCCATGAAAGGCGAAATAATAATAGAAATATGTTTTTGAGGTAGCTTTGCTGCTTCAAAAACACACTAAGCCGAGCACGGCGAGGCCTCGCGCCGATCAAACGAGGCGCGTCTCACGTGCGGCTCGTGCGATGAGCGCGAGTCTCTCATAATGGGCGCGTTGCAAAATGCAAGAAATCGCGAAAACCCGGTCATTTACGTAGGGGAGGGGCTTGCCCCTCCCGGCAGTACCATGTAATTACTAAAACTTCCCACATAAAAAGTGGCTGCAAAGCCGCAAGAAATCTGGGAAAGCCGCCTCAAGGTAGTGTCAAGCAGAAACTGAAGGGTGAGGAA
>ONNS01000020.1 GCA_900319275.1 uncultured Eubacteriales bacterium
GACGGCCACGATCAACGGCCTGACCAGCTTCCCGGTCGGCACCGAGTCCGAGCCCAACAACCGTACCATCTTCAAGCGTCTTGAGGAGCAGACCAACGTCCACGTCAACTGGCGCACCATCCAGAGCGACCAGTGGGGCGACAAGATTACCCTCGAGATGTCCAACCCCAAGACTCTGCCCGAGTTCGTGTTCAACGCCGGCTTCAGTGACACCGACCTGCTCCGCTATGCCAAGCAGGGCGCCATCATTGCCGTTGAGGACTATATCGACCAGTACATGCCGAACCTCTGCAAGGTCTTCGAGCAGGCTCCTGAGTATCGCACCATGTGCACCGACGAGAATGGCCACATCTGGGCGCTGCCCTGGATCGAGCAGCTCGGCTATGAGAAGACCGCTATCCAGACCGTCGGCAACATGCCCTTCATTAACGTCGCTTGGCTCGAGGATCTCGGCCTTGAGATGCCCACCACCGTCGATGAGTTCAAGGCTGTTCTGATCGCTTTCCGCGACAACGCCGACAAGCTGAAGGCCGACTTCAACATCGAAGGCGACATTATCCCCATGTCCTGCATCATCGGCTCCGGCAATGAAGACTGCCGCATCCTCACCAACGGCTTCGGCGAAGGCTACGGCGATCCCGACGACGGCCGCCACATTGTCGTTGACAAGGACGGCAAGGTCATCTGCTCCGCTCTCACCGAGGGCTGGAAGAAGGGCGTTATGTGGCTGCACGATCTCTATGCCGAAGGCCTGATCGACAAGGAAGCCTTCACCCAGGAGTGGGCCACCTACGTCGCCAAGGGCAAGAGCGGCCGCTACGGCGTCTGCTTCAGCTGGGACGTTGCCAACATTGCTCAGGTCAGCATGGACGACCTGATCGCCGGTAAGGGCTGGCAGCCGCTGCCCGCGCTGACCGCCGACACCCGCAACATCACCCCTGTCACCGGCTCCTACACCTCCGGCTTTGACCGCGGCCGCTGTGTTGTGACCGCCACCGCGAAGAACCCTGGCCTGATCTGCGCCTGGCTCGACCAGATGTACGATCCCCTCCAGTCCCCGCAGAACAACTGGGGCACCTACGGCGAGGATGACGAGTTCGATATCTTCGAGATGAGCACCAACGCCAACGGCGATCCCATGCTCAAGCACACCTGGCTCGGCGACGCCTCCCCGGTTGAGGTCCGCGAGGCCGAGTGCGTGGGCGGCCCCCTGGCCATCCTCGACAGCTACTATGACGTGTATGTCACCTGCCCGGATGACGCCCAGTACCGTCTTAACTGGATCAAGGACGTCTACACGCCCGACATGAACACCAAGTACGTCTATCCCAATGTGTTCATGAGCGCTGACGATACCAAGACCATCTCCAACCTGAACGCCGATATCTTCAAGTGCATCAACGCCGCCCGCGCTGACGGCATTATGAACGGCTTCACCGATGCTGACTTTGAGAAGCTTCAGGCCGATCTGAAAGCCTACGGCATTGACCAGTATCTCAGCATCTACCAGAAGTATTTCGACGCCTTCAACGGATAATCTCCAAACCTGGCACCCCACCCGCGCCCTTCGGGGCGCGGGTGGGCAGAGAGAAGGGCTTTCATAGCAACTATGAAAGCCTTTCTCTCTGCCTTATACAGACCTGACAGACCGGCAATAATGCTGGTTTTTCCGACAATTTTTTCTCGGCGGGCTTGACCGAATCGGACAGGTATGCTATGATGCGCAGCAGTCTCCGCCTGGCGGTGACATCCATTTGCTTTTTATCTTTTATCAGAGATCTGTACCATATGGACAGGAGGAACGATCATGACAAGCAAGATGCTCCAGAAAGCCCGCGATTTTGAAAAGAAATACCTGCCCTATACACGCGCCGAGCAGCCGGAATTCCATGTGACCGGCGGCATCGGCTGGATCAACGACCCCAACGGCTTTGCGCCGTACAAGGGGGAGTATCATCTGTTTTTCCAGTACTACCCCTATGATACCAAATGGGGCCCCATGCACTGGGGACATGTCAAAACCCGCGACTTCATCCGCTGGGAGCGTCTGCCCGCGGCGCTCGCGCCGGATACCGAATACGACCGGGACGGCTGCTTTTCCGGCAGTGCGGTCGAGCTGCCCGACGGCCGGCATCTGCTGATGTATACCGGCGTGCGCAGTGTCCGCCGCCGCAACGGTATGATCGAGGATTATCAGACCCAGTGCATCGCCATCGGCGACGGCGTCGATTATGAAAAGATCGACGGCAATCCCGTCATCGACAGCAAGCTGCTGCCGGAGGGCGGCAGCGAGCACGATTTTCGCGACCCGAAGATCTGGCGCGAAGGCGATACCTTCTATGCCGTGATCGGCAACCGCTGCCCGGACGGCAGCGGGACAATCCTGCTTTATCAGAGCAAGGATGCGCTCCACTGGGAATATGTCAGTGTGCTCTCGGCCTGCCACAACCAGTACGGACGGATGTGGGAGTGCCCGGATTTCTTCGCATTGGACGGGAAGAACGTGCTGCTTGTCTCGCCGCAGGAGATGACGGCGATTGGGCTCGAGTTCCATCCCGGCAACGCCAATGTGTGTCTGATCGGTACCTTCGATAAAAAGACGCACCATCTCAACCGCGAGATGGTACAGGCGATCGACTACGGCCTGGACTTCTATGCGCCGCAGACGCTGCTGACCGAGGACGGACGGCGCGTTATGATCGGCTGGATGCAGAACTGGGAGACCTCCTCCTGCCGCAAGCAGGAGCTGCGCTTCATGGGACAGATGACGCTGCCGCGCGAGCTGTCGATTTGCAACGGCCGTCTCTTCCAGAATCCGGTCAGAGAGCTGGAAAACTACCGCGGCGTCAAGATCGACTACCGCAACGTGCTGATCAACGGCGAGACCAGCCTGCGCGGGATCTCGGGCCGCTGCCTCGATATGACGGTCACCGTGCGTCCCGGCAACGAGAACAGCATGTTCAAATGGTTCCGCCTGTATGTGGCGCGCGACGGCGAACACTTCACGTTCATCCGCTATCGGCCTGAGACCGGTACGATCAAGGTCGACCGCACGCACAGCGGCTTCCCCCATGATATCGTCGATATCCGCGAATTCCCGGTCAGTCTGACAGACGGTATGCTGAAAATGCGCGTCATCATGGACCGTTACAGCCTCGAGCTCTTCGTCAACGACGGCGAGCAGGCGGCCTCCTTTGTGCTATACACGCCGATGGAGGCCTCGGCGATCAGCTTCTCGTCCGACGGCAGCGTGCTGGTCGACGTGGAAAAGTACGATCTGGAGATCGACAACTCAGCCGCCTTTGAAGAATAACAGAGCGGCATAGGCATCAAAGCCGGAAATCACATTTCTTTGATAAAACAGTACAGGGCCGTGAAAAAGGATCCCCTTTTTCACGGCCCTGTGTTCTGTTCTTCCTGGAAACACTATATGAGCGGTTTTTCCACGATCTCGCAGGTGAACGCGCCGTTTTCATAGACTTCGACTTTTGCCCAGCTCAGGTGTATTCCTTTTCCGGCCGTGCCGGGGTTTAACACCTGTACGCCGCCGATCTCCTGCCGGTCTGCAATATGCGTGTGGCCGTAGAGCGCGAGACGGCAGCCCTGCTCCTGCGCGGCATAGACGAGACGGCTGACGTCGCCCCAGCTGACGTTATAGCTGTGGCCATGGCAGAGAAAGACCTTGACAGGGCCGAGCGTCACAACCTTCGTCAGCGGCGCGCTGCTTCCGGAGTCGCAGTTGCCGCAAACAACGTGGACGGGGATGTCGGGGAACTCAGTGCTCAGGATGGCTGTGTCGCGTTCATGGTCGCCGAGGTGCAGAATCACATCCGGATGATAGCTTCGGACGGCCTCAAGCATCAGACTGACGCTCGTGTGTGTGTCGGAAAAGACAGCGGCGCGAAGGACAGGGTTCATGGCAGTTCTCCTTTTCTGTGTCGAATAGGCCTTAACCTGCATACAATGGAGTGAAGGATGTGGTGAAATGGGGAAACTCGATGAGCTGCAGCGCCAGCTGGAGCGGCAGGGGAAGACCGGAGGGCTCGCGGCACTGGCGGAGAGCGAGGACGGAAAACGGCTGGAAAAGCGTCTGGACAGCGCACTGCTTGCGCGCGCACAGCAGGGGGACGGCGCGGCGCTGCGGCAGCTGCTCAGCCAGGTGCTTGCAAGCGGCGAAGGGCAGCGCCTGGCATCGCAGGTGCAAAAGCTGATGGAAAAGTGAGGTGAGCGCCGATGGGGGAGCTCGAGGATAAGATCAACGCCGTGCTCTCCGACCCGCAGCAGATGGCGGAGATCAGTCGTCTGGCCCAGAGCCTGATGGGCAACGGGCAGCCGGAGCCGCAGCCGGAGGCGGCTGCACCGACAGGGGCGCCAACGAGCTCACCGCTCCTGCCGAACCTTGGCGGCCTGCTGGGCGGTTTGGGCGGCGGAGGCACGGCCGCACCGGGCACGGACAATCAGGCGCTGCTCACGGCCATGCTGCCCTATCTCTCGCCCCACCGGCAGGAGAAGCTGCGCGCGGCGATGCGTCTGGGGAAAATGGCAAAGTTGGCGGGCTTTGCGCTCAAGAGCCATGGCGGGCTATAAGCGCTACGCGGGAGGCCGCGTGATCGAGGTGGAGGACGGCATCCCGGAACCGACGCCGGAGCGTCGGGCGGCGGAGCCGCTGCCTATCCCACCCGCGGCTGCGCCGAGCGCCGGGCGCGGCCCGCTCGATTTTCTGACAGGCCGTCTCGGCGAGCTAGAGCCGAACGATTTGCTGCTGTGCCTGGTGTTATATCTGCTCTATAAGGAGAGCGGAGATACAGAAATGCTCATCACGCTCGGCGCGTACCTGCTGCTGTAAGTCAATCATAGCAGAAACACCGCCGCTGTGCAATGCCAAAGTCGGGATCGTGAGACGGCCGTGGTCGGGCGGCAAAATCGTACATGCACCATGTTGTGTCGCGGTATGCTTCAGGCGGATTCGCTCTCTTGCGAATCCGCCTGTTTCTTATGTTGAAGCGCTATACGCTGCTTAAACCTGCATCTGCCGGAGCATCTCCTTGCGCAGGCGCTGGATGATGCGCTTTTCAAGTCTGGAAATATAGCTCTGCGAGATACCGAGCCTGTCGGCGACCTCTTTTTGCGTGCGCTCGGGGCCGGAGGGCAGACCGAAGCGCAGCAAAATGATCTCGCGCTCGCGCGCAGAGAGCGTATCGATCGCGGCCATCAGCATCTGGCGGTCGGCGTCGTCCTCCATCGGACGAGAGACCTCGTCCTCGTCGGTGCCGAGCACGTCGGAGAGCAGCAGCTCGTTGCCGTCGTAGTCGGTGTTGAGCGGCTCGTCGATGCTCAGCTCGCTGTGCTGACTGCTGTTTTTGCGCAGCACCATCAGAATCTCGTTTTCGATGCAGCGCGAGGCGTAGGTGGCCAGCTTGATGTTTTTGCCGGTTTTAAAGGTGTTCACGGCTTTGATCAGCCCGATCGTTCCGATCGAGATCAGATCGTCCAGATGGATGCCGGTGTTTTCAAAACGCTTGGAGATGAAGATCACAAGACGGAGATTGCGCTCGATCAGCAGACGGCGGGCGTGCTCGTCGCCGTCTTCCAGGGCGGCGAGCGCGCGCTCCTCTTCTTCCTTCGTCAGCGGCGGCGGCAGCGTGACGCTCCCGCCCACATAGAAGACCTCCCGGGGCTCGAGCCCCAGGATCGACAGCAATTGTTCGCGCAGAAAGAACACCTGTGGTTTGCAGAGCATGGAATACCTCCTGTCAGTGGTTAGTGATTAGTGGTTAGTGGTTAGTGGACGGTGGGGAGGGGCGGGCTAACAGGGAATAATGCCCTCAAAGCCCTCGCCGTAGGCCTCGGGGCTGACGGCACAGAGGAGATCGCGCTCCTCTGTGCCGTCCACGGTGACGCTCGCGGGGCGAAAGAGTGCCAGCAGACGGTCTCCGCCGACGCCGCGGCAGGGAACCAGCCGAAACACGCCGCGCAGGCTTTCCCGGTTCGCGCTCTGCTCGAGCAGGGCCACGGCGTCGCCCCATAGCAGGCCCTCACCGAAGAGCGGCTCGGCCGCGCGCGGCGAGAGCAGCAGCACGGGGCGGTTCGTCAGCGGATCGGTGAGGGAATTGCCGGTGTCGCGCAGGGCAAAAAAGCGGCTCTCGCGGCCGGAACGATGCACGCAAACCGCAGCGCGCGGTTTGTCGGGCAGTGCGCCGCGATTGCGCAGCAGCAGATTCAGTACGGCATAGCAGGCGGCAAAGCTGACGGCGAGGAAGCGCAGGCTCAGACTGCCGCCGCCAAAGGCCCACAGAGCCCCGCCAAAGAGCGCCGATACCGCCAGCAGTGTCAGCATGCAGCGCAGGGGATGCCGCTCGCCCAGAAAAGCGATCAGCCCCATGACGAGACCGAAAACGAGCTTCCATGGCGCGGCGGTCAGAAAGCCCCAGCCCGGCAGCAGCGCGGCACAGGCGTAGGCAGCCCCGAGCAGCGCCGAGCCGACATAGCGCAGCCGCCGCAGCGGCACGCCGCAGATGCGTGCCGCGGTCAGGCACAGCAGATAGTCTGCCAGCCAGTTGAGCACAAACAGACGGTCCAGATAAATGACTTTCATGCACGCCATGATAGCACCGCGGCGCGGCAAAACTTGTCAGGGCCGGGGTGGGGAGACGGGGCAGATCGCGTCGGTACGGGGAGGAAATCACCAGCGAAATAACGAGCGATTGGAATAAAGAATTGCCAAACGGGCAGTCTTGTGGTAAGATAAAAGCATCATAATGCGCCTTAACGGGTCTGCCCGGCGGCGGAGAGAAGGAGAAGCCCATGAATTCTGTATATAAGCGCGTTCTTATCAAAATCAGCGGCGAGGCGCTCGCCGGCGATAAACACACCGGCTTTGATTTCGATGTGGTCTCCCACGTTTGTGAAACGATCAAAAAAGCGTCTGACGAGGGCGTGCAGGTCGCCATCGTGATCGGCGGCGGCAACTTCTGGCGCGGCGTCAAGGACGGAGCCGGTAAGGTCGAGCGCGTCAGCGCCGACCGCATGGGTATGCTCGCCACGGCGATGAACTGCCTGGCTGTCTGCGACGTGTTCCGCCAGCTGGGCGCCGACGCGCGCGTCATGACAGCCGTCGACATCCAGGGTGTCGGCGAGCGCTACAGCACCGACAAGGCCATTGAGCATCTCAATGCCGGACGCATCGTCCTCTTTGCCTGCGGCACCGGCGCTCCGTTCTTCTCCACCGACACGGCCGCCGTGCTGCGCGCGCTGGAGATCCACGCCGACGCGATCTTGCTTGCGAAGAACATCGACGGCGTCTACAGCGACGACCCGCGCCGCAACAGCGCGGCTGTGCGCTTCGACACGATCAGCTATGACGAGGTACTGGCCCGGCATCTGGCCGTGATGGATACGACCGCGACGAGCCTCGCCATGGACAATGCGATCCCGGTCGAGGTCTTCGCCCTGGCCGAGCCCGAGAACATCCTGCGCGTCCTCGCCGGCGAGAAGATCGGCACTTCTGTCAGATAAAGCCTTCCCCTCGAGGGGAAGGTGTCATTCGGCGTCTCCCGCAAGCCGAATGACGGATGAGGTGGCCCGCTGCGATAAGCGCGAGTGCTCCACTGACTGACTGTTCAGTCCCCATCAAGGGAATGAACAGTTACCCAATTGCTTATAAATCTATATTTTTACCATATACAGGAGGGAAACACCATGTCCGAATATCAGGAAATCGAACGCAGAATGAAAAAAACCTGCGAGTCGCTGATAACGCAGCTCGCCACGATCCGCGCCGGCCGCGCCAACGCCGCCGTGCTCGACCAGATCAGTGTGGAATACTACGGTACTCCCACGCCGGTGCAGCAGCTGGCCACGGTCGCCACGCCCGACCCGCGCTCGCTGCTGATCACCCCCTGGGATCGCTCGGCGCTCAAGCCGCTGGAGAAGGCCATTCAGACCTCTGACCTCGGCATCAACCCGCAGAACGACGGCAAGGCCCTGCGCCTTGTCTTCCCACCGCTGACCGAGGAGCGCCGCAAGGATCTCGTCAAGCAGACCAAGAAGTACGGCGAAGAGGCCAAGGTCGCCATCCGCAATATCCGCCGCGACGGCATTGAAAAGCTGAAAAAACAGCAGAAGGCCTCGGAGATCACCGAGGACGACTACAAGCAGGCCGAGAAGGACGTCCAGAAGCTGACCGACGATTATATCAAGGAGCTTGACAAGATCTGCGCCAATAAGGAAAAGGAACTGACGGAGATCTGATGCCTGACAGGATTTACAACGCGGCGGGGGAGAGGATCCCCCGCCACATTGCCATCATCATGGATGGCAACGGCCGCTGGGCCAAAAAGCGCGGATTACCGCGCACAGCGGGTCATGCCGCCGGCAGCGAGGTTTTCCGTAAGATCGCCTACGCCTGCCGCGATCTCGGCGTCGAGTACCTGACGGTCTACGCCTTTTCGACGGAGAACTGGAATCGCCCGAGCGATGAAGTTACCGCGATCATGAAGCTTCTGAACAAGTATCTGCACGAGTCGATCGAGACCATGGCCAGGGACCATATCCGTCTGCGCGTCATGGGCGATCTGAGCGGCCTTTCGAGTGAGCTTCAGGAGCTTGTGCGCGAGACGGACGAGATCTCCGCCGGCTACGAGGGCTTCCAGGCCAACGTCTGCATCAACTACGGCGGCCGGGACGAGATATTGCGCGCCGCGCGCCGCTACGCCGAGGAATATGCCGCCGGCGATCAAAGCGAGCTGAACGAAGCGCGCTTTGCAAGCTACCTCGATTCGGCCGGTATCCCCGACCCCGATCTGCTGATCCGCCCGGGCGGCGAGCAGCGCATCTCCAATTTTCTGCTGTGGCAGTGCGCCTACGCCGAGTTCTATTTCACCGACGTGCTCTGGCCGGACTTCACGGTCGACGAGCTGAAAAAAGCGATCGCCGTGTTCTCCCAGCGGGACAGGAGATTCGGAAAAGTCAAGGCCAATTGATGGCATAGACATAGAATTTCAAAGGAAGAATAGCATGGTAAAGTCACTTTCCATTCTGGGCTGCACCGGTTCGATCGGGCGGCAGTCCATCGCAGTGGCGGAGCATCTGGGGCTGCCTGTCGCAGCACTGACGGCCAACCGCCAGATCGATCGGCTGGAGGAGCAGGCCCGCCGCCTGCACCCGAAGTTCGTCGCCGTCTATGACGAGCAGGCCGCGAAGGATTTCAAAATCAAGATCGGCGACACCGATATCCGCGTCGGCGCGGGCATCGAGGGTCTGATCGAGGCCGCGACGCTGCCGGAGGCCGACTGTGTGGTCACGGCGGTCTCTGGCGCGGTGGGTTTGAAGCCGACGCTCGCCGCCATTGACGAGCGCAAGCGCATCGCCCTCGCCAACAAGGAGACACTGGTGTGCGCGGGCAGCCTTGTCATGGCGCGCGCAAAGGAGAAGGGCGCCGAGATCGTGCCGGTCGACTCGGAGCACTCGGCGATCTTCCAGTGCCTGATGGGCCGGAAAAGCGGCGAGCTGCGCCGTATTTTGCTGACCGGCTCGGGCGGGCCCTTCCGCGGCCGGGCGCGCGCCGAGCTCGAGGACATCACGCCCGAGCAGGCCGTGCGGCACCCGAACTGGCACATGGGCGCAAAGATCTCGGTCGACAGCGCGACAATGATGAACAAGGGACTCGAGTTTATCGAGGCCATGCATCTTTTTGGCGTCACGCCGGACGATATTCAGGTCGTCGTCCACCCGCAGAGCGTGATCCACTCGATGGTTGAGCTCTGCGACGGGACGGTGATCGCCCAGCTCGGCGTGCCCGATATGGGGCTGCCGATCCAGCTGGCGATGACCTATCCCGAGCGCTGCCCCTCGATGTTCGAGCGGCTGGACTTCTTCAAGCTCGGCGCGCTGACCTTTGAGGAGCCGGATCTCGAAAAGACACCCTGCCTCGCGCTTGCCATGGAGGCGGCGCGCACGGGTGGTACGATGGCTTGCGTCATGAGCGCGGCCAACGAGGTCGCGGTGCACCTGTTCCTGGCGCACAGGCTCGGCTATAACCGGATCTACGACGCGGCAAAAGCGGCAGTCGAGGCCGTCGGCGTCGTGCAGGATCCCGATCTCGATACCATTCTGGCGGCTGACGAAGCCGCACGGCGCTATGTCAGGGAGCATTACGGTCAATGAGCATCTTCTTTATTTTTCTCGGCATTTTGATTTTCGGCGTCCTCATCGCGATCCACGAGTTTGGCCATTTCACCGTCGCCAAGCTGTGCCATGTGCGTGTGGAGGAGTTTGCCGTCGGCATGGGCCCGGCGATCTGGCACCGGCAGAAGGGCGAGACCGTCTATTCCCTGCGTATCATCCCCTTTGGCGGCTACTGCGCCATGACTGGCGAAGACGGCCTCTCGGACGATCCGCGCGCCTTCACCAATCAGGCGGCCTGGAAGCGCTTTCTGATCCTGGTGGCGGGGGCGTTCAATAACTTCGTACTCGGCTTTCTGGTCGTGCTGCTGCTCTATGCGGGCAGCGTGGGCTTTCGTGCGCCGGTCGTCACGAGCTTCATGGAGGGCTGCCCCTACGAGAGCGCCGAGGGCCTCCAGGCCGGCGACCGCTTTGTGAAAATCAACGGCAAGCGGATTCTGCTCTATCACGAGGTCAGCCAGTTCCTGCTCGAGGGACAGGAAACCGGTGTTTACGACCTGGTGCTCAAGCGTGACGGTAAAACAGTTACGCTCAAGGATTTTGAAATGGTACCCCAGGAGTACGAGGGACGGGAGGGCCGCTATTTCGGATTCCTGTTTGAGGCCGTGGACGAGGGAAACTTCGTCAATACCCTCCAATACAGCTGGAACACGACGCTCTATTTCGTGCGAACGGTCTGGTACGGGCTCAGCGAGCTTGTGCGCGGCCATGTCAGCGTCAACGATATGGCAGGGCCGGTCGGCATCGTGGATATGATGGCCGAGCAGGGCACCCAGGCCGAGACCACGAAGGACGGCATTTTCAACGTCCTGTATCTTGGCGCGCTGATCGCCGTGAACCTGGCCGTGATGAACCTGCTGCCGATCCCGGCGCTCGACGGCGGGCAGATCCTGTTTCTTGTGATCGACGAGGGACAGCGCCTCTTTACCCACAAAAAGCTCAACCCCAAAATCCAGGGCACGATCAACGCGGTGATGATGGTCCTGCTGCTGGCACTGATGGGCTATATCATGCTGCATGACATTGTGAGGATCGTACAGAAATGACAGAGAGAAAACTGACAAAACAGATCACGGTCGGCGGTGTGCCGGTCGGCGGCGGAGCCGCGATCCCGGTACAGTCGATGTGCAACACCAAGACCTGGGACGTGGAGGCCACTGTTCAGCAGATCCGCGACCTCGCGGCCGCGGGCTGCGATATCGTGCGTCTGGCCATCCCCGACGAGCGCTCGGCGCTGGCCATCGACAAGATCAAAGAGCAAAGCCCGATCCCGCTGGTGGCCGATATCCACTTTGACTACCGCCTCGCGCTGCTTGTAGCCGAGCGCGGCATCGACAAGATCCGCATCAACCCCGGCAATATCGGCGCGGAGGAGAATGTGCGGGCTGTGGCGAAGGCCTGTAAGGCCAGAAATATCCCGATCCGCATCGGGATAAACGCCGGCTCGCTTGAGCGTCGTCTGCTCGAGAAATACGGTCACCCCTGCCCCAAGGCGCTTGTCGAGAGCGCAGCGGGCCATGTCGAGCTGCTGCGGCGATACGGCTTTGACAATATCTGCCTGTCGATGAAAAGCTCCTCGGTGGCACTGACGATCGACAGCTACCGTCTGGCCTCTGAGGTCTTCCCGTACCCGCTGCACCTCGGCGTCACCGAGACCGGCACCGCCTGGAACGGCACGATCCAGTCCGCCGTCGGCATCGGCACGCTGCTCGCCGAGGGCATCGGCGATACGATCCGTGTCTCGCTGACGGCCGACCCTGTCGAGGAGGTCAAAGCCGGGATCGCAATATTGCGCGCGCTCGGGCTGCGCCGCGGCGGCGTGCGCTTCATCTCCTGCCCGACCTGCGGCCGCACCGAGATCGACCTGATCGGTCTCGCCACCGAGGTCGAGCAGCGGCTGCAAAACGTCCATAAGGACATAACGGTCGCTGTTATGGGCTGCGTTGTCAACGGCCCGGGCGAGGCCCGCGAGGCCGACTTCGGCATCGCCGGCGGCAAGGGCAAGGGCCTGCTGTTCAAAAAGGGCGAGGTCATCGGCACCTATCCCTACGACCGGCTCTGTGACGCGCTGCTTGAGGAGATCGAAAAAGCGTGATCTCCGACTGTACATAAAACCGAAATGAAATACGATTATAGAATGAGGTGCTGGCATGAGAGAAATCAAGGACATCCAGGCGTCCCTGGACAACGGAGCATTTGACGAGGCCCTGTGCGGGCTCTACTGCCGCGGTATATCGGAGATCGGTCCCTACCGCGCGCGCCTGACGCAGGTCATGGAGGGCTGGCAAAAGGTGTTCGGCAAGGATGATTCCGCCGCCGTCGCCATCTGCTCGGCCCCCGGCCGCACCGAGCTCGGCGGCAACCACACCGACCACCAGCGCGGCAAGGTGCTGACGGGTTCGGTCGATCTTGACGCCCTGGCCTGCGTGGCCCCGAACGGCACAAACACCGTCAATCTCTACTCCGAGGGCTATGGTCTGACCAGTGTGGATCTGTCCGTGCTGTCCCCCGATACGGCGGAGTACAACTCGACCCGCGCGCTGATCCGCGGCGTGGCTGCCGGTGTGGCGCGCAGAGGCTATTCGGTTGCGGGCTTTGACGCCTATCTGATCTCTGATGTGCCGGGCGGCTCGGGACTTTCGTCCTCGGCCTGCATCGAGGTGCTGCTGGGGACCGTCGTCAACGAGCTGTTCTGCGCAAATGCGCTTGACAGTGCCGCAATCGCCCGGATCGGCCAGTACGCCGAGAACGTCTATTTCGGAAAGCCCTCGGGCCTGCTCGACCAGATGGGCTGCGCCATGGGCGGCATCGTGGCCGTCGACTTCTTTGACAAGGACAACCCCAAGGTCACGCCTGTGAGCTTTGATTTTGCAAAGGCCGGCCATGCGCTTTGCATTGTGGACAGCGGTGCCAACCACGCCAACCTCACGGACGACTATGCCGCGATCCCGGTCGAGATGAAGGCTGTCGCCGGAGTCTTCGGCAAAGAGGTGCTCAGCGAGGTCGCTGAGGACGCTTTCTATCGGGCTATCCCGGTGCTGCGCGCCGACGTGGGCGATCGCGCCGTGCTGCGCGCGATCCACTACTACAGCGACTGCCGCCGCGTCGAACAGATGATGGCCGCGCTGGATGCCGGGGACTTCAACGAGTTCCTGCGCCTCGTGTCCGACTCGGGCCGCTCGTCCTATATGTATCTGCAGAACGTCGATACCTACCGCGATTCGCGCTATCAGCCGGTCGCTGTCGCACTGGCGGCCGCGGAGCACTGCTTGAACGGCCGCGGCGCCTATCGCGTCCACGGCGGCGGCTTTGCCGGAACGATCCAGGCCTTTGTCCCCGTAGACATGGCCGAACAGTTCAAGGCCGACATGGACCATCTGCTGGGCCGTGACGCCTGCCATGTGACCTATATCCGCCCGGTCGGTGGCTGCACGATCGCCGGATAGGATTAGTGGCCAGTGTTTAGTGGTTAGTGGATAGTGGCCAGTGTTTAGTGGTTAGTGGATAGTGGCTAGTGGTTAGTGACTAGTGGTTAGTGACTAGTAGTTAGCTGATCGAGAACAGAGCTGCCATTATCTGAGATTGCCGCAGTTTGGCGGCTGCAATACACAGTATTCTGACCTTCGGCCGGAGTTGCCGGCCGAAGGTCAGACTACTGCCAGGAGTATACCATGGACCATACCCCTTTTCTGAAAATGTTCCCGGGCTGCGAGGCCCGGAAAAATACCTGCGGTGGGCTTGAAAACGTATATGTCACCGATGCGCGGGTGGATGTGCGGGAGATGACCGTGCAGATCAGCGCGCACTTTCCGGTGATGCCCTCGCCGAGCGATATCACGGCCCTGTGCGACTGCATCAAGGCGGATTATGCGCTCGCAGGCGTCGGCATCGTGCCGGACTACCCGAAGAGCGTCCGGGGCACGATGCCGCTGCCCTCCGAGGGCGGCGCGGCGCCGGGCGGGGGCCACGGCAATGTGCTCCTCGGCCGCGCCGTCAAGCAAAAGAGTGTCCCGATGAACACGCTGACGCTCGAATCCGGACGTGTCACCGTCGAGGGTGACGTTGTCGCCGTGAACTCCAAGACCACGAAGAAGGGCGGCGCCGTGCTGGGCTTCGATCTGACGGACCTGACGAACACGGTGCATATCTCCCGCTATCTCCGGCAGGAGGACGACCGCAGCATCATCGATCAGATCGCCCCCGGCGACCATCTGATCGTCCAGGGTGAGGTCACCTACAACAAGTTTGACGACGACATGGTGCTCGAGCCGCGCAATATCATGAAGGGGAAGAAGACCGTCCGCCCCGACGAGGCCGAGGAAAAGCGCGTGGAGCTGCACCTGCACACCCGCTTTTCGGCTATGGACGCGCTCACCGACCCGGCCGCCGTCGTCAAGCGCGCGGCCTACTGGGGCATGCCCGCGATCGCCGTGACCGACCACGGGGTGGCCCAGGCCTTCCCGGACATGTGGAAGGCCGGGAAAAAGCACGGCGTCAAGATCATCTACGGCATGGAGGCCTACTATCTCAACGATATGGACGGCAACAGCGCCGTCATCGGCAACTCCAAGCTGCCGCTGGACAGTGAGTTTGTCGCCTTCGACATCGAGACGACCGGTCTCAACGCCATGAATAACCGCATGACCGAGATCGGCGCGGTGCTGTTCGCGGGCGGCGAGATCAAAAAGGAGTTCAACACCTTTGTCGACCCCGAGCAGCCGATCCCGCCCGATATCACCGAGCTGACCGGCATTCGCGACAGCGACGTCGCCGGAGCGCCCAAGGAGGAAGAGGCGCTGCGGATGTTCATGGACTTCTGCGGCGACCGTCCGCTGATCGCCCACAACGCCCACTTCGACGTCGGCTTCATGACGGCCTGCGCGCGGCGCCACGGCGTGCGCTTCCAGCCGGTATTTATGGACACGCTCGCGCTCAGCCAGGCGCTGTGCACCGACCTCAAGCGATTCAAGCTCGACATCGTGTCGAACTATCTGAACCTGCCGAAATTCAACCACCACCGCGCCTCGGACGACGCGGCGGCCTGCGCGCGCATCATGATGAAGTTCATCCCGATGCTGGCCGCCCAGGGCGCGAAGACGGTCGATGACATCGAGCACATCTACCACTCGCTGCGCCGCACCGACGTGGCGAAGACCTACCATATGATCTTCCTTGTGAAGAACCGCGTGGGGCTGAAAAACCTGTATGAGATGATCTCGCAGTCCTATCTCAAATACTTCCACCGCACGCCCTGCGTGCCGAAGAGCCTGCTGCTGCAGCACCGCGAGGGTATCCTTGTCGGCTCGGCCTGCGGCATGGGCGAGCTCTACGGCGCGGTCATGAACGGCGCGAGCGAGGAGGAACTGGAGAAGATCGCCTCGTTTTACGACTATCTCGAGATCCAGCCGATTGCGAATAACGGCTTTCTCGTCGAAAACGGCCGCGTAAAGGACGAGAGCGTGCTGCAGGACTATAACCGCACGATCCTCAACCTCGGTCGGAAGCTGAATAAGCCGGTCATCGCGGCCTCGGACGTGCACTTCCTCGACCCTGAGGATGAACAGTACCGCCATATCCTGCAGGCGGCCAAGAAGTTTTCCGACGCCGACCGCAGCTGCCCGATCTATTTCCGGACGACGAACGAGATGCTGAAGGAATTTGAGTATCTCGGGAAGGACGTTGCCCGCGAGGTCGTCATCACGAACACCCGCGCGATCGCCGACCAGGTCGAGGAGATCGAGCTGCTGCCCAAGGACCTCTTCCCGCCGACGATCGAGAACTCGGCCGAGATCCTGCGCGATCTCGTCTATACCAAGATGCACCGCATCTACGGCGACCCGCCCCCGAAGATCGTACAGGATCGTGTCGACGTTGAACTGAACACGATCCTCGGCCACCACTACGACGTGATTTACATGTCGGCCCAGAAGCTGGTGCAGAATTCGCTCGAGCACGGCTATCTGGTCGGCTCGCGTGGCAGCGTCGGCTCGTCGCTTGTGGCCTATATGTCCGGCATCACCGAGGTCAACTCCCTGCCGCCGCACTACGTCTGCCCAAAATGCCGCCGCTCGGATTTCATTCTGGACAACTCCTACGGCTGCGGCGCCGATATGCCCGAGCGGGACTGCCCCGACTGCGGCACGCGTATGCGCCGCGACGGCTTCAACATCCCGTTCGAGACTTTCCTGGGCTACCCCGGCAACGAGAAGACCCCCGATATCGACCTGAACTTCTCGGGCGAGTACCAGGCCAAGGCCCACAAATACACCGAGGTGCTCTTCGGCTCGGACCACGTCTTCCGCGCGGGGACGATCGGCACCCTGGCCGAGAAGACGGCCTACGGCTATGTGAAAAAATATCTCGAAGAGCGCGGGATCTCGGCCACTAAGGCCGAGGAAAACCGCCTGGCGCTCGGCCTTGTAGGTATCAAGCGCACGACCGGCCAGCACCCCGGCGGCCTTGTCGTCGTGCCGCAGGACAAGGACGTCACGGACTTCTGCCCGGTGCAGCACCCGGCCGACGACCCGAACAGCGACATCATCACGACCCATTTTGAATACCACTGCATGGAGGCGAACCTCCTCAAGCTCGACGAGCTCGGCCACGATGACCCGACGATGATCCGCATGATGGAGGATATGACCGGCATCGACGCCCAGGAAATCTCGCTCTCCGATCCCTCGACGATGGCGATTTTCACGACGCCCACGGTGCTCGGCCTGCCTGAGGACGACCCGATCATCGGCAAGACCGGCTCGATCGGTGTGCCGGAGTTCGGCACTCCGTTTACGCGACAGATGCTGGTCGACACCCAGCCCAAGGCCTTCGATACGCTGATCCGGCTCTCGGGCTTCTCCCACGGCACCGACGTGTGGAACGGCAACATCCACGACCTGATCGTCGACGGTATCGCCGACGTCAACCAAGCCATCGGCTGCCGCGACGACATCATGATCTACCTGATCTCCAAGGGCATGGAGCCGTCCCTGTCCTTCAAGACCATGGAGGCTGTGCGAAAGGGCAAGGTCAAGAAGTCCGGCGTCTTCCCCGACGGCGGCGAGGAGTTGATGCGCTCGCTCGGCGTGCCGGACTGGTGGATCGAATCGGCGCGCAAGATCGCCTACCTGTTCCCGAAGGCACACGCGGTGGCCTATGTCATGATGGCCTTCCGCATTGCCTGGTTCAAGGTGCACGAGCCGCTCGCGTTCTACAGCGCCTATTTCTACCGCCGCAGCCAGAAGGGCGGCTTCGACGCCGAGCTGATGTGCGGCGGGACCGAGTCGGTGCGGCGGAAGATCAACGAGTACAAGCGCCGCAGCGATCTGACAGCAAACGAGGAGGATCTCGAGGTCACGCTCGAGGCCGTGTACGAGTTCAATATGCGCGGCTTTTCCTTTGCGCCGATCGACCTCTACGAGTCGGACGCGAACAAGTTCAAGATCGTCGGCACCACGCAGCTGCGCCCGCCCTTTGTGGCGGTGTCGGGGCTCGGCCAAACGGCCGCGGACGACCTGGCGGCCTGTACCGAGGGCGGACGGGAGTTTATCTCGATGGAGGAGCTCTCCGCCGCCTGCCCCAAGGTATCGCAGGCGCACATGGAAGCCTTGAAGCGCCTCGGCGCGCTCGGCAGCATGCCCGAGAGCAGCCAGATCACACTCTTCGAACTATAAACAAAATCCGGTGTCCGAACGCGGACACCGGATTTTGACTTACCGGATAATGCCTTTGAGGAATATTTCAAGCCCGATCAGGATCAGGATCACACCGCCGAGGATGGACGCCTTGCCGGCAAGCCGCGTTCCCAGACGGCGGCCGATCAGCAGACCGCCGACACAGATGAAAAAGGTCACGACGGCGATGATCAGACAGGCGATCAAGGCCATTTTCAGATCATATTCCGCGATCGTGAAGCCGACCGACAGCGCGTCGATCGAGGTGGCGACGCCCTGCATGAGCAGCACGGAGAAGCTCAGCACCTTGACCGTCTCGGTCTCGCCGCCGTGCAGACCGTCGCGCAGCATATTGCCGCCGATCCACAGCAGCAGGAGGAGTGCGATCCAGGGGATGAACTGCTGGAAGGCCGTAAAGGTCTCGACGATCGTATGAACGCAGACCCAGCCGATCAGCGGCATCATGAACTGAAACCAGGCGTAGACAAAGGCGATGCCGGC
Source organism: uncultured Eubacteriales bacterium (assembly GCA_900319275.1). Taxonomy (GTDB): domain Bacteria; phylum Bacillota; class Clostridia; order Oscillospirales; family Oscillospiraceae; genus Limivicinus. The sequence continues at coordinate 18,354 of ONNS01000020.1, forward strand.
CATGCGGCCGCGGCCCATGTCCGGCTCGGCGAGGCCGTTGCAGCAGGACACCGAAAACGCGTCCATTGCCAATCCCACGCCCAGCAGTGCGCTGTTGATAATAAAAGCAAGCTCCATGATCCTATCTCTCATTTCGTAAAAAAATCGGGTATGGCATATCGCCATACCCGATCAGATCACAAGATGTACAAGATCCATGTATAGGCGAATACAGCCGATCCCCTGCCGATCAAAGCAGCAAGGTATACATGAGTCTCGCAATTTAAAGCAAGCCAGGCCAGGGGCCAGTATGTTGACTTGCTGCGCCGCAGCGGCGTTTGCTACTCCCTCATTGCTAGACAGGAGCATACAGCAACGATACACGGTTAGTCAATCTTAACTATGTGCCTTTTCCATCTGTCATACTGCATTTTTTTAGCTTCTCCATTCGGAGAAGTATTCCTGGATCTCCGCGCTCGTGAGACCGGAGTGCGCGATGAAGCTGTTGACGACGTACTTGGCACGCCCGTCCTTGCGGGAGACAAAGTCGCGCAGATAGTCGACCATCTGGAAGCCGTGCTCCCAGTAATCGACCGTGTCGCTGTCGCCGCCGATCCGCCAGCGCTGGCGGTCGCGGGCGATCTCGGGCCGGAGCTCGTCGGCCAGCTGGTCGATCAGGGCCAGGACATTGTCGTTGGACATCGGACCCTTGAGCGCCTCCGAGAGCTGCCTGGCCATCTCGAGCTGGAAGCCCTTGTTCTGCATCAGCGCACTCACGAGACGGTTATAGCCGTAGGCGACGCGTGTGTTGTCGGTGAGCGGGCCCTTCAGGGGCGTATCAAAAATGTCATAGGAGAACATGCCGAGGTCGAGGTCGGCCAGGGCGAAGGCCATCTTGCCGTCGGCCGTCGAATAGTAGAAGCGCATGTTCGGCGGGTTCGAGTCGAAGTTGCCGGTATAGGCCTCCATGATCGTCCAGCCGATGATGCTGTCGAGATGCAGCCGCTCGGCCACCTTGGCGTAGTTTTCCTCGTTGGCGAGATTGTGGCTGAGCGCAAAGCTCAGAATCTCGGCCATCGGGCCGGTATTGCTCCATTTCTCCTTCCACTGCGTCACCGTTTCCTCGTCATAGCCGTAGTGCTCGGCGTAGTGGGTGGTGGAGTGGGCCTCACGGATGTTGTAGACGCCCCAGTATTGGCCGTTGATGTAGAGCACCGAGTACTTGTAATCCTGGGCGGGCAGATTCGGGAAGGCCCGGATCGCCAGCTGGTGCGCCAGATTGTCGCGCATCAGCGTCGAATAGGTGCTCTCCTGCGCGGCGCGCAGCAAAATCGAGGCAAAGTGCGTGATGCCATTTCCAAACAGGTCGTAGTCCAGCGCCCCGTCATAACGGTCGCGGAAGCACAGCTTGAAGGACTTCTTCGACTGCGCAAACTTCGAAGTCGCGCCGTGCAGCTTGATGCCGCAGCTCTTGTGGAAGCTGCTGTCCTCTTCAAACAGAGCCACCGAGCCCAGCACCTCGATCTCCTGGCCGGGGTTATTGTACATGCGCGAGATCAGCTCGCTCGGCGTGCCGACCAGACTGACGACCGGCAGGGTGTGGTTTTCATTGATGATGTAGCTCAGATCGGTCGGCTCGCTCGGCAGAAAGCCGTCGCGATAGGTGACGGCGCGGATTACCGAGGTCTTCGAGACCGTCAGCGGCGCGGTGTAGAGCTCGCTGTCACGCGTCGGCATGCTGCCGTCGGTCGTGTAGCGGATCTCGCCGTCGGCTGAGAGGGAGACGGTCAGCAGATCGACGCCGTTGTAAATGCCGTCCGGCTGGGAGGAGACCGGTGCCGCCGCGATCGAGCGGCAGCCGTTGGCGTTATTCTCGGCGGGCGTGGGCGTGTCGAACAGGAAATAGCCGTTTTGTCCGTCGAGTCGCCCCATGCTGCCGTGATACGGGATGTCGTGCAGACAGGCGTAATCGACAAGGCTGCCGTCGGAGGCCGAGAGGTAGAGCTGCTCCGTGTCGGCGGACAGACCGAACGGGGCGCCGGCACCGTTGAGACTGACCTCACCGCTGCCGGTACAGTAGACGACAAAGATGGCCCCCGGCTCGAGCGTACGCTCGGGCAGGCGGTACATGGCGCGGTCGCTGTCCTTGTCCGAGAGATAGTAGTCACTGAGCTTCACGGGGCTTGCGGACACGTTTTTCAGCTCGACGAAATCATAATAGTCAGTCTGCCGCAGATACCACTGATTATACACAACGGCCTCGTAAATCTGCAGCGGGGAGGGACTTCCGAGCGTACGCTGAAAGAGCTCGTAGCCGTTCGCGTCATTGGAATAGCCGGGCGTCGCAAAGTTTGTAGTGACAAGCGAACCGTCCGCCTGCCGCACGGCGCTCTGATCGGCCGAGAGGGCGGGGACCATCACCAGATCGAGCACGCCGGCGTTGTTTTCGAGCGTGAGCGTGCAGCCTTTCTTGTCCAGCTTAAAGGGCGTATGGAAGCTGTCGCTGCCGCTGCCGTCGCACCACAGCGTGAGATAGCTGCCGGGGGCCAGCTCGGTCGCCGGAAGGGCAAAGCTCACATCGTCGCAGCGCAGGCGGGTATTGCTCAGATTCAACGGCGCAGTGCCGATGTTTGTCAGCTCCACCCAGTCGGGGAAGAGCCCGTCAACCGCGACGGTACTCTTGTTGGAGGACATGACCTCGCTGATGCGCAGCGTCGAATCGATGCGCACGAGCGGAACCTCTCCGTTGTCCGAGGCATTGCCCGAGGGGACGGCGGTGACAGCCGTTCCCGGGACGGAGACGCTTTGAGCGCTGCCCGCGCCTGTGACGGGCGAGACGGTGCTGATCGGCGGATCGCCGGCCATGCTCTGATACTGTTCGCGCGAGGTGCAGGAGCACAGCAGCGCCGTAGCGCAGCACAGCAGCAGCGCCAGCGCGGATCGCAGATTTTTATTCATGGGCATAATTCTCCCTGTATCGACAACGATTCCTTTTTTATTCCATGATTTTATCATTATACCATAAGACCGGAGGACTTATGGTATAATTCGCCATGTTTTTCGGTTGCCGCGCGAGCGGCGAGAAAAACGGCGTAAAGTCAAATATAATAAGCGCTTTGCGCTTATTATACCATAGTTCGCGGAGAAAAGCTATCTTTCTTTTTTATGTACGGATAACGAAATCAAGACAATGACGGATACCGTTGGTTCTCCCTTGCATCTGGGCGGAAAACGGGGTAAAATATGAATAGAAATACCGGAGACTGTTTTCTGCCGGAAACAGTAAAAATTGTATGGAAGGAGAACGTCTCTATGAATATCACCTTTATCGGCGCGGCGCACGAGGTCACCGGCAGCTGCACGCTGCTCGAGGTCGGCGATAAGAAGGGCCTTGTGGACTGCGGCATGGAGCAGGGCAAGGATTTATATGAAAATGTCCCGCTGCCCGTTTCCCCGTCCCAGCTCGACTTTGTGCTGCTGACACACGCCCATATCGACCACAGCGGCCATCTGCCGCTGCTCTATAAGCGGGGCTTTCGCGGACCGGTCTATGCCACGGCGGCCACCTGCAGCCTCTGCGATATCATGCTGCGCGACTGCGCCAACATCCAGGTCTCCGAGGCCGAATACCAGAACCGCAAGAATAAGCGCAGCGGCGAGCAGCAGATCGAGCCGCTCTATGACATGGAGGACGTCATGGGCCTCCTGAGTCTGCTGCGCCCCTGCTCCTACCGCACGCCTGTCCAGGTCAACGAAGGCGTTACGATCGCCTTCACCGATGTCGGGCATCTGCTGGGCTCGGCCGCGATCGAGGTCTGGCTGCGCGAGGACGGTCAGGAGCGCAAGATCGTCTTCTCGGGCGACGTCGGAAACGCCAATCAGCCGATTCTGCAGAATCCCCAGTACGTCCGCGAGACCGATTATCTCGTCATGGAATCGACCTACGGCGACCGTCTGCACAGCGAGGGCAGGGTCGATTATGTCGCCGAGCTCTCCGCCGTTATCCAGCAGACGCTCGACCGCGGCGGCAACGTTGTGATCCCGTCCTTTGCCGTGGGCCGCACGCAGGAGATGCTCTACTTCATCCGCGAGATCAAGGAGCGTAATCTTGTCACCGGGCACGACGATTTCCCGGTCTATGTCGACAGCCCGCTCGCCATCGAGGCGACGAATATCTTTCTGCAGTGCGACAGTGAGTATCTCGACGAGCCTACGCGCGCCCTGATCCGCAGCGGCGTGAACCCCCTGGTGTTTCCGGGGCTGAAGCTCTCCGTCTCGCAGGAGGAATCCCGCGCGATCAACGAGGACAAGCAGCCGAAGGTCGTCATCTCGGCCAGCGGCATGTGCGATGCCGGCCGTATCCGCCACCATCTCAAGCACAATCTGTGGCGAGAGGAGAGCACGGTGCTGTTTGTCGGCTACCAGGCCGTCGGCACGCTCGGCCGCCTGCTGGTCGACGGCGTCGGCAAGGTCAAGCTCTTCGGCGAGGAGATCCAGGTGAAGGCCAATATCCTGGTGCTGCCGGGCGTCAGCGGCCACGCCGACAAGAACGGACTGCTCGACTGGCTGCACGGCTTTGAAAAGCCGCCGAAGCTGACCTTCATCAACCACGGCGATCCCGACGCTGCCGAGAGCTTTACCCGCTGTCTCAACGACGAGCAGGGCTATCCAGCCTTTGCCCCGTACAGCGGCACGAGCTATGATCTGCTTGCAGGCAGCTTTGTCACTGTTACCAAGGGCAAGCCGGTCGGCAAGAAGAGCCGCAGCCGCTCTGCCGCCTTCGACGCTTTGATCGCCGCCGCCGAGCGGCTGCTGCAGGCCGCGCGCAATCTCGAGGGCCACGCCAACAAGGAGCTCGCCAAGTTCACCGGCATGATCAACGCGCTGGCGGACAAGATGGAGAGATAAGAAAGCCGGATTTCGGCGGTTGAACTTGACCATTGACGGATAGACTAAGTTATGTTAACATAATACTATGAAAGCTGGCGCTTTCATAACTAAATCCCCGCGCGCATGAAATGCGCGCATGCGAAACGCTGTTTCGCATGAAAAACACAGAATAATCTGTGTTTTCGGGGATACCGTTGCAACGTCGTCTCCAGCTGACGCACGTTGTGTGTCAGCTGCGGGCTATTGCCCGCTGACGTCCGCCGCTGGCGGACGTGGAGACAAAGTTATAGTATTATGAAGTGCGCGTTTTTCTCGCCCCTGACGGGACAACCGAAAAACATGTGCAAAAATCCCCCCTGCGCCGTAGGCCTTCATATGTCGATGTGTGTGGTATGCGCATGGGGATTTATGATCCATTTTTAATTCTACATTCCACCGCGCGGGAGAGTGTGAACTATGGAAAAGAGAGAATATGAACCCCAATTTACACTGGGCGGACGGATCAGTAATCTGGAGCGAAAGACGCTCTGTGAGCTCTGCTGCGAGCTGTGCAGGCAGATTCGCGACGAGGTCGGTACGGACGGCTATCGCGGGGGCATTTATCCCGATAACATCAGCCTGGACGACAGCGAGGGCGTAGGACTCGGTACGGCGAAGGACGGAGACTGGGAAGGCCAGGAACTGGATTTTCTGGCGCCGGAGATCTACTGGAACGGCGATCGCAGCCCGAAGGCCGACGTCTATTCGCTGGGAATGCTGCTCTACTATGGAATCAACAGCGCCCAGCTGCCCTTCCATAAGAGCGGCGCGGATAAAGCGCGCGAGCGGCGTCTCAACGGTGAGCGCTTTGCTCCGCCGAAGGCCGCCGGCCGCCGCCTGGGAGAAATCATCACCAAGGCGACAAGCTTCAAGCCCTCCGAGCGCTACAGCGATGTGACCGAGCTGCAGGCGATGCTTGAGAGCATTATTTCCAACCACTATCTGTCCGGTGCGCCGAGCGCCGAGACGGTTTTCCAAAAGAGCGAAGAGGAGCTCAGCCAGGTCGAGCGGATGATGGTTTCGATCCTCTCGCGCGAGGACAGCAGTGAAGAGATCGCACTCGAGGACGAGCCGGACACCGAGAGCGAAGATATTGCGCCCGAGGAAACGGCTGCTGCGGAGAGCGAGCTGCCCGATGAAGAGGACGGCGATGCCGCGGATGATACAGCTGGCGCGGAGAGCGAAGAGAGCGATCAGGCCGAGCCGTCTGAAAGCAAAGCGTTCGACATAGAGCTGCCTTTTCCCGAGCGCGAGCCGGAGAGAGAATTTCATGTGGAGATCCCCGTGCTGACGGAGGAGAAAAACCCTGAGCTGGCACCGGTGCGCGTCAAGAGCGCCAAGCAGAAAAAACTTGAGCGTCAGCGTGCGATCCGCCGCCGTGCCCGCCGCCGGAAGCGCCGTTTCCTGTTCTTCGTAGCTGCGCTTTGTGTGCTTGTGATCCTGGTGGCCGTCGTCTGGGGCCGGATGAACCCGACGGAGCTCAGCTTCTCGCGGCCGACGCCGACACCGACGCCGACGGCCGAGCCCACCAAGGCGCCGATCACTGTTATCTCTACGCCCGAACCCGCTCCCACAGCCGAGCCGACGCCGGAACCGGTGCGTGAGCATCGCTATGAGATCGTCCGCGACAACGTCAGCTGGACCCGCGCCGCCGAGATCTGTCGGCAGATGGGCGGGTATCTGGTGACCATCAACGACCAGGCGGAGTTTGACCGCGTGGTGGAGATGGCCGCGTCCAGCAATACGCCGAATATCTGGATCGGCTGCCACCGTGAAAACGGAGCGCTTGTCTGGGAGAGCGGCGAGAGCGTGAGCTTCTATCGCTGGGATGAGGCGAACGGCGAGCCCTCCGGCTGGGATTCCTACGACAACATCCCCGAGGACTATGTCATGCTCTGGTATCACAACGGCTGGTTCTACAACGACAACCGCAACGATCCTGCGGGCGATTACCCGGCGATCTACGGCGGTGCGATCGGCTTTGTGTGCGAATACGAAAACAATTGAAATGGAATCATCTGAAAAAGGTCAGTCCCCTTCACGGGGACTGACCTTTATCGTTTATAAAACGTTGCCGCTTTGTTCATGCCAATGTCACAATTTGGGGTTATCATAAAAACACATCCAGAGCGAGGAAGGTTTTCGTATGTCGGATAGTGAAGAGAACCTGTCGGAAGAGACAGAAAACAGAGTCGACACCGAGACCGCCGCAGCACCCAAAGAGACGGCGACGGCTGAAGGCGACGACCCTCGCGTTTTTGAAGCGAGCAAGGAAGAGCCGCGCGTGTCGGAGAGTGAGACCGACCGCGTAAACGGCGAGTATCACTATAAAAACGGCTATACCCAGCGCATCTACTCTGATGCGCACTATGTCCCCGCGGGCGAAAGCACCGCGCCGCCGCGCTACTATACCCCGCCCGAGCGCCCCGTGAAAGAGAACGCTCCGAAAAAGAAAAAGAGCAGGGGCAGGGGGCTCGCCGCGGCGCTGGTCTGTGCCATGCTGGGCGCGTGTCTCGGCATCGGGGTTGCCGGCTGGCACTTCAACAGCCGCATCGAGCAGCTGACCGAGGAACAGACCGAGCTTCGGGAACAGATCGCCAAGGCCAATGAGACCGCACAGGCCGCCCAGGCTGCCGCTGTTGCGGCCGACGGACGCACTGTGGGTGAGGGACGTATGAGCTACAATGCGATCTACGACCAGGCCTGCGAAGAGGTTGTCGGCATCACGACCGAGGTCACCTATCAGAATTTCTTCGGTATGCGCACCTCCGGCGCAGTGACAGGCTCGGGCTTTATTCTCAGCGAGGACGGCTATATTCTCACAAATTACCATGTGATTTCCTATGCCGCCCAGGGCAACTACGAGGTCACCGTGATCATGCATGACGGGACGCGCTATCCGGCTTCCGTCGTCGGCACCGAGGAGGGCAACGATCTCGCCGTGCTGAAGATCGAGGCCAGCGGTCTCAATCCGGTCACGTTTGCCGACAGCGCCGATCTGCGCGTCGGGGACGAGGTCCATGCCGTCGGCAACCCGCTCGGCGAGCTGGAATTTACGATGACCAACGGCCACGTCTCTGCGCTGGACCGCGTTATCACGACCGACGAGAGCAGCGAGGCCATCAATATGTTTCAGATTGACGCCGCGGTCAACTCCGGCAACTCCGGCGGCCCGATCTATGACGCGCTCGGCCGTGTGGTCGGTGTTGTCACCGCCAAATACTCCGAATCCGGCGTCGAGGGCATCGGCTTTGCCATCCCGATCAACGACGCCAAAAAGATCGCTGTCGATCTGATGACCAAGGGCTATGTCACCGGCAAGGCCTATATGGGCATCACCTACGACCAGCGCTACAACGCGATGTACGCCCAGTACTACGGGCTCCCGATGGGCTTCTTCGTCCGCACGGTCAAGCCCGGCAGCTGCGCCGAGCAGGCCGGCATTCAGGAGGGCGATATCATCACCAAAATCGGCGATTATGAGATCACCGGCTACAGCGAGCTCAGACAGGCGCTCAAGCAGTACTCCGCCGGCGACAGCACCACCGTGACGATCTCGCGCTCCGGCCGGGACATGACGCTGCCCATCACCTTCGACGAGGCCAGACCCGACGACGCCAATGAATAAGGAAGCGTCTTCTTGAATTGATACCTCTCTTCTATCCTCTCTTTTCTCCCAAAACGAAGGACCGCACAGTGCCCCTGTGCGGTCCTTTGTTATCAGCCCTTGTTCAGCCGCTCGAGGATCACGGGGATCTGGGCGTCGACCGTGTCGTTGTCGAGCTGGCAGGTGCCGGCGTTGGCGTGACCGCCGCCGCCGTACTCCAGGCACAGCGCGCCGATGTCGACCTGGGAAGCGCGGTTGACGATGGATTTGCCGATCATGACGGCGGTGTTCTGCCGGCGGAAGCCCCAGGCAATATGCATGCTGAGCTCGACCTCGGGCCACATGGCGTAGACCATGAAGCGATTGCCGCTGTAGATGGTCTCAAGATTGCGCAGGTCGATCACGGCGACCTTGCCCTCGATCTTCACAGTCTCCTTGAGCTGCTGCTTGAAAAGCTCCTGCTGCTCGAAATAGAGATCCACGCGCTCTTTCACGTCGGGCAGGGCGAGGACTTCCTCGACCGTGTGCTTGGCACAGGCGTCGATCAGCTCCATCATCAGATCGTAGTTGGAGATGCGGAAGTCGTGGAAACGGCCGAGACCGGTGCGCGCATCCATCAGGAAGTCCATCAGCACCCAGCCGGTGGGATTGAGGATCTCGTCCACGGTGAAATCGGCGCTGTCGCCCTTGTCGACAGCCTCAAGGATCTCCTGGCTGACGGTGTGGAAGCGCTCGGCCCCGCCGTAGTAGTTGTAGAGCACGCGGGCGGCCGATTTGGCGTGTTCCTCGCAGATGTATTTGCCCTGGAAATCGACGCCCTCCTCGCGGATCAGCTCGCTCTCGTGGTGGTCGAAGGCGAGACCCACGCGCGGGTCGAAGGGCAGGTTGGTCGTGATATCGCGCGCGGTGATATCGACTTTGCCGTCCTGCACATCCTTGGGGTGGACAAACTTGATATCATCGATCATGTCGAGCTCACGGAGCAGCATGGCGCAGACCAGTCCATCGAAATCGCTGCGGGTCACGAGACGGTATTTCATAATATAAAACTCCTTTCAAATACAAGCTTTCTGCTATTCATCATAGCACAGATTCGAGCGGATGGGAAGAAAAAACTGTAAACCGACCTTGAATTTTCAGCGTCTGTCAGGCATAATAAGGAAAAGACAGTATGGGGGTAGAACGATGAGAGATTTGAACGAGTTCCCGCGCGTGAGACTGGGCGTGCTGCCGACGCGCATCCGCCGCATGGAACAGATCAGCCGCACACTCGGCGTAAACGTCTATATCAAGCGTGACGACCTGACAGGGATCGGTTTGGGGGGCAACAAGGTGCGCAAGCTGGAATTCCTGCTGGCCGACGCCCGCGCAAAGGGCGCAAAGGTCGTGTTCACAACCGGCGGCGCGCAGTCGAACCACGCTATGCTGACGGCGGCCTGTGCCAACAAGCTCGGCATGAAGCCGATCCTGCTGCTGAAAAAGCGCGGCGTCACCGCCTGCAAGGGCAACCGTTTTCTCGAGAGCCTGATGGACACCGAGGTGCATTACATCGACACCGACGACTACGGCGAGATCTACGCCGAGATGGATCGCATGGGACAGGCGCTCGGCTTACCCTATTATAAGATCCCCTGTGGGGGCTCGAACGCGCTGGGCTGTCTGGGCTACTACGCCTGTGCCGAGGAGATCTCACAGGTCGGCATCACCTTTGACCACATCATCTGTGCCACCGGCAGCGGCGGCACGCACGCGGGGCTGGCCCTCGGTGCCAAGCTTCTGCTGCCGCGCAGCAAGGTCACCGGCATGGCGGTGGACAGCGATCCCTTTGACGAGATCGTGCCGCGGCTGATGCGTCAGACCGCCGAACTGCTCGAGAGCGATATCCCCATCACAAGCGAGGACGTGCATCTGCGCAATATGTGCGGCCCCGGCTACGCGATCCCCTCGGAGGAGGGAAACGCCGCCGTGCGCCTGGTCGCGCAGAAGGAGGGCATCTTCCTCGACCCCGTCTACACCGGGAAAGCCTTCGCCGGACTGATCGAAATGGTGAAGGAGGGGGCTTTTGCCTCGGGAGAAAAGGTGCTCTTCGTCCACACCGGCGGCGCCGGCGGACTGTTCGCGCTAGAGGCATAATTACAACATCAACAATATCTGAGCCCGGCTCGATGCGTACAAACCGCATCGAGCCGGGCTCAGACTGTAGACAAACCCTTGTGGCAAGGTATCGACACGCATGGGGAGATTGTGAAGAGGGGACGGTAATCCCCTCTTCACGTTCAATCTATGCAAAGAAAGTTCCCATTTTGCGCTCAAGCTGTCGACACTTTGTCGACAGCTTGAGCCCGTCTCGATGCGTCTAAACAACATCGAGACGGGCTTTTTATGTTTCGCGTGTCATCCGCGGCACAGCGCGGGGGATTTCGGTTTGACAGGGGGCCATGCTAAGCTGTCAGCGAAAAGGGGGGATCCTATGACGATCGACGAGGCGATCGGCTGGGCGGATGCGCTGCGGCCGAATACCTTCTCGCGTGAGCATAAGCTGCGCTGGCTCTCCGAACTCGACGGCCGTGTGGTGCGGGAACTGATAGAGACGCACGAGCGGGGGAGCGGTGAAACGCAGCTGGAATTTGTGCCGTATACGGCGGAAACTGCGGGCGATACCGTGCTGCTGGTGCCGCCGCCCTATGACGAGATGTATCTCGAGTGGCTGCGGGCGAATCTCGACCGGAGTTACGAGGAATTCGACAAGTTCAATAACTCCATTATGCTCTTCAACACGCTGTTTTCCGACTACCGCAATGAATACAACCGCACGCACCTGCCCAGGCGCGGCTTTATCCGCTTCTGGTGAGCGAAACGGGCAAGGGAGAGGAGGAAAACGTATGCACTATCCCACACTCCGGCATCTGGCTGTGACCCGCCTTATGACCGAGACCTTTCGGGGCTACCACCACGCCCTGAAGCTGCGCGACGGAGAATTCTATGAAACCAGAAACCTGTCGACGGAGGACTATCCGCTGCTGACCGTGCGCAAGGCCGCCTCAAAGCTGCCGATCGTGCAGCACGCGGCCCAGGGCATGATTGCCAAGGACGCGCTCGCCTGGGTGGACAACGGGACGCTCTGGTATAACGGGCAGCCGACTGCCGTCACCGCACTTTCACCCGGCGATAAGCAGCTCGTCGGCATGGGCGCGTATATTGTGATCTTCCCGGATAAGGTCTATTTTAACACCGCGGACGCTTCAGACCACGGCAGCCTGGAGGCGCACTGGCGCTATACCGGGCCGGTGCGCTATACGATGTGCGATTCGACGGGAAAAGAATATGAGCACGTAACGGTGCAGGCGTTGGCCCCGGACGCGCCCGAGGGCGGGGAACTGTGGCTCGATTCGGCCGGGCGGCAGCTCAAGCAGTACGACACCGTGACAGCTATGTGGATCACGGTACAGACAGTGTTCACCAAGCTCAGCTTTACGACACAGGGCCAGCTCAAACGCCTGTTTGGCGAGCACGACGGCGTCACGCTCGCCGGCGCGGCGCTCGAGGATCTGAACGGCAGCAAGGTGCTCTATGCGCTCGGCGGCGAAGAGGGGCGAGAGAACGATTGGCTGGTCGTCGTCGGCATCGCGGCCGAGACCGTGGAAAACCCGGAGGATACGATCACGATCGACCGTACGGTGCCGACGCTCGACTTTGTCTGTGAGTGCCGAAACCGCCTCTGGGGCTGCTATTACGGCAGTGACGGCGAGCGCAATCTCAACGAGCTGTACTGCTGTGCGCTCGGCGATTTTAAAAACTGGAATCAGTTTCTCGGGCTGTCGACCGACTCCTGGCGCGCCTCTGTCGGTTCGGACGGCGTTTGGACCGGCTGCATCAACTATCTCGGCAGCCCGACCTTTTTCAAGGAGGAGCGGATCCATACGATCACCCCCTCGCGCGAGGGGGCGCACCAGGTGGCGGAGCTTCCGGCGCGCGGCGTGCAGCAGGGCAGCAGTCGCAGTCTCGCCATTGTCGGCGAGACGCTCTATTACAAAGCGCGCAGCGAGGTCTGCGCCTATCAGGGCGGTTTTCCCGGCGGCGTTTCTGACGCACTCGGCGATGAACGCTACAGCGATGCGGTGGGCGGCGCGTTCGGCAGCAACTACTGGCTTTCGATGCGCTCTGCGCAGGGAGAATGGCAGCTCTTCTGCCTGGACACCGCGCGTGCACTGTGGATGCACGTAAACGACACCCATGTCCGTCAGTTTGAAGCGATCGACGACAGTCTGCTGGCCCTGATCGGCGACGAGCTCTGGGATCTCAACGGCGAGGCCGAGGGTGAGCGCGAGAGCGCACGCGAATGGCTGGCCGAGAGCGGGATCCTGTACTGTCAGTACCCCGACAGCAAGTATCTCTCGCGCTATAATCTGCGCCTGCGCGCCGAGAGCGGAGCCACGATCTGCATGGAGGTGGAGTATGACAGCTCCGGCGTCTGGGAGAGCGCCGGACGATTCACGCCAAGCGGCACCGGTACCGTGACGCTGCCCGTGCAGCCGCGGCGCTGCGACCACATGCGTTTGCGGCTGTCTGGCCGGGGCGACGTCAAGCTTTTCTCGATCACACGTATTCTGGAGAAGGGGAGTGACGTCTGATGGCGGGCTTTTCCGAGCTGCCGCCGGTGCTGCGCGGCAGCGAACGCATGCAGCTTGCCGAACTGCGGGAATATCTGGTGCGGCTGGTGCGCGGACTCGAGCAGGTGGAGAGCGCGGCTGTGCGGCAGAGCACAGCCGCCGTCTGGTCCGGGCAGGAGGCCGCGGCGAGAGAACGCGAGACCGTCGGGCAGATCCGCGATCAGGCCGTGGCGCTCAAGAGCCTGATCATCAAGACTGCCGACCACGTGACGGCCGAGTACGACCGCAGGATCGAGGAGCTGCACTCCCTTTTTGTGGCAGAATCGGAATTCGGCCAGTACAAAGAGACGATCCGCACCCAGATCGAGACTACGGCCAGGGGCATCGTGGAGAGCTATGACTACCGGGAAGAGATCGCGGCGGCGCAGGACGAACTTAACCTGCTTCGGCACTACACCACGGCCATCCAGGGAGAGATCCGCCGCGGGATGATCGAGGACCCGGAGCATCCGGGCATGCTTGTCACCGGGATCGCCATCAGCCAGAATCTGCAGTTCACCGGTGTGACACAGACAGGAGAGGACGGTTACACCTACTATGAGCTCGCAAGCGGACAGACCTTCGGACTGTATACCTCAACCGGCTGGCAATTCTGGATCGACGGAGCCAAAAAGGGATGGTTTTCCAGTCTCGACGGGATGCTGCACGTGGCGAACATCGTTGTCGAGCAGAGTCTGCAGCTCGGCAGTTCCTGGCAGTTGAAAGGCAGCCTGGAGGGAACAAGGCTGGATTTTGTGTATGTGGGGGAATAAGACATGGCAGAGCTGAGTGTCTATCTGCATATCAACAGCTGGTGGGATACGACCGTCCATATTCCCTATGAGGTCGCGCTGGATCAGGCTACGGGACAGACAAGGGTGACCTTCGGATGGGCATATATGAGCTATTCCGGCGCAGGCGGAGCGAGCACGAACGGCAGCGTCGGTATCACGGTGACGCCAACGGACAACACCCGCGCTGCAGTCAGCTGTTCGATGAGCTGGTCCGGCACGACGAAGATAAACGGCCAGAGCTACGGCGGTACGCCGAGCCCCTCGGTGCTTTATGTGCAGCACAGCCTGACCACGGGGGAGAAGAGCGTGCGTGTTTCGGCCACAGTGCGCATCGGCGTACACGCCGAGCCCTCCAACCCAAGCTGGTGGTACGAACCCGCCGACAGTGCAAGCCAGGTGACGACCTCGGGCAGCTATGCCCCGCAGGGGCTCAGCATCCGCCCCGATGTGCTGACGGCCGGCGAGGCGACAACGCTGGACGTCAGCTACGGCAGCGACTACAGCTTTACGGCCGTATTTACTGCAAATGGCACGGAGCTTGCCCGGCACAGCTGGAGCGGCGCCAGCACCAGATTCACCTGCCCGGGCAGCTGGTTTGAGGCCGCGGGTCAGATAACGCCCGGCGATCTCGCAGTTGACGTCACTGTGACCGGCGCGCCGCAGGCTCTCACGGGCAGCTTGGCGCTGCACCCCGGCGGCGACATGGCGCCTCACTGTGCGACATTGCAGGCCAGCCCCGTACAGCCGGAGACAGCCGCAGAATTTGACGTGTTCATTGCGGGGATCAGCTCGTCCGAGCTCAGCCTTGAGGCCGCGGGGAAATACGGCGCGGCCATTGAGAGCGCCGTGCTCAGTGTGGGCGGAGAGAGCCGCACAATGGCTTACAACGTGCAGTCGGGGCGTTATGAGGTGCTGATCGGACCGCTGACGAGAAACGAGACGCTGACGGCCACGGTGACCGACAGCCGCGGACTGACAAGCAGCGTCTCTCTTTTGATCCCGGTGCAGAGCTACGGAACGCCAAGCCTGACGGTCACGGAACTGTACCGCTGCGACGCGCTTGGCGCGGAGACAAACGGAGGCGCTTATATCCGCATCCGCGCGAGAGCTTCGATCACAGCGCTTGAGGGCAACCGCGTCGAGCGCTTTACGGCCGACTGCGGCGGCACAAGCGCCGCGCTGCGCTCGGGCGAACTCTCCGACGCGATCTGCGGACCGCTCGAGAGCGATCGGAGTTATGTACTGACGGTGACACTGCAGGACGCTGTCAGCGCACCGATCGAGCGCCAGTTTCTGGTCGAGAGCGCGCAGCGAGATCTTGTGCTGATCCACGGCGGCGACGGGGCCCATCTCGGCGTCGGCAAAGCGCCGGAGCGGCGGGAGGGCAGCACGATCGAGCTGCCGAGCGGCGGTAAACTGGTGATACACGCGCTGCAGCTCGGCGACGGAAGCTTCGTGCTGGCCCCGGCGCTGTACGGAGAGAGCCTGCCCGGGGCACCGGAGGAAGGACAGCTGTTTGTGCAGCTCACAGAGGATGGCGCGCGGCTACGGCTGTACGCCGACGGAACATGGAGGTAGCATGGAAGTTTTCACAAGTGAAACATCGAGGCGCGGCGGGGCAAGGCAGCCGCATTACGCGGGAACTTATGAGGATCGGCTGAAGGCCGTCTATGATAAAATCGACAGCCGCGAGCCCTTCCGCTATGACGCGGAGAAGGATCCGCTCTACCGTCTCGCCAGGGATCGCTATACGCGGCTCGGCAAGCTCGCCATGCGGGACACGATGGGCAAGGCCGCCGCTTTGACGGGCGGCTATGCCTCGAGCTACGGCCAGCAGGTGGGCCAGCAGGCCTACGACGCGCAGCTGCAGAACCTCGACGCCGTGGTGCCGGAGCTCTATCAGCTCGCCTACAACGCCTATCGCGGTGAGGGCAGCGCACTCGGCGAGCAGGCCGCGTCTCTCGCAAGCCGACAGAAGGAAGAATACAGCCGCTATCGTGACGAGCTGGACGATTATCGCGAGGGCAAGGCCCTGCAGCGCGCGCTCGCCCAGGAGCGCTACGAGCGCGAGCAGGCCGCTGCGCAGCAGGCCTATCAGCGCCAGAAGGACGCGCTGAGTGCGCAGCAGAAGAACTACGCCAATCTCACGGCGGTCATCAAGGCCTCGGGCTATGCGCCGACCGATGACGAGCTGACATCCTCGGGCATGACGCGCGCCGCGGCGGATGCGCTGCGGCAGGAGTATCTGCGATCGAAGAACCTGCTGCCCGAGCAGATCGCCGCCGCAGCCGCCAAGGCGAGCAGCAGCAGCAAATCCGGCGGGAGCCGCGCGGGCTCGGGCAGCTCGGTCAAGACCGCGATCGGCAATGTGCTGCCCTTCGCGGCGAACAAACTGAACCGCGGGAGTACGGCAAAGCGGAAAATGGAACTCAACTAACTGTTCAGTCCCTTACGGGACTGAACAGTTAGAGGGGAAGCACCCCGCCGCGCGCACTCGGCTTGCGGGGGACGCCTCGCACACTTGCGGGGTGAGGCGTGTTTTTTCCGAGGCACATGTCCCCGGAAAAAACAGATTTATTTGTTTTTCGCCTTCCGAGGCGAAAAATCAGAGGCGTTCCCCCTCTGAACTCCCCCTTACTTATGGAATAAACCATCAGCGACTAATGGAAGGGGAAAGCTTTTCAATACAAGGAGGATTTAATGGAAGCACCGAATCGGATGTTGGAAATCAAGGCGGCGATCGTTGCGGCGCTGGCTGCGGGGACAGCGCTGTTCGGCTCGCTCGGCTGGGCTGTGCTGATCTGGGCGGCCTGTCTGCTGCTCGACTATCTGACGGGCACCTGGGCGGCTATGGCGGCCGGGGAGTGGTCGAGCGCCGTGGCGCGCAAGGGCTTGTGGCATAAGCTCGGCGAGGTCGTGGCCGTGCTGGTGGCGGCGCTGTGCGATCTGGCGCTCGGCGTGCTGGCCGAGGGACTGCATATCGCCCTGCCGCAGTTTACGGCCGTGCTGCCGATCGTGCTGCTGTGGTATACCTTTACCGAGCTCGGCTCGGTCGCTGAGAACGCGGCGGCGCTCGGCGCGCCGCTGCCGAAGTGGCTGGTGGCCGTGATCGCCAAATGCCGCAGCGCGGCAGACGAGCCCCTGCTGACGGAGAAAGAGGAGAAGGAGACTAACGTGTAGTCCATAAAAGGCGCACAGACTCACTGCCGTCTGGCAGTGGGGAAGTGCGCCTTTGAGCATAAAACCATGAAGATGCACTTGATATCAGTAGCATTTGTTGTCTTGTATGATGCCGACTGTATAATGGAGGAAATATGTGTTTTTCTTGCATTATAGTAAAAGCGTGATAGAATAACAGGAGAATGATATGCTCAGTATACACTACAAAAACTGGGTTTCGATCGAAGATTCACACCGCTGTAAAAGCTGTGCGGAAAAGCATGGGCAAGTATATGATATAAACGAAATTCCAAATCCCAAGCCACCATTGCATGAAAAATGCAGGTGCACGATTACCGCAATGAAAGCCATTCTTGCTGGGAAAGCTACATCTCTTGGAAAAAACGGAGCCGATTGGTGGGTTTTGAAGTATCATCAATTACCTCCGTATTACATTACGAGAGAAGAGGCAACGAATCTTGGTTGGAGACCAAAACGAGGCAATTTACAAACTGTTGCACAGGGGAAGATGCTCACACGGGGAGAGTATTATAATGATGATGGTCACCTGCCAATATCTGAGGGAAGGAAATGGTTTGAGGCAGATATCAATTACAAAGGCGGTTTTAGAAACAAGCAACGTATTGTTTTTTCCAACGATGGCCTGTGTTTTGTTACATACGACCATTATCATTCCTTTATCGAAATAATACCGGAGGACAAAATAAAATGAATCCTGACAGATGGCATGTTATTCCTGAAGGAACGATATCAATTGATTTTTCCTGCTGTAAGTTTTCTGACGATATACAGGAAAAACTGAAAGAGAGTTTCGGTTTCCCGGACTATTATGGTAAAAACTGGAGCGCTTTTTGGGATTGTTTATGTGATTTTGCAATGAGTGAGGAAGATAAACGAGAGATTATTGTTTCCGGCCTTGACAAGCTTCCGGCAGAACTGAAAGAGTATACGAGGAAAATGCGGGAGATCATGCTCCGCGCGGAAACACTGTTTCCGCAGATTCATTTTGCGTTTATGAGTAACTGAAGGTGGTCAACAGATGAATCCAAATGCATGGAAAGCAATACCGACAGGGACGATCTTCCTTGATTTTTCTGACTGTAGGACAGTGGAGGATTTACATAAAGAGATCAAAAGAAAATTTGGCTTCCCGGACTACTATGGAGAAAACTGGGATGCGCTTTGGGATTTGCTGGAGGATTTCGCGTTAAGCGAGGGAACGCGAACGGTTCTGATTACGGGACAGAAAAGACTGAATAAAGATATCAAGGAATATCTGATGGAAGCTGTAACAGTTTTCCGGGATATTGAGAAGAAATATCCGAATATAGAGTTTATCGATGCGAGATAGCTGAAATACGTGATTGCCAGATGCCGCAGCGCGGCCGACGGGAGACGGGGACAAAACTGAATTACAGAAAACGGCCGCGCCCAACGGGCGCGGCTGTTATTCAGCGCATTAGCGGATTATACGGTGCCGGTGATCTTCAGTACGCTGACGCCCGGCGTGGTGGTCCAGACGCCGGTGGCGGGGTCCTGCACATACTGCGCGGCGGGGATCGTCAGCTGTCCGGCGAGTGTCGCAAAGAGACCGGTGGAGGCATTGTAGCTGTAGTTGACGTTCACGGTCCAGGGCGTGCCGTTGTAGGTGACGGCGAGATCGCTGAGGATCGGGTCAAAGGTGTCGGTGAGGACGAGCGCGGGGTCGGAGACCTCGGTGTTGCCCGTGTTTTGCAGGATGAAGGTGTAGGTCAGCTCGCTCGAGCCCGTGACGGTCTCGGGGCTCATGGCCTTGGCGATCGAGAGCGCGGGCACGGTGCCGGCCGTGACTGTGGCCGAGGCTGTCAGCGGGGCGGACAGCGTGCCGCCCGTGACCGTGGCGGTGTTGGTCAGCGTGCTGCCGGCGGCAAGCGGGGCCAGAGCGTTGACCTGCGCCTGATAGACGACGGTCACGCTGCCGCCCGCCGGTACGCTGAGCCCGGTGACGGTCAGCGGCGGCCCGGCCGTGACGGTCGGTGCGCTCTGCGCTACACCGTTCTGGTAGTAGAGCAGCGAATCGGGGACATAGCTCAGCGGCGTGAGTGTCTGGGCGTCGAGCGTGTAGGCCGCAAGATCGTCGGTGAGCGTCAGCCCGGTCATGGCGACGGTGCCGGAATTGACAAGCGTGACAATATAGCTCAGCTTCTCACCGGCCGTGTAGCCGCTGCCGACCGCGGTCTTGGCGATCGCAAGCACATCGACGAGATTGCCGGTGACAATATTTGAACGCAGAGAGCCGCCGGGGTAGCTCAGCGACGCCTGGTTGGTGAAGGAAGGCAAGAAAAAAACCCCTTTCAGAGAGTACTGCGGGATTCACCCGCAGTACAGTCTATGAAAGGGGCTGAAATGGCGTGCTTAAGACGCGATGACGATCTCGCCCTGCGCCTCGGGGATATCGCGGATGATCTCGCCGACCTGCGGGACGGAGATGCGACCGGACAGAGGATTCTTGATCGAGAGGATCGGTGCAATCAGGGTGGCCTCGACCGTGGAGCGCTCGAAGGCGAGGTCGGCGTCGACCATCTCGCAGTCGATCAGCTTGAGGTTTTTGCAGTAGCAGAAGGGCTGGGTGCCGCGGATGCGGCAGTTGATCAGTGTGAGATCCTCGGCATACCAGGCGAGGTATTCCCCGTCGATCTCGCTGTCACGCACGGTGATGCGTTTGCCGTGCCAGAAGGCGTCCTTGGTGTCAAAATGGCAGTTGACAAACTCGGCGTCCTCGATGTACTGGAACGAGTATTTACCGGTAAAACGCACATTTTCAAAGCGCAGATGACTTGCGCGCAGCATGAAGTACTCGCTCTGGGCCGTGGTGTCACGCATCACGATGCCGCGTGTCGACCAGCCAAATTCGCTTGAGACGATGTCGCAGCCCTGTACCGTGACCACGCCGCACTCGCGCAGGGCCTTGATGCCGTGCAGTCTGGAGTTTTCGATCGTCACACCCTCGCAGTACCAGATCGCGGCACGGCAGCTGGGTGTCATCTCGCAGTTGCGCAGCGTCAGTCCGGTGTCGTGCCAGCAGGGATAGCGCAGGTTGAACGTGCAGTTTTCCGCTGTTACCGCTGCACATTCCTTGAGTGCGCTCTCGCCGTCGGCCGGCCCGTCAAAGCAGACGTGATCAAGACGCAGACTGCGGCTGCCGTACAGCGCGCGCTCGGCGTCGAAGCATTGATTTTGAATTTCCATGGTCGTGTTCTCCTTTTCAGTCGCTGTATTATACAGCATGACAGCCGGAAATGGAACAAGTGAAATTGTAAATATTTTTTTACAGACAGCGGAGGAATGCCCTTTGACCGACGCCAAATGTGTGAAAAGCCGCATTTCAAACTGTACAAAGCAAAAACTCTGTGATAAAATAAATCGCGCGTGTCTTTCGGATGCGCGCGAGACTGAAAAAAGAGGTGTTATCCCTTGCAGGAACCGACCCTCGTCATTCTGGCCGCCGGTATGGGCAGCCGTTTTGGCGGATTGAAGCAGATCACAGCCGTGGACGAACAGGGCCACGCGATCATCGACTATTCCCTCTACGACGCTTACCGCGCCGGTTTTCGGAAGGTCGCTTTTATCATCAAGCACGAGATCGAAGAGGATTTCAAGGCCCGCGTCGGCCGCCGGATGGAAAAGTATTTTGACGTCAAGTACGTCTATCAGCAGCTCGATCGGCTGCCCGAGGGATATTCGGTCCCCGAGGGTCGCGTGAAGCCCTGGGGCACGGGCCACGCGGTGCTGTGCTGCAAGGGTGTCGTCGACGGCCCCTTTGCCGTCATCAATTCGGACGACTATTACGGCGTGACGGCCTACACGGCCCTCTATAACTACCTGAAAGAGCCGCACGCAAAGCACGAGCATGCGATGGTCGCCTATGAGCTGCAGAAGACCGTGACCGAGAACGGCTCGGTGGCCCGCGGCGTCTGCCAGGTCGAGGACGGCTGTCTCACCGACGTGGTGGAGCACACCCGCATCGAAAAGCGCCCGGACGGCATCGCCTACAGCGAGGACGGGGGAGAGAGTTGGGTCACGCTGCCGGGCGATACGCCGGTCAGCATGAACTGCTGGGGCTTCGGCGTTGAGATGCTCGACGAGCTTGAAGCGCGCTTTTCTCCCTGGCTCGACAGGAATCTGCCGGTCAATCCCCTGAAGGCGGAGTATTTCCTGCCCTTCGTGGCAAACGAACTGATCCAGGAGGGACTCGGTAAGGTCCGTGTGCTCAACTGCCATGAGACCTGGCACGGCATCACCTACAAGGAGGACATGGCCGATGTCGTGGCCTTTTTGAAGCGCCTGCACGAGGACGGGACCTACCCGGACACCTTGTTGGATTAATCAGTACTTATTTTAACAGGAGGATAATCCCATGAATGTATTAGTCACCGGCGGCGCCGGGTATATCGGCAGCCATACCTGCGTCGAGCTGCTCAACCAGGGCATGGGCGTGGTCGTGATCGACAATCTCGTCAATTCCAGCGCCAAGGCCATCGAGCGCGTGGAACAGATCACCGGCAAGCACGTCGACTTCTACCAGGAGGACGTGCGCAACCGCGCGGCGCTCGACCGCATCTTTGAAAAGCACGACATCGACTGTGCGATCCATTTCGCCGGACTGAAGGCCGTTGGCGAGAGCGTTGCCATGCCGCTCGAGTACTACGACAACAACCTCTACTCGACGATCCGCCTCTGCGAGGCCATGCGTGACCACGGCGTGCACAACATCGTCTTCTCTTCCTCGGCGACGGTCTACTCCGGAGACAACGAGGTGCCGCTGAAGGAGACCTCGAAAACAGGCAACTGCACGAACCCCTACGGCTGGACCAAGTACATGTCTGAACAGATCCTGCGCGATACGGCCAAGGCCGTGGACGATTTCTCGGTCGCCCTGCTGCGCTACTTCAACCCGATCGGCGCGCACGCCTCCGGCCTGATCGGCGAGGACCCGCGCGGTATCCCGAACAACCTGATGCCCTTTATCGCCCAGGTTGCCGTCGGCCGCCGGGACCATCTGAACGTCTTCGGTGACGACTATGACACCCCTGACGGCACGGGCGTGCGCGACTATATCCACGTCGTCGACCTGGCCAAGGGCCATGTGGCCGCTATCCAGTATATGCTCCATCACCGCGGCGAGAGCGTATTCAATCTCGGCACCGGCAAAGGCTATTCCGTGCTCGACATGGTCAAGGCCTTTGAGAAGGTCACGGGCGTGAAGATCCCCTATGAGATCGTCGCACGCCGCCCCGGCGACCTCGCCACCGTGTACTCGAGCCCCGACAAGTCGGCCGAGCTGCTTGGCTGGAAGGCGCAGTACGATCTCGAAGATATGTGCCGCGACACCTGGGCCTGGCAGAGCAAAAACCCGATGGGCTACAACGATCAGACCTGATAAAAGACATAAAAAAAGCTGCCTGAGAAGGCAGCTTTTTTTATGCTTGCAGGGAGTTTATCAGCCAAGGGGAATGCCGGAGGACGCCAGGACCGAGTAGAGAGAACCGATCAGCTTGGCGGAGGCAGCCATGAACTCGTTCTGCAGAGCGGTCATCTCGTCCTCGGACAGGCTCTGAATGTCGAGCGCGGCGGAGAGATCGCCGAGCGGGCAGACTGTCAGCTCACGCTCGGAAACGCCGACGGTCGCGCCGAAGCTGAACTGGATCTCGTCCTGATGGAACTCCAGCAGCAGGCGGGAACTTGCGGGATCAAAGCTGACATGGACCGTCGCATCGTCGGCCAGCATCTCAAAATCAAAGGTATCGCCCATGGTGAGCGTAAAGGCAAGGGCCTGGCTGTAGCCGCTGTCCTCCTGGACGTTCACGTCGCCCTTAATGAGCATCTCGGAGCCGATGTTGGCTTCAAAATTCACATAGGCGGCGGGGGCATCCGCGGCCGTGCCGTTGGCGACCGGCAGGAAATTGACTACACCGCTGATGGCCGTGTCGCTGATATCGAAGGAGCCGTTGATCTCGACGCCGGAGTCAGTCTCCTTCATCTCGGCGATCGCGCCTTCCAGTTCGGCAAAGGTGTCACTGTCGAGCGTGGGGATCTGCTCGAAGACGGGCAAAAGCTGCTCGAGCAGTTGGTTGACGGCGGTGTACGGCAGGCGGAAGGTCGTGGTCGTGCCGTCCTGGCTGATCTCCAGCTGACTCATCAGCTGTTCGACAAGGGCCTGCATCTCCTCATCGGAGAGCGGATTGCTGCCGATCGCCGGTGCGGAGGCGCCGCCCTCCTCGCTCATTTCGGCATAATAGGTATGGCTCAGACCGTCGATGGTAAAGTAGACGCGGTTGCCATCGAGCTTGCCGGAACCGCTGAGCAGCAGCTTGTCGCCATCGAAGATGTTGAGGACAACCATGCTGCCATCTTCCTCAACAAGGGAAAAGGCCAGTTCCAGATCCTCAAAATCCATCGAGATGTTCTCGCCCTCGGCGGTCGCATTCAGGCTGATGTCGGAGATGGAAAACGCGGCGGGTTCTCCGTCCGCCAGAGCGGCGGCCGGCAGTGCGCATGCCAGCAGCAGGCACAACAGCAGGGAAACGATTTTTTTCATGGTGAATGCTCCTCTCTTTATATTGGCAGTTGGTAAAAACGCCTACATTCATTATATCTGTCCGCAGGGGAATTGTCTATCTTTTTTAAGAAAAAATAAGGGATTTTAAGTGTTCAGTGAATTCCCAAAGTAAATTCCACAGTGGAAAATAAAATGGAATTTAGTTTGGGAAGGGAAATGCGGTAGAATTTAGTCTGGGAAGGAGGTATCCCAG
>ONNS01000096.1 GCA_900319275.1 uncultured Eubacteriales bacterium
TTTTTCCGTTTTCTCGTCTTTTCCCATGCTTACTTCCACTGATTCCCACGCTTATTTCCACACCCTCCTTACGGTGGAATTTACTTTGGGAATTCACGAAAATCAGAAAAATGCCCAAGTTTATCTCATTCGCAGCAGTTTTGCAAGCTTTCCGCCGCCGGGGATCATGGCCATATCCTCTCTGGTGATGCAGCGGCAGAGGATCGCTGTCACGCCGTAGACAGCGACCGCCGCCACCATCGCGACAGCCATGGCGATCGCCATGTGCAGCCAGCCGTGTCCGAGCAGCCGCTCCAGCAGCGTGAACAGTCCCCAGGCCGTCACGCCCATCGCGGCCGAGCACAGCAGCGGACGGCCCACCATGGCGCCGAGGCGCGGCGCTTTCTCAAGCGTATGGCACATAAAGGCATAGTTCATGGCCGCCATGACGAAATAACTCAGCAGCGTGCCGATCGGCGCGCCGTAGATGTTGATATCGCGCCGGGCGACGAGGAAATAGTTGACCGCGACCTTGACGACACCGCCGCAGATCATGGCGATCATCGGCAGCTTTTCATGTCCGCTCGCCTGCAGCACGGCGGATTCCATCAGCACCAGGCAGACAAAGATGGACGCGATGCCCATCATCGCGAGCAGCGCAGGCCCGGCCGGATGGCTGCCGGGGTAGATCGTGGACATGATGGGCCGCGCCAGCACGGCGAGCCCCACGCCCATCGGCATGGCGAGGGCCGAGGCAATGCGCATCGAGTCCTCGGATATTTTAGTGGCTTCCCTGTTCTCGCGCCGCGCAAGCGCGCCGGAGACTGCCGGCACGACCGAGATCGTCAGCGGCGTGATGAAGGCCGCCGGCATATTAAATAGTGTCTGCGCCTTGCCGTAGACGCCGTAGAGCACCTTGGCCTCCTCAAAGGGGAAGCGCGCCGCCGACTGCAGACGTCCCATGCAGAGCCCGGAATCGACCAGATTCAGAAGGCTCATGACGCTGCTTCCGAGCGCGATCGGAATGCCGATCTTGAGGAAGCGCTTCAAGATGCTGCCGTAGCTGTCCGGCGTGTCGATCGGCTGCGGATCGTCCCGATAGTTCCGAGCCTTATAGACCGCCATATAGATCAGCGCCGCGAGCGAGCCCGTGGTGACGCCGAAGATCGCACCGGCTGAGCCGACCGGCTTGCCGCGCCCGGCACGGACCAGCACGCCGGCCAGCACCAGCCCGACGACGACCTTCACGAGTACCTCGAGCACCTGGCCGACCGTAGTGGGGATCATATTGTCGTGGCCCTGGCAGTAGCCGCGATAGGCCGACACCAGGCAGACCAGCAGCACCGAGGGCGACATGACGCGGATGCTCAGCGCGGCGTCGGGGTTGTGCAGAATGCCGCCCGCGATCTGCCGCGGGAAGAGCAGCATAATGAGTGAGCAGACAAGACCCACGACAAACAGCGTCCACCAGGCCACCGAAAAGGTGCGCTGTACCTCGGCCTGACGGTGCTGGGAGCGCGCCTCGGCGATCATGCGTGAGAGCGCGATCGGCAGTCCCGCCGTCGCCAGCGTCAGAAACACGTTGTAGACGTTGTAGGTGGCGAGGAACATCGAATAGCCGTCGTCGCCGATGATGTTGCCGATCGGCACCTTGTAGATAAAGCCGAGGATCTTCATGATGACGACGCCGACCGTCAGAATGGCCGCGCCGAGCATATAATTCTGGCCCTTGCTCTTATCCATAAAATCCTCCGAAATGGGTATGGGTTATTCGTAGTATATGCGCCGTCTCCAAACGAAACTCACTCCATTCCGCTTCCGCCTTCAGGGCAAAAGCTTCATGTCCGTTCCTTCCGTTTTCCTCTCAAAATCAAAGCATCGGCTTTGATTTTGTTAAAGGTTGCAGGCCTCGTGCCGCAGCAGCCACAGCTTTCGCTCGATACCGGCGTCAAAGCCGGTCAGAGCGCCGTCCGCGCCGATCACGCGGTGACAGGGCAGGATCAGCAGGATCGGGTTGTGCGCCACGGCGCCGCCGACCGGGTGCGCTGCCGAGCCGATCGCGCGTGCGATCTCGCCGTAGCTGACCGTCTTGCCCCAGGGGATTTCCGCCATGCGCCGCCAGACACGATGCTGAAAATCGCTGCCGCGGGGCGACAGCGCGGGCCGGAAGTCCGGCTCGCGGCCGGAAAAATAGACGTCCAGCCAGCGCCGCGTTTCATCAAAGACCGCGCATTCGCGCTCGATCGCGTCCGGCGAAAGCCCCGCGGCAAAGTTCTTCTGCCCGACAAACCACAGCCCCGTCAGGCTCTCACCGTCCGAAGCCATCAGCATCCCGCCGAGCGGCGTTTCCGCATGAGAAATGCAGTTCACGCGTCCAGATTTTCGAGGATGTGGCGGGCGACATGGATGCCGCTGGCCGAGGCGTGGGACAGCGAGTGCGTCACGCCCGAGCAGTCGCCGATGACATAGAGCCCGGGACTGGTCGTCTCCAGATTCTCGTCGATCTCGACCTCCATATTGTAGAACTTGACCTCGACGCCGTAGAGCAGCGTATCGTCGTTGGCGGTGCCGGGGGCGATCTTGTCGAGGGCATAGATCATCTCGATAATGCCGTCGAGGATGCGCTTGGGGATCACGAGACTCAGATCGCCGGGAGTCGCGGCCAGCGTCGGCGTCACGAAGCAGTCGGCAATGCGTTTCTCGGTGCTGCGGCGGCCGCGCACCAGATCGCCGAAGCGCTGCACGATGACGCCGCCGCCGAGCATATTGCTCAGCCGCGCGATGCTCTCGCCGTAGCCGTTGGAGTCCTTGAAGGGCTCGGAGAAGTGTTTCGAGACCAGCAGGGCGAAGTTGGTGTTTTCGGTGTGCTTCGTCTTGTCCTCGTAGCTGTGGCCGTTGACCGTGACGATGCCGTTGGTGTTCTCGTTGACGACGACGCCGTGCGGGTTCATGCAGAAGGTGCGCACAAGGTCCTCGAATTTCTCGGTGCGGTATACGATCTTGCTCTCATAGAGCTTGTCGGTCAGCGGTGTCCAGATGTCGGCCGGGAGCTCGACGCGCACGCCGATATCGACGCGGTTGGAATGGGTCGTGATACCCATATCGTTGCAGACCGACTCCATCCATTTGCTGCCGCTGCGGCCGACCGAGACGATGCATTTCTTCGCCGTCAGCCGCTCGCCGCCGACCGTGAGGGCATAGCCGCCCTCGATGCGCTCGACGCGCTCGACCGCGCTGTTAAAGCGGAAATCGACCTTGTCCTTCAGCTCGTTATAGATATTCTCGAGCACGACATAGTTGATGTCGGTGCCGAGGTGGCGGACCTGCGCGTCCAGCAGGTGCAGGCCGTTCTCGAGGCACACCCGCTTGATCTGGCTGTTGGCCGTGGAATAGAGCTTGGTCCCCTCGCCGCCGTGGCTCACGTTGATCTCATCGACGTACTGCATGAGCTCGATGGCGTGCTGCTTGCCGACGTGCTCGTAGAGCGTGCCGCCGAACTGGTTGGTGATGTTGTACTTGCCGTCAGAAAAGGCGCCAGCGCCGCCGAAGCCGCTCATGATGCTGCACACCGGGCAGCGGATACAGGACTTCACCTTTTTGCCGTCGATCGGGCATTTCCGTTTCGAGAGCTCGCGCCCGAGCTCCACCACGCCGATCTTCAGTCCCCTGTCGGCCTTGGCAAGCTCATAGGCCGAAAAAATGCCGCCGGGGCCGGCGCCGATAATCAGAATATCATAATCCATGGTGTATTCCTCCTAAATATCAAACGAAAAAGCCCCCGTGAGCCGTTGCGGAAGGCTCCCCGGGGACAAAACGTATTTTATATCCTTGACTAACTTTATCATAGGGCTCTTGCGTTGTCAAGTGAACTTTTTGTGCTGTGCGGGCACGTCTGCGGTGTTTTCCTTGCCTGTCTTCCATTATTTGCTTGCACTTTGCCGGCGAAGCCTGTACAATATACGAAAACAATCAAAGCGTCAGACAGGAGAGACTATGGGAAACGAACTGCTATCCGGCGACGAAATGCTGGCCGCCGCCATCGCCTTTGCCGCGCAGAAGCACTGCCGCCAGATCCGCAAGGGAAGCGCGGGGAGCGGTCTGCCCGGCATCCCCTACATTGTCCATCCGATGGAGGTCGCCGCGATCGTCGCCACGATGACACAGGACCGCGACGTGCTGGCCGCCGCCGTACTGCACGATGTGATCGAGGACAGCGGCGTGACGCGCGAAGAGCTGGAGGATTGCTTCAACGCCCACGTGGCCGCGCTGGTATGCGCCGAGAGCGAGGACAAGCACAGCGATCGGCCCAAAGCGGACACCTGGTTTATGCGCAAATATGCAACGCTGCGCCATCTGCAAAGCCCCGGCGCTACACGCGAGGAGAAGATCGTGTGTCTGGGCGACAAGCTTTCGAACCTGCGTGCTACGGCGCGCGACTGCAAGCTGCTGGGCACGCCCTACTGGGACCGCTTCAACCAGAAGGACCCCCGCGCCATCAAGTGGTACTACGTCGGCGTGGGCAAGGCGCTGGAAGATCTTTCCGACTATGACGCATACAGGGAATATTGCGAGCTGCTCGCGCGCACCTTTGCGGGCTATGAGGATCTCATGCCAGAGGAGCTGGCCGCCTTTCTTCCTATAGAATGAATATCAGCACCGCAGTCTGAACAGCGTTCAGGCTGCGGCGCTTTTTTCTTTATGAGATATCCATAATCCTTTCCAAACAATCGCCTTGCCGCCTTGACACTGTCGGAAAAAACGGATATAGTCTATGTAGAAGAACCGTTTTTTCAAGGAGAAAACCCTTATGACCGAAGCGTTTTACGGCGAAGAGCTGGCCGCCATGGAGCGAGCGCGCGATCAGGTCATCGCTGCGATCGAGGAGATCCGCGCCGAGGAAGCGCGCGCCGACGCCAACCTGGTCGAGCATCTGCTCAGCCGCATTAAAAGCGAGGAGTCCGCGCTGGAAAAATGCCGCCGCCGCGGTCTGCCCGAGACGCGCGAGAGCGCCCTGCACGCGCTGACCGACGCGATCGGCGTGCGGGCGGTCTGTCCTTTTCTCAGCGGCGTTTACACGCTGCGAGACGGCCTGCTGCAGCGCTTTGAGACCGAAGTCGTCAAGGACTACATCCATCACGCCAAGCCCAACGGCTACCGCAGTCTCCACCTGATTTTGCGTGTGGAGGGCTATTTCGTCGAGGTGCAGCTGCGCACGATCAGCATGGACAACTGGGCCGCGCTCGAGCATCAGCTGCGCTATAAGAAAAATGTGCGCGGCAACCGGGAGCTGTTGAACCGCGAGCTCAAGCGCTGCGCCGAGGAGCTGGCATCCACGGATATTTCCATGCAGACCATCAAAGACATGATCGAGGAGGAGTGACGACATGCGTATTCTGCTGGCGGAAGACACGCCCGATATGAACCGTGTCGTGACTGCCTACTTAACACACGAGGGCTTTGAGGTCGACAGCGTGTTCGACGGAGGCGAGGCCCTGTCGATGCTGCGCAGCAGCCTGTACAGCGCCGCCGTGCTGGATATCATGATGCCCGTGATGGACGGGCTTACGGTCCTTCGCCGCCTGCGGGAGAGCGGCGACAACACGCCCGTTCTTCTGCTGACCGCTATGGCCGAGGTGGACGACCGCGTCGCCGGGCTGAACGCCGGGGCGAACGACTATCTGTGCAAGCCCTTTTCCCTGAAAGAGCTCGGCGCCCGCGTGCGCGCGATGATCCGCACCAGCGAATCCAACCGTATCGCCGCGCTGACCTTCGGCGACATCCGCCTGCTGCCCGACACACTGACGCTTGAGGCGAAAAACAGTGTGCACCTTTCGCTACGCGAGTACGAGCTGCTTGAGCAGCTGATCGCCGGCCAGGACCGCTCGCTGGACGCCGCCTATCTCCTGCAGCGCATCTGGCGGGATGAAAGCGAGGCCGGGGGCGACGACGTGGCGCTCTACATCCGCTACTTAAACGCGAAACTCGAGAGCGTGGACTCGACCGTGCGCGTCGAGAGCCGCACCGACGGTTTTCGTCTGACGCTCGGCTGACACGATGGACAACAAGCTCATTGAAAAGCTGCAAAAGCAGTTTATCCGCAGCGCCATGATCTGGTCTATCCTGGTGACGCTCGGCATCGCCCTGCTCATCAACGTCGGGCAGATCACGGCCAACCGCTACCAGATCAGACAGACGCTGCTGAACATTATCGACTCCTACAGCCGCGGCGGCGAGCAGAGCGACCCGTCGGACGAGGTCTATGCCTTCAATCCCTTCACGCTGCGCCGGCTTGTCAACATTAAATACTTCACGGTGTTCTACCCCGACGACGGCGGTGAGCCGCGCGTGCGGCTGACCCATACCAACGGCATGACGCGCGCCGAGGCCATGGCGCTGATCGACGGCGCCGTTACAGACGAGAGCGGCTTTGGCCGCAGCGGCGTGTACTATTATGACTACGAGCGCATCGAGGGCGGCATTCTGCTGGCCTGCATGGACCACCAGAACGGCCTTGATTTCACCTACCGTCTGACCGCGCTGACCGTGGAGATCAGCATTTTCGCACTGGTGTTCACCTATTTTCTGGTGCGCGTGGTGTCCGCCGATATGATCCGCCCGCTCGCCGAGAACAGCCGCCGCCAGCGGGAATTCATCACCAACGCCAGCCACGAGCTGAAAACCCCGCTGGCCGTGATCCGCTCGAACACCGAGATGACCGAGGTCATCAGCGGAGAGACCGAGTGGACCCGCTCGACCATGAAGCAGGTAGAGCGGCTGAGCGGTCTTGTGCAGAATTTGATTCTGATCGCCCGCTCGCAGGAGCAGGAGCAGTCCCGGAAGACCGCGGATCTCGACATCTCCCAGGTCGTGCGCGAGACAGCCGAGAGCTTCGCCTCGGTCGCGGCCAGCAGCGAAAAAGACTACAGCCTGGATATTGCCGACAATGTCCACCTGACAGCCGACAGCTCCTCGATCCAGATGCTCTGCTCGGTGCTGATCGACAACGCCATCAAATACTGTGACGAAAGGGGCAGCGTTCGCGTCTCGCTGAGCGCGCGCGGCCGCGGCCGGGTACTGCTCGTCGTCTCCAACAGCTACCGAGCCGGAGAAAAGATGGACTTCTCGCGCTTTTTCGAGCGCTTCTACCGCGAGGACGAGTCCCACCACGCCGACAGCGGCAGTCGGAGCGGCTACGGGATCGGGCTGTCACTTGCACAGAATATCACGAGCCTCTACGGCGGCCGGATCAGCGTCGGCTGGAAGAACGGCATCATCAGCTTTACCTGTCCGCTGAGCTCGCTGAAGGATGAATAACAGCAGAAACACCAAGCAGTGCAAAACAGGGCAAAGGGATAACTCCCTTCGCCCTGAAAGTCATTTTTTGTTGGATTTGTCACTATGTGCAAACGCAAATGGCTGTTATTTCTTTTGGCTCAATCACAAAATCTGTGGGATTTAGGATTCCGATCATAACTCCTGCGGCTGGCATCGAATAGCTTGAGGAAGAAATATTCATCATCCGGGTAA
>ONNS01000021.1 GCA_900319275.1 uncultured Eubacteriales bacterium
GAAAGATACGCCGTTTGTCCCGGAATACCCACGCCGTTCACTTCGGAATGACCACGCCGCTCATTTCGGAATCCTCACGCCGTTTGGCCGGAATTTGCACATTTCCTGTCCCGGATCGCAAAAGCCGCCGCGGAAGCTCCGCGGCGTTCTTCCGCATGTAGACAAAGTCCTTAAGGGACTTTGTCTACATGCTTCAGCCGCCATATTTTTCGTGAAGCCGTACATTCACGAAAAATCTCGCTGCGCTCGGCAGATTGCCTGCAGTGCAGGCATCTGCTGTCGGTTATTGAAATACGAGGCGGGCCTTGC
The DNA here is from genome assembly GCA_900319275.1 of uncultured Eubacteriales bacterium. GTDB lineage: Bacteria > Bacillota > Clostridia > Oscillospirales > Oscillospiraceae > Limivicinus. The sequence continues at coordinate 310 of ONNS01000021.1, forward strand.
CCCCTCGAGCACCCCCGCTGCTCCATTGTCTTTTTCTTTTCTGCTCTTGGGTCCCTCTGCAGTTTGAAAGCCGCCGCGGAAGTTCCGCGGCGGCTTTATCCATTATCTATTAATTCGATTCAGCTCAGTCGAGATAGCCCTCTCTGGCCTTGACGTTGAAGCGCTTCTCCAGCTGATGCATGGCATCGTCGGTGATCGTGTTCTTGAGCGGCAGGTGGGCGATCTTCAGATAGATCTCGGCAGCCTTCTCGGCGGTCTCGATCAGGCCGAAGGTCTCGTCCAGGTCGACGCCGGCGCCGTAAATGCCGTGCTGCGACCAGACGACCAGGCGCGCGGTCTCCATCTTCTCGGCCGTGGCGATGCCGATCTCGTTGGTGCCGCAGAGCATCCAGGGCAGCACATTGACGCCGTCGGGGAAGACAACGATGCACTCGGTGCACATCTGCCACAGGGTACGGGTGAAGGCGCGCTCATCGAGATCGTGCACATAGGTCATGGCCAGGAGGTTCGCCGGATGGCAGTGCATGACGACGTGGTTGTCGGGATTGACCTTGAGACGGGCGACATGGCTCATCAGGTGGGCCGGCAGCTCGCTGGTGAACTGGCCGCCGTCGGAATAGCCCCAGAGGAGCTCGGCATTCTCGCCGTCAGCGGCGATGCGGAACAGGCCGAGGTTGCGCGCGGGATCATACTGCACGTTCTTGAAATACTTGCCGGTGCCGGTCACGAGGAAGTACATACCGGCGAGGCTCGGAGCGGAAAAGCCCGTGGGGATCACGCGCAGCACCTTGTTGACGTCGACATACTCGGCAACGTCCTTTTCGTCGAGACGCAGGCTGATGTTGCCGCCGTTACGCTCATCCCAGCCGTGGGCGTACATATTGGTTGTGGTGCGGACCATTTCCACCAGGAACGGGGCAGTCAGAATGTCTTTCATGTGTTTTTCCTCCAAATTATAGTTCGTATATTTTTACTTTTTACAGCTTAGCCGCTTCCTGCAGCAGGATATTGCCGAGGGCCGTCGCCTCGGAGGCGCCGGTGAGCACCGGGCGGCCGATGGCTTTTTCGGTCAGTGCGTTGAGATACTTGTTGTTGCCGCCGCCGCCCACGATGCACAGATCGTCAAAGTGCTCGCCGGTGATGGTCTCGAGCTCGTCGAGAGCCGCGGCATAGGCGTGGGCCAGACTCGTGAAGATAGCGTTGGCGTACTGCCCCGGCGTCTCGGGCACGGGCCAGCCGCGCGCGGCGCACTCGGCGGCGATCTCCTCACGCACCGACTGCGGGGCGAGATAGCGGTTGTCGTTCACATCGAGCGCATAATCAAACACATTCTCTTGCTCTGCCATGGCCGCAAGCTCGGCAAAACTGTACTTGTTATCAAGCTCGCGCCGCAGGCACTGGACCAGCCAGAGGCCCATGATGTTCTTCAAAAAGCGGATCGTACCGACGCCGCCCTCGTTCGAGAAGTTGGCAGCCTGCGCTGCCGCCGTTGTGACCGGGCGGTCGAGCTCGGCGCCGAGGAGCGACCAGGTGCCGGAGGAGATGTACGCGCCGCGCCGGGGCAGCGCCGCGATGGCCGAGGCCGTATCATGCGTGGCGGGCAGCACCACCTGGCAGGTAAAGCCGACCTCTTCCGCGATCTCGCCGCGCAGCGCGCCGAGCGCGATCGGCGGGGTCTGCGGCGCATCGGAAAACAGCCGTTCGGGCAGGCCGAGCGTGCGGACAATCTCCATGTCCCAGGTTTTTGCCTCGGCATTCAAAAGCCCCATCGTGCTGCAGTTCGTGTACTCATGGGCCTTGACGCCCGAGAGCATGAAGCACAGATACTCCGGCAGCAGAAGGAAGCTCTCGGCCCGGTCGAGCCGGCCGTGTGTCTTATCCCAGTAGAGCTGATAGATCGAATTGAAGGGCTGGAACTGGATGCCGGTCCTGGCATAGAGCTCGCCGAAGGGCAGCAGCTTGTGAACCTCTTCGGCCGCCTCGGCCCCGCGTCCGTCGCGATAGCAGTAAAGCGGCAGGATGGGCTTGTCCTCGCCATCGAGCAGCACATAATCAACGCCCCAGGTGTCGACGCCGACCGTGTCGGGTATGAAACCGGCCTCGCGGCAGGCCTTCAGTCCGGCGCGAACCTCGCGGCAGAGCCGTTCGAGATCCCAGATCAGGTGGCCGTCCACGGTGTCGGGAAGATTGGTAAAGCGGTAGACCTCGCGCATTTGCAGCTGTCCTTCCTCGTCGCGCCAGGCGGCAATGTGCCGTCCGGAGGATGCGCCGATGTCGACAGCCAGATGAATTCTGCTCAAAAAATCGCCCCCGTTGAGTTTTCTGTGTGGTTAACTGTCGTCAGTTTAGCACAGAAAACACAAAAGGGGCAGGTCTACAGATGATTAAAAAAGCGTCCTTTCTTGCAAGATCACAGCGTGTGACCGGCCTAAATTGCGGCGCCCTCGCCGTCCCGGTAATGCTTGGGCGAAACCCCGTATACGCTTTTAAAGAGCCGATGGAAGAAACTGCTGTTCTCGTAGCCGACGGCGATCGCGATATCGTCGATGCGCCGGTCGGTGTTCCGCAGCAGGAAAGCCGCCTGCGCAAGGCGCTTTTCCTGCACGAGCTCGGTAAAGGTCTTGCCGGTCTGGCGTTTGATCTGGCGCGAGAGCCATGCCACGTTGTAGTGGAGCTCCCTGGCGGCCTCGCCGAGTGAGCCGTGTGCGTATTCCCTGTCGATATAGCGCAGCACACGCACCGCAATGGCGTCCTCGTTCTCGGGGTATTCCAGCCTGTCGGTGTGGTTGAGCAGCTCCATAAACAGCACCGACATCGTCATCTGGCTGAGCTTTCGTTTGGCGTTGGACTCCCCAAGAAGTGTCAGGATCAGATTCTCGATGAGATTCTGCACCTGCCGTACCTCGGAGACGCAAAAATGCAGATAGCCCACGCCCGAGATCTCGCCGCAGAGACAGTCGACCAGGAAATGACGCAGCGGCGTCTCCTCCTCGCCGAGTGCTGTGAGCGTATTCGAGAAAAACTGCGGCAGCACGATGAAATTCACCGCCACGTCACCGACATCGGCGCGCTCGATCTCCTGTACGGCTGTCTGCGAGAGCATCAGAAGCTCCCCCTGGCGCAGTTCGACGCGCTGGCCGTTGACGATGTGGACCGTAGAGCCCGCGCACATATAGACCATCTCGACATAGTCGTGGCTGTGGGGAGGGAAACGAACAAAGCGTGTGTGCGGCCGCAGCGTGATCAGCTTGCCGGCCGCAAGCAGCCGCCGCGCGTTAATCTTCGTCCCCGGGCCGGATATATACAGTTCCCGGTCCACAGTATCGCGGCCGTCAAGATGCTTTTGCTCCTCGTCGGTAATGCGGCTGAGTCTTTCCAGCAAAGCCCTGTCCATGCTCTCTCCCCTTTTCTGTTTACTACTCTCCGCGCTCGCCGGTGCAGGTCGGCGTCTGGCTGAAGGTGGGAACTGCGGTGACGCCGGGCGCCGTGGTCACCGTAAAGCGGAACGTGATCGACTCACCGGGCTCGAGGAAGAACGCGCGGTGGTATTTGAAGGTCAGCCCCTCGTATTGGCTGGTCAGCAATCCCGGGAAATCGTAGATATGCGTCGGCCGGGCATAGCTGACCTCATATTCCGGCTCACTGATGCTGCCGAGCGCCGGCGACGTGAAGTAGATCGAGGAGAGGATATTGTTGTCATAGGTGCCCATCAGCTTATAGTCGTTGCCCTTCGCCCGCTCGATGTCCTCTTCGGTCATGACACTGCCCACAACCACCGTGACCGGCCAGGTCATCGAGCCGTCGTCATTGGCTGTTCCCTCGCCGAGTGTACTCTTCAAATCGACATAGTAGCCGACTTTATTCGAGTCCTGAACGCTGAAATATACACCGATCTGCGGTTTATTCGGATCATAATTCAGCGCGCCGGAGAGCCCCGCCTCGCGGACGATCGCCTCGTCGGCCTCATCCGCCATCCACAGCATGATCACCCGCTCGGCAGCACAGCGGTCGATCAGATCCAGCATACCGCTGGCCCAATCGATGCCGACATCCTCGAATATCCGATCCAACAGCGTATAGTATACATCGTCAAAGACCATATCCTCGTTGCCCACCGGGCTCTCTTCCTTGGTATGATACTGGAAGTACACGTCATGCATCAGATAGCGGAGCGTATTTTCCCCGTTGAGCGTGCTGCCGTTGAAGAGCTGGATTTCGCCGGTCAGCGCTACCAACTCCTGCACCAGCTTCGGCGTGCAGGTGAGAATGCCGTCCAGGTGATCGCCGTGGTAAAAATCGTTTTCAAAGCCATAGGCCCATACACTTGCCACAAAGGGCCAGTGCGGGTTGAAGCTCGCATCTCGGATCTGCATCTGGCAATAGCTTCCAAAGAGCTCCTTGATCAGCAGCGGCGGCTGGATCGCATCCGGGTACACAAAGGGCAGGATATCGTAGATTCTGCCGACACCGCCGAGATTCAGCCAGCCGTCGCGCACCGTGATCATCGTCAGATTTCCGGGAAAGCCGCCGCAGGCGCGCAGCTCCGCGGTATTCTGGGCTACCAGAAGATAGTTTGCATAGTCGCTCTTGTTCAGCAGCGTATCGATCAGCGGCACATAGCGCTCCGCGCGGCTCTGGATATCCCGGAGCTCGGCAAGCTTTGTGCCGAACTTCTCCTGCTGCTCCGGCGGCAGCTGCCCCAGATCGAGCGTGCCAAGGCGCTCAAGCAGAGCAGAAATCTCCGCCTTGTGGTTCTGATAGAAGCCAAAATACGCCTCCGCCAGCTTCAGATTATAGCCCTCGTCCGTTTTAAGTGTGGAAAACGGATAGGCCTGCATCGTCTGCGCCAGATCGCCGATCAGGCTGTCCGGCAGCTCATTGAGCTGGGCGAGCGCGGCGCGCCCCAGGGCGATCCAGCCTCGCAGCTCCTCCGCCTTCCCGGCAAGCAGCGGCGTCTCAAAATGAAGCGCGTCCTCCAGCTCGTCGAGCATGGCGACAAGCTGCGGTGCGGCGGCGCGCAGCTCCCTTGTGCTGCCCAGCAGCGCCGAGAGTGAATCCCCGCTGCGGTTCGATTCATCGATCAGCTGCTGAAGAATCGGGCGCAGCGTGGCGCTGGCACGTTGGCCAACAGGCAGCACCGAAGCGGCGCGGTGCAGATCGCTCTGCAGCGGTGCAAGGCTTTCGCGCGCCTCTCCGTCAACGAGAGACAGCGAAGCCTCCAGGCGGCCGGTCAAGTCGATCAGCCGGGGACTGGCGTCATCGTAGAGATTCAGGAGCTCCATTCCCTGCGCGGCAAGGGCCGGAATGTCACTCAGGCTCTCTTTGTCGGGCAATCCGATGGCGTCCACCTGCTGCAGCAGCTGCTGTAAGAGTGCCGAACCCTCCTGCAGCACCGACAGTGACTGCGATGCCGCGCCCATCAGGCTCTGGTAAGGCGTCAGCCTCCCCTTCAGCTGCTCCAGGCGGAAATCCGGCGTTTGTACGAATTCATTGGAGAGTGTGAGCAGCTCGGGAGACAGCGAATCAAACAGCGAGAACGCCCTTGACAGCTTATCGGTCGTTGAGGCCGTTTCCTCCTTGAGCGCCGGGAGCTGTCCCAGTCCCTGACGGGCCAGCGCGGTGGCTCGCTGCACAAGGGCGAGCAGGCTGTCAGCCGTCTTCAGATCCGCACCGGCGTCGCTCACAAGGAAGCCGCCGATACGATAGAGCGGCTTCGCGATCGTTTCGCGGTCGCGCTGCGCCAGGGCGTCGATCCGATCGAGCGCATCGAGCGCGCCGACCTCGTCGCCGCTGAGCGCGCAATCGGCCGCCGTGCGGATCTCCCCTTTCATCCTGTCGATATCCGAGACCATCCCTCTGACCTCGGAGAGCGCAGAGATGCCCTCGATGCCGAGGAAGCCGATCAGCGCGATCAGAACGAAGGCAATGATCCCGCCCACAAGCCCGCCGGATTTTTTCCGTCTGCGTCTGCGTTTCGCACGCTGTGGCCGCGCACTTCCGCTTCTCTCAGCCGGGCGGCGGTCGGCATCGCTGCGGCGTCCCTGCGTTTCGCGCCGTTTATTTGTTTTAATATGCTCTGTTTCGTAGCTCATGATCGTTCTCCGTCTGTTCGTTGTACAGCATTGCTGTTTTTATATTTTACCAGCTTCTATTCCTTTTTTCAATCGCTCATTCTTTTCCGTGAAAAAAATACCGGCGGCCAACAAACGCAGCCGCCGGTTTGTGATTATCTGAAATTGGTACAGGTCGGGGTCTGACTGACGGTGGGCACAGTGCTGACGCCGGGTGCCGTCGTCACGGTGTAGTGCACCGTCAGCTCCTCGCCGGGCACCAGGAAGAACGCCCGGTGATAATAGAAGGTCAGTCCCTCGTATTCCGCTGTCAGCAAAAACGGAAGGTCCGCATACGTGGAAGGCCCGTTGAGCTCAATGTTCCAGGTCGGTTCGCTGATGCTGCCCCCCGCGGGGGATGTGAAGTAGATCGAAGAGAGGATATCGTTATTGTAGGTGCCCATCAGCTTATAGTCGTTGTAACGGGCAAGCTCGATGTCCTCCTTCGTCATCGTATTGCGCGCGACGACTGTGACGGGATAGGTCACCGAGCCGTCGTCATTCGGCGTGCCGGCTCCCACCGCGGTGGTGAGATCGACATAGTATCCGGCCTTGTTCGAATCCTGAATGCTGTAGTATACACCGATCTGCGGCTTCTCGGGATCGAAATTCAGGCTGCCGGACATACCGGCGTCCATCGCGATCTGCTCCTTGTCCTGATCGGCCATCCACAGCATGATGACGCGCTGATCCACGCAGCGCCCGACAAGATCCAGCATCCCCTTGAGCCGGTCTAAGCTGAGATCGGAGAGCATATTGCTCATGACCTCGTCAAAAACCTCGTCGAACACCTGATCTTCATTGCCCACTTTGCTGTAATCGGCAAATCCGGCTGTGTGATACTGGAAATAGACCTCGTGCATCAGATAGCGCATGGTGTTCTCGCCATTGATCGTAACACCGTTGAAGAGCGTAATGTCGCCGGTGAGACCAACCAGCTCGTGCACCAGCTGCGGCGTGCAGGAGATGATGCCGTCCAGATGATCGCCCTGATAGAAATCGTGCTCGTAGGCGTAAGCCCAGACGCTGGCGACAAAGGGCCAGTGCGGATTAAAGCTGGCATCGCGGATCTGCGTCTGGCAGAAGCTGCCGAATAGTTCTTTGATCAGCAGCGGCGGCTGGATGGCGGCCGGGTAGACAAAGGGCAGAATATCATAGATTCTTCCAACACCGCCGAGGTGCATCCAACCGTCGCGCATCGTGATCAGTGTCAGGTTGCCGGGGAAGCCGCCGCAGGCACGCAGCTCGGCGGTGTTCTGGGCCACCATCAGGTAATTGGCATAGTCGGTATTCTCCAGAAGCATTTCAGCCACCGGCAGATACGGCTCCGCCTCGTCCATCAGTTCCAGGATCTCCGCGCTCTTGCCATGGACGGTGTCAAGCAGCTCTGTATCCAGCATCGACGCCTCTAACGTGGAAGTGAACTGCAGAATCTCGTAAATTTCGTCCTTGAGCTCGAGATATTTTCTGAGATATGTATCCAGCAGCTTTACGTTATAGTCACGACCGTTATACAGTGAATCGATCGGGTTGTCCTGTACCAGCGTCGCCAGCTCACTGACCAGATGCGTGGGGAGCCGGTCGAGCAGCGGCTGCAGCTCGCGGACCACAGAGATCTTGTCGCGGTAGGGCGCGATCTTATTCTCGAGGAAATCTGTCTCAAAATGGGGAATGGTTTCAAACTCGTCAAGCAGCGCGGAAATCTCAGGGTAATAGGTTTCGTAGAGCGGCATATAGGCGCTGACATAGCCAAGCAGCGCCGACACGTCCGGATCGTCGCTCTGCAGCATGGCCTTGTCCGGGACGCCGATCTGCCGAACATCCTCGATTGCCGGTGTTGCCGCCGCTATCGCCTTGCGCGCAAACTGCAGCAAACGGTGGGCTGTATCGAGATCCTGGCCGACGCTCGGCACAAGGTTGCCCGCGCTGAGATACAAGGTGTCGTACAGCCTTTCATCGAGTGTCAGCAGCCTGCTGTCGATCCCCTCGAGGGAATCGCGTACACGGTCAAGATCGAGCTCGGTCGCTGCGTCGACAAGCGTTCCAGCCTCGCTTTGAAGCGCATCCACGTCCCTCTGCAGGCCGTTGACCTCGTGGTAGGCCACAAGGCCGAGAGCCGCCGTGCCAAGCAGCAGCGCGATCAGCACGATCAACAGGGCACGGCCGACAGAGTATGCGCGTTTTTTGCGCCTGCCCCGCTTGTTGCGCTGCTGCGCGTGCGCCGGGCGTGAAGACGCTTCCTCCCTCGACTTTCCGGCCGCTGAATTTATCCTGTCTGCCGGCGCCGCGCTGTTTTCGCTGTATTCTCTCTCTTTGCTCATAGAGTTCCTCCATTGTACGAAGGATATATGCCAAAGGCAAGTCCCGTATGATAATAGTATATAGTGATTATACCACAGTTGCGGCTGAAAAGCTACAACAATCTGCCTTTTGCGTCCGTATACAGGTCCTTTTTTCCAGAAAAACGAAAAAACGGCGCGCTAATCATTCCATTAGCGCGCCGTATCCGATCGTTTTGTATTAAGACTGACAGCCTGTTATTTCCAGAAGGCCAGCAGGCGGCTGGCATTGATCTGCAGCTGGCGGCGGGTAAGGCGGCCCTCGCGCAGGGCTTTCAGCGTCTTTTTGCAGTCGCCGCTGCTGCCGGGCATGAACAGGTCTCCGCCGGCCATGGCCACATCGCCGGGATCGGGGCCGGGATACTTGGCATCCTTCGGGATCATGCCGCCCTGAATGACCCAGTCGGTCATCAGGATCCCGTCAAAGCCGAACTCACAGCGCAGGATATCGCCCAGCAGATCGCGCCGGGTCGAGGTGTGTTCGCCGTTGATGAGGTTATAGGAGCTCATGACGGCCTTCGGGGCGCTCTCGCGGATGCAGATCTCAAAACCGCGCAGATAGATCTCGCGCAGGGCCCGCTCGGAGACTGCGCTGTTGGAGGAGGTGCGGTTGAACTCCTGGTTGTTTGCAGCGAAATGCTTGATGGTCGTGCCCTTGTGCGGGTGCTTCTGCACGCCGCGGGTGATGGCGGCGGCAAAACGGCCGGAAATCAGCGGGTCCTCCGAGAAATACTCGAAGTCGCGGCCGCACTGAATGCTGCGATGAATATTCAGCGCCGGGGCGAGCCAGAGATCGACATTGAACATCTCCATTTCTTCGCCGACAATGTCGCCGCAGATCTCGGCGAACGCCGTATTCCAGCTCTGTGCAATCGCCGTCCCGATCGGCAGCGCCGTGCAGTACTGGTGTTCTACCTGTGAAGGGTCTTTCGGACGGCGGATCATGAATTTGTCCATCGCCCATTTGAGATACTTGGGCATGAACGGCACCATCGACTGCGGGAAGGGCGGCTCCATCGAGCAGAGCTTGCCCTTTTCGTCGCGGAAGAATTCACGGTTGAGCCGCAGACCGGCAGGTCCGTCGGCCATGACGATCGGCCGGAAGCCCTCGACATGCGCCGTCTCTCCGGCCGCGCCGCTGACGCTCTGGGCGGCGTTGCCGATCATACTGGTCAGACCGTTGCCGACAAAAGCGCCGTTACTGAGCAGCACCAGATCCTCGTCCTGCAAAAGCGCGGTCTCTCCGGCGATCGGGTAATTGGGGTAGTAATTGACGGTTTCTGTGGAGAAAACAGAGGGATCGACGCTGATCACGGTCGCCTCGGCGCTCGTATCGCGCGGCTCGGCCGGGATAAAGTCGGTAAAGGACGGATTGCCCAGCGCGTTTTTCACCTTTTTGACCGTCACGGTCTCACTCAGGTTCAGTGCAGCCAGCGCTTCGGTGTCGCGGCTGTGGCGTCCTGCGCGGACAATATAGTCGCCCGCCTCCAGCACCCACGCGGCTTTTTTGCTGTCATACGAGGCGATCTCTGTCAGATCAAAGTCTGTCGATACCTCCCGGCACTCGCCCGGTGCAAGCTCCGGCGTCTTGACCCAGGCCGCCAGAGTCTGATAGGGCTGGTCGAGCCGGCCTGCCGGCACGCTGACATAGACCTGCAGCACCTCTTTGCCGGCATATTTGCCGGTATTGGTGATCTTCGCGCTGACGGTGACGCGGCTGCCGTCCAGAGCAACCTGTCGATCTGTCATCTCGAAGCTCGTAAAGCTCAGGCCGTAGCCGAACGGGAAGCTCACAGCGGCGTCGACCGAATCATAGTAGCGGTAGCCGACATAGATGCCCTCGCGATAGTGGGTGTCGTTATAGCCGCCGTATTCGAGCATCGGCGGCTGCTTGGCCCAGGCCTGCCAGGTCGTCGTCAGACGGCCGCTGGGATTGGCCTCGCCCAGGACGATGCGGGCAAGCACATCGCCGGTTTCAACGCCGAGCTGCGAGAGGATCAGGATGTTTTTCACCTCATCCAGCTCGGAGAGATCCACCATGCCGCCGGTATTCAGCGCCAGCAGGAACTTCGGGTATTGTCTGTTGAGCGTCAGAATGTCGCGCTTTTCAGTCTCGGTCAGCAGGATGTCGCCGCGCTCGCCCTGCCGGTCGCCGCCCTCGCCCGAGTTGCGGGCGAGCACATATACGGCAACCTCGCCCTCGGCGTCCAGCGGCAGGCTATACTCCGGCTCGGGCATCGAGGCGCCGAGCGCCAGCATCATCACATTCGTGTGCATGCTTTTGGCCTTTTCGTTGAGTGCGACGATATAGCGCTCCATGGCCTCGTCGCAGACGCGGTCGTAACCGGCGAGCCAGGCCTGGCTCGTCACCAGGAAGCCGGCCTTTTCAAAGCCCTGCTCCACGGTGTCGTAGTAGCGGGAGTTGACCTCGCCGGAGCCGGTGCCGCCCTTGACCGTGTGGCGCACGCCGCTGCCGTAGAGCGCGATCTTCCCCGGCGCGTCCAGCGGGAAGTCCCCGTTCGAGCGCAGCAGCACCGTGCACTCCGGCAGCAAGGGCCGGAGCTTTTCAATGTGTCGTTTTTCGTAAGCCTGAAGTTCCATCATGTTCCCTCCGTGTTTTTCATTTGCTGCTCATATTATACATGATAAAATTGCAACTTGCATCATCTTTTTATCTTGTTTGACAAAAAAGAAGTGACTAGGGGCTGGAATTTGCGTTAACCGTATGCTATCATCAGGGAAAGACAGTACAGGAGGTTCATACCATGGCATCCAACACCGATCTGACGCTGCGCAACAGTGTCTTTTATATGGTTTTTGTCCGCAACTATTCCCCCGAAGGCACGCTGAACGCCGTTACGGCCGACCTTGACCGCATCCGCGCGCTCGGCGTGGACTATCTGTGGCTGCTGCCCTGCCAGCCGATCGGCAAAGTACACCGCAAGGGCTCGCTCGGCTCACCCTACGCGATCAGCGACTATCGCGCCGTCAACGGCGAGCTTGGCACGCTGGACGACTTCATCCGACTGACGGACGAATGCCACCGGCGCGGCATGAAGGTGATCCTGGACATCGTCTACAACCACACCTCGCCCGACTCGCTGCTCGCCCAGACCCACCCCGAATGGTTTTACCACAAGGCGGACGGTACGCTCGGCAACCGCGTGGGCGAATGGTGGGACGTGGTCGACCTTGACTACAGCCATAGAGAGCTCTGGGACTATCAGATCGAGACGCTCCGGTACTGGGCGCAGTACGTCGACGGCTTTCGCTGCGACGTGGCGCCGATGGTCCCGCTCGATTTCTGGAAGGCCGCCCGCGAAGCGGTCGAGGAAGTGCGCCCCGGCGCTGTCTGGATCGCCGAATCGGTCGACCCGGCCTTTATCCGCTATAACCGCTCCCGCGGCGTGCCGACCGCCTCGGACGGGGAGCTCTACCAGGCCTTCGACGTGCTCTATGAGTACGACAGCTACCCCTTCTGGAAGTCCGCGATGCTCGGCTGCGCGCCGCTCTCGACCTGGGTGGACGCGGTGAACCGCCAGGAGGGCCTCTTCCCCGAAAACTACATCAAGCTGCGCAATCTGGAAAACCACGACCGGCCCCGCGCGGCCGACCTGATCGCCGATCGGAAGGCGCTCGAAAACTGGACGGCCTACCTGTACTTTGCCAAGGGCGCAACGCTGCTTTACGCCGGGCAGGAGCACGCCGCGCAGCACCACCCCACGCTCTTCGACCGCGACAGCGTCAACTGGGACACCGGCGTCGATCTGACACCGCTGCTGAAAGAGCTGTACGCCCTCAAGAAGAATCCGATCTTCACCGACAGCAGCTTTACGCTCTCGCAGATCGGCGATTGCCTGTACGCCGTGCACGAGGGGCGCGACGGCCGCCGCGCCGTCGGCTTTTTCAGCACGACAGGCAAGCCCTGCGCGATCGTCTCGCCGCTGCCGGAGGGCCGCTATCACGACGAGCTCAGCGGCCGTCAGATCGACATCTTTGAAAATGTCTTGAAGTTCGACGGGAATCCTGTCATTGTGCTGATAAACCCCGACTGAATTCCCCTGCATTTCAGGCAAGACGACTAAAACGACTGGTTTTTGATTTTACTTCTTGACTTTAAATCCAAAAAGCGTTAAAGTGTGTCCATCAACCGTATGGAGAAGCCTTCACGGCCCGTACGAAACAGGAGGAAACACACATGAAAAAGCTTACTTCCGTACTTTGCGCGCTGGCCCTGGTGCTGGCGCTGTGCGCCGCAGGCGCTCCCACCGCTTTTGCCGCCGATACCTATGAAGTCGGCGTCTGCCAGTTAGTACAGCATCCCGCGCTTGATCTCGCGACCGAGGGCTTCCAGCAGGCACTGAAGGACAAGCTCGGCGACCAGGTGAAAATCAATGTGCAGAACGCCTCCGGCGATTCGGCCACCTGCTCAACGATCTGCAGCCAGTTCGTCTCCGACGGCGTCGACCTGATCATGGCGAACGCCACGCCAGCCGTTCTGGCGGCCTCCTCGAGCACCGGCACGACACCGATCCTCGGCACCTCGGTCACCGACTACGCCTCGGCCCTTGAGATCGAGGACTGGAGCGGCGCGACCGGGCTGAACATCTCCGGCACCTCCGACCTCGCCCCGCTGGACGGCCAGGCCGCGATCGTCGCCGAGCTCTTCCCCGACGCCAAGACGGTCGGCATCCTCTACTGCTCGGCCGAGCCCAACTCCAAGTTCCAGGCCGAGACCATTACCCCCTTCCTTGAAAAAAGCGGTTTTAAAGTCTCTGTCTTCACCTTTGCCGACTCCAACGAGGTTGCGAGCGTGACCCAGAACGCGGTCAGCGAGTGCGACGTGCTCTATATCCCCACCGACAACACCGCCGCCTCCTGCGCCGAGGCCATCAACAATGTGGCGCTGCCCGCCGGTGTGCCGATCGTCACCGGTGAAGAGAGCCTCTGCAAGGGCTGCGGCGTTGCGACGCTGTCCATCTCCTACTACGATCTCGGCTACGCCACCGGCGAGATGGCCGTCGAGATTCTGGTCAACGGCGCCGACGTCTCCACGATGCCGATCCAGTACGCCCCCAAGTTCACCAAGGAGTTTAACGCTGAGATCTGCGAGAAGCTCGGCATCACCCCCGGTGAGGACTACGTCGCCATCGCCGTCGAAGAAGACGCCGCATAATTTTCCGGTTTCCAATGAAATCCAGCGCCCGGCGTTTCTCGCCGGGCGCTGACAGTGCAAGGAGTTCACGTTGAATATCATTGATTATTTTCAGTCCCTCAACCCGATGCGGCTGCTGGGCAATCTGCCGGGCGGCATCGCCCAGGGCATCATCTGGGGCATCATGGCCCTGGGCGTCTATATCACCTTCCGTCTGCTGGATGTGGCCGATCTGTCGGTCGACGGCACCTTTTCGACCGGCGGCGCCGTGACGGTCATGCTGATCCTCAGCGGCCGTCCCGCCTGGGTCGCCATACTGGTGGCGATCCTGGCCGGTATCCTGGCCGGCACTGTAACCGGTCTGCTGCACACAAAGCTCGGCATCCCGGTGATCCTGGCCGGTATCCTGACACAGTTTTCGCTCTACTCGATCAACCTGCACATTATGGGCATGGCCGCCAACAAGGCTGTCAGCGTGGATAAATACCATCTGCTGCTCTCCTCGCGCTATATCCCAACGGCGATCATAACCGGCGGGATCATCGCGCTGGTATTGGTTTGTGTGTTCTACTGGTACTTCGGCACCGAGCAGGGCTCGGCCATGCGTGCGACCGGCGCGAACCCCGCCATGTGCCGCGCGCTCGGCATCAATATCAACACGATGAAGGTGCTTGGGCTTGCGCTCTCGAACGGCATCGTTGCCATGGCCGGCGGACTGCTGGCGCAGTTCCAGGGCTTTTCCGACATCAACATGGGGCGCGGCGCGATCGTCATCGGTCTCGCGGCCGTGATCATCGGCGAGGTGCTGGGGAACGCCATTCTCGGCAAGCGCCGGAACTTCTTCGGCACGCTGCTGTTTGTTGTGATCGGCGGCATCATCTATTATCTGGTTATTGTAGTGGTGCTGTGGCTGAAGCTCAATTCCAACGACCTCAAGCTCTTCACGGCCATCGTCGTGGCGCTGTTCCTCGCGGTCCCCTACCTGCGTTCCCAGAAAAAAGTCAAGAGTGCAAAAGCTGTGAAAGGGGGCGCCGATCATGCTTAAGGTCAACGAGATCAGCAAAACCTTCAACGCGGGCACGATCAACGAAAAACGCGCGCTCAACGGTGTCAGTCTGCACTTAAAGCCCGGCGACTTTGCCACGGTCATCGGCGGCAACGGGGCCGGAAAATCGACGCTGTTAAACGCGATCGCCGGTGTGTGGAGCGTGGATGAGGGCAGCATCGTGCTCGACGGCAACGATCTGACAGCTCTGCCCGAGCACAAGCGTGCCTTTCTGATCGGCCGCGTATTCCAGGACCCGATGATGGGCACCGCCCCCAACATGCAGCTGGTCGAGAACATGGCCCTGGCCATGCGCCGCGGCCAGAAGCGCGGACTTCGCTGGGGCGTCACCAAGGACGAGGCGGCCGCCTATCACGAGCTGCTCAAGCCCCTGAATCTCGGTCTGGAGGATCGCATGACCACGAAGGTCGGTCTGCTCTCCGGCGGACAGCGCCAGGCGCTGACGCTGGTGATGGCCTCGCTGCGAAAGCCAAAGCTGCTGCTGCTCGACGAGCACACCGCCGCGCTGGACCCGGCCACGGCCGCCAAGGTGCTCGATCTCTCCGATAAAATCATCAACGAGAACAAGCTGACCACGCTGATGATCACCCACAACATGACAGACGCGATCCAGCACGGCAACCGGCTGATCATGATGAACGAGGGCCGCATCATTCTCGACGTCAGCGGCGAGGAGAAGCGGCATCTCACCAAGGCCGAGCTGATCGAAAAGTTCGCACAGCTCTCCGGCTCGTCGATGGAAAGCGACGCTGTTCTGCTGGCGAGATAAGAAATAAGAATCACGCCCCCTGTGAACACTGAGCTCACAGGGGGCGTATTATGTGTCTTATGATCAGAGACCTTGTATCAGAATCACAAGGATCAGGATCGGCAGGACAAAGCGGAAGTAGTACTTCATCCAGTTGGGGATCTTGACGCCGCTGCCCTCGTTGGCCTCCTGCTGGAACTTATCAAAGCCCCAGCCCCATTTGGTCACGCAGAACAGCAGGAAGATCAGACTGCCGATCGGCAGCAGCAGGTTGGAGACGATGAAGTCCTCCGAGTCGAGGATGTCGCGCCCGCCGATCAGATGCACGCTGCTGAGCAGGTTATAGCCCAGTGCGCAGGGAATCGAGCCGACCAGCAGAATGACGAAGTTGATCAGACTGGACTTTTTGCGCTCCCAGCCGAAGCTGTCGATGCAGACACAGATGACGTTTTCGAACACGGCGATGACCGTGGAGAGACTGGCAAAGGTCATGAAGACGAAGAACAGCGTGCCCCACAGACGGCCGCCCGCCATGTGAACAAAGACCTCGGGCAGTGTTACAAAGATCAGGCCGGGGCCGGCGCCGGGATCGACACCGTAGGAGAAGCAGGCCGGGAAGATGATGAGTCCGGCCATCAGCGCGACAAAGGTATCCAGCGCGCCGATCGTCAGCGACTCGCTGACAAGGGTGTGCTGCTTATCCATATAGCTGCCGAATATCTCCATGCAGGCGATGCCGAGCGAGAGCGTGAAGAAGCTCTGGTTCATGGCCGCGGCGATCACATTGCCGAAGCCGACCTCTTTGGCGCGCTCCATCGAGGGCAGCAGATAGAAGGCCACGCCCTCCATCGCGCCGGAGAGCGTCAGGCTGTGGATCGCAAGGACAATGATCAGCACCAGCAGGCCGACCATCATGATCTTGGTGATCTTCTCGATCCCCTTCTGCAGACCGAAGCTGCAGACGGCGATACCCACAACGACCGTGATAACCATAAAGAGCAGCATCTGGAACGGCGAAGACAGCATCGCGTTGAATACCTCGCCCGGCGCAGCGGCCGCCGCGCCGGAGAAGGCGCCGGTGGCAAACTTGACCGCGTAGTTGAGCATCCAGCCGGACACCGTGGTATAGTACATCATCAGCAGATAGCTGCCAAACAGGCTGACCCATCCGTGGATGTGCCACTTGCTGCCCTTCGGCTCGAGCGCCTGAAAGGCCTGCACGGCGCTCTTACGACTGGCACGGCCGACGGCCAGCTCCATCGCCAGCACAGGCACGCCCATGATGACCAGAAACAGAAGGTACACCAGCACAAAGATACCGCCGCCGTTCTGCCCCGTAATAAAAGGGAACTTCCATACGTTGCCGATACCGATGGCGCAGCCGGCGCTCACCAGCAGGAAGCCGAGACGAGACCTGAAATTTTCGCGTTCCATACAATCACCTCTCTGATCCGGGCCCTGCCCGGAAAAATTTACGGATAGTTTAGCACGAATTATGAAGGATTACAAGCTTTTCCGCTCTAAATAGAAAAATTATTCTGAAAAGCGCTCATCCTTCTCAGCGTTATTGCATAGAACAAACCGTCTTCCCGGCTGCGGAAAAGGCTCCACCCCGCATGCTGGGGTGGAGCCTTATTGTTAGGATTGTCGCCGCGGCGGCGGTGAGGCTTTTTCTTCATGCCGACGCGTTATCCGGATCGCGCAGCTTATATTCGCTGTCCTCGTCGATCATCTCAAGAATAATGTCGGCGAAATAGGGGTCGAATTGCGTTCCTTTTCCTTTTTCGATCTGCTCGCGTACCGCTTCCTGCGTCATTGTCTTCCGGTAGCTGCGATTGCTGGTCATTGCATCATAGGCATCCGCTACTGCGATAATACGCGCCTCCTCCGGGATTTCTCCGCCCTTCAGGCCGTCCGGGTATCCCCTGCCGTCATACCGCTCGTGATGCCATTTGGCCCCCACCGCGAGTTTCGGCAGTTCTTCGATCGTCTGCAGAATTTTGGCCCCTTTATCCGGATGGACCTTGATCTGCGCAAACTCCTCGTCCGTAAGCCTTCCGGGCTTGGTGATCACGGCGTCGGAAACGCCGATCTTGCCCACGTCGTGCAGAAGGCCCATCATGTATATCTCACTCTGGGCAGCCTCCGAGTAATGGGCCCGTCTGGCGATCTCCCGGGCATACGCCGCCACACGGCTGGAGTGCCCCTTGGTATAGGCATCCTTGGCATCGATGGCCTCGGCAAGGACCTTGACGACGTGAATACTCTTCTGCAGGTTTCTGTGGTCGGGAATTTCAACGCCAATATAGAAGATATAGCTTCCGAGCGTCGCCCCGAAGGAAGTGAGAAACACGCCGCGCCTTTGAATCAGCTGAATAATAACGGCCAGCACGATCACGGAATACGCGAGCAGCGCCGTGAAGAGCGCCCGTTTTTCAAAGCTTTTGTGATAGCGGATGATGAGCGCCATGGTATAGATGAGATAATAGAGCTCTACGGCATAGCCGATCAGGATCCGGCCCACGTTGGGAATCCCAATACTCTGCGCCCCGGCGCGGATCTGGAAGAACGCCTGCATAAACAGCGCCAGTGCATATACCGCGCTGACGGCAGCAAGGCCAGCGTTTACGTGTCCGACCCAGCTCTTTTCCTTGCTGCTTTTTACAAACGTCTCGAGATACAGCAGGACATAGTAGGTCAGGAACACATTCATCAGGATCGCCGCAAGCTGCAGGAAAATCTGAAACAGAAGCGGTGACTCAAACACCATTGAAACCCGGAAAAGATTATCCAGGATGCTCACGACCGTACCGCAGAGCGTCAGGATGACCATCGTGCGGAATTTCCTGTTGTTGTCGCGCTGCCTGTGCCCCAGTATCAGCAGCAGATTCAACAGCATCAGCTCAAAGATAAATGCCGCGATCCCGAAGGAAATCCTGAACCACGCCTGATCAGTCATCATGTTCCCTTCACCCCTTCTTCCTCACAGCGTCGGAAATCCATGCCTTTTTTGCCGATAAAGATGCGTATGGTGGTCATCTCTCATTCCGGATGCTGCGTCCAATATCGCAATGATTCAAATGGTATAACTAAATCCCCGCGCGCATGAACTGCGCGCATGCGAAACGACGTTTCGCATGAAAAACACAGAATAATCTGTGTTTTTCGGGGATAACGTTGCAACGTCGTCTCCAACTGGCGCACGGTGTGCGTCAGTTGCGGGCTACAAGCCCGCTTACGTCCGCCTTTGGCGGACGTGGAGACAAAGTTATTATAAAGATTTCTCGCAGTGTGTCAATACCAAATGAGCGCTATATTTGAACAATGCATCCCTACGCAAAAAGCCCAGGGAAAGCTCGGTGCCATCCCTGGGATTGTCTGCTATAATTCAGATTTTTTCAAGAGGTTTTAGCCCTACCTACGCTTCCTGAAATTACCAGTTGATTTTTCTTCTCGCTTGCGTATAATAGAAGTAGGGATTTCCTACTTTCCTACATTGTGATTGGAGGTTTTTATATGGCAAGTACCGTATTCGTGAACGACGCGAGAGTCATGGCTAAGGGTCAGGTCACCATTCCGAAAAATGTCCGCGCTGCCCTCGGGGTCGATAGCGGCGACCGTGTTACCTTCATCGTGGACGGAACTAATGTGCGCGTGGTTAACTCTGCCGTATATGCCCTGATGCGCTTTCAGGAGCAGATGAGCGGTGAGGCTGAGAAGGTTGGCCTGCTTAAAGAAGAAGCTGTTGCAGAATGGATCACGCAATCTCGCCGCGAGGATAATGCCGAATGAGGATAATGATCGACACCAACATCTTCATCTCTGCTGCACTCTTTCCGAAAGGACGTGCTGCAGAAGCTCTGTACAAGGCATTGGTAGCTCCGTATCAGCCTGTAGTCTGCGATTATGTAATCGATGAGTTGCATCGGAAGTTCCGAGAATAGTTCCCGGACTGCACTGTTGAGCTTGAAGCATTTCTCTACACAGCGCTGCCCGCTTTTGACATCGTTCCCACTCCGGAAGAGGCAGTTGAGGCTGAGACAAAAATCCGCGATCCAAAGGATCGTCCAATTCTCCGTGCCGCCCTCGATGCAGGTGCTGATTTGTTCCTCACCGGTGACAAGGACTTTCTTGAATCCACCGTAAAGGACCCGCGCATTATTAGCGTTCAGGCATTTCTCGATATGTGATTGAGCAGCCATCGCAAGGTAACTGTTCTTCATATATGACCAAAAGAGCCGGACTGCCCGCTTGGTTGCAAAAACGCAATATTGCGCAAAATGAAGGGTTGGTGGATGTGAGGCTGATTTGGCTTCCGGGAGCAGTATTGCAACAAGATTAGAAACTCACAGACGGGCAGAATATCCCGGCTCGAAGGCCGTGCTGGTAGCGATCGCGATTCCTACATTTACATCTCAGTTAGAGAAAGCGCGTGAAGGCACAGATGCAGCTAATATCCGTTCTAAGTATGCTGAAGTTATGACCCAAATTCTTACAGATAATCAGAGCGCAATTACTGCCAGTTACGATGTTGTCCTTTCTCAAACAGTTGATGGTTGGCAGAACAAGGATATTAAGGAAAGCCTCGGAAAGCTGGCACAGGCTGGAAATGCTACCACAGGCGAACTGAAGGTTGATGTTTCTGCTATTGTCGCTGATAATGTCGGATTAAAAGGAAAGAAAGTTCAGTTTGCTTATGCCCTTGCTGCTACGTCAGATCCCGCAACCCTGATACTTAGTCTTGCGGATGCGTGATAAGAATATTTAGCCGAAAATACAAAAAAGTAAATCGTTGCCGCCCCTCCTCTCCGGGAAAGGGAGTAGGGTGGCTCACAAAAGCCCTGTCCAAGCATTCGGATAGGGCTTTTCTCTTGGCATAAAGAAGAGCACCCTCGCATGCTTGAGAGTGCTCTTCTTTCTGTTCTCAGGCCTTCCCGGGGGCCTGAATAGTTTTTGATTATGACTGTACGAAGGTGATTTCAACCTTTGCAGGATTGGTTCCATCTGCTGGAGTGTAAGTTACGGTTGCGGTCTTTCCAGCCTTCGGAGTGTTTGTGACAGTCGGATCAATGTGATCGCCACCACTGATGGTTCCAGCACCGCCAAGATTAGGAGTAGGACTGGTCTGCCAGCCGTCTTCTTTCTGCTGCAGGGTAACGGTTTCAGTAATAGTAGCACTTGCTTCAGTGCTCGTGAGGGCTTTGGTCATGACTTCGGCGTATGCAGAGCGGATGTTGGCAGCGTCGGTAGCCTCACGGGCCTTCTCGAGCTGGGCCGTGAACACGGGGATAGCAATAGCGACGAGGACGGCGATGATCGCAACGACGATCAGGAGCTCAGCAAGGGTAAAACCACGATTGTTCTTTTTCAAGTTAAAATCCTCCTTTAGTTATAAAATCGCGGAATAAGTTTTCAGTTCACTCCGCGTTTTTGACAAAAGCAAACACGAAAACGCATCGTGAAGCTGGTTTATTTCAAGACTACCGGGAATAGTCTTAAAATACAAAATTGAAACAGGACCCGGATCTCGTGACAGCGCCTGAGAGCGGCAGCATAGCCTCCCTCTCTGAGGGAGGTGGCACGGCACGTCTCACGCAAGTGCCGTGACGGAAGGAGCCTCCGGGGACTCCCTCAGTCGCGTCGGCCAGCCGCCGCGACAGCTCCCTCAAAGAGGGAGCCAAGAGCAGTCT
Organism: uncultured Eubacteriales bacterium; assembly: GCA_900319275.1. Classification (GTDB taxonomy): domain Bacteria; phylum Bacillota; class Clostridia; order Oscillospirales; family Oscillospiraceae; genus Limivicinus. Next base: position 21,418 of record ONNS01000021.1, read on the forward strand.
GCGCACTCGTAGGGAGCGATCCCCAGATCGCTCCGCGGTCTTCCGGCATGATCCACGGAGGCATCAGGGGATGCCTCCCTACGCCGGCGCGCAGCGGGATGTCCGGTCGCCCTTACGCAGAGGCACTTCAGCCGACTCGCGGTCTGGCCGCTTCGATGCCCAGGCGGGACAGCTTTTCGACCTTGTCGGCAGGTAGCTTTCCCTCGGCCATATTTTGACGCTGCGTGCCGATCCAGCCGCTCATCGAGCGTCCGTCCGGGCTTCTCATGCCGCGCGGCCATAGTGGGAGACGCTGATTCTTCTCGCAATAGGCGGCGATGCAGCGGTACATGCTCTCCCAGGCCTCGCCGCGCTCGGCGGTCGGTTCCCAGATCATGCCGATGCTGTTGAGGCGGTCGACCTGGCCCTGCGTCAGGGTCTGGCCCGGCTTGCGGCCCATGTAGATATCGCGCTGTTTATAGATCCAGTAGCCCAGCTTGCCGCCGTCGGGCGTCAGCTCGTCGAGACGGACCATCAGATGGCCGTGCGCGCGGTAGTAGTCTTCCGCGTCGGCAAACCAGTCGTCCCAGCTGCGCGGCTTTGTCTTCAGACGCCAGTTCACGCCGCGAGCCTCCAGCGCCTTGATTTCGCGCTCGGTCAACTTTCCGGCGGCATAACGCAGGCGCTGCTTGACCAGCCAGTCGCCGAGACCCGCGCCGCCGCACTCATACTCGTGCGGCACGTCGATATTGCCGTGTTCCGTGGCGTAGGCGTCCAGCAGGGACAGCCATTCCTCCCAGCAGCGCCGGGTTTCCAGCTTCCAAACCATGCCGATCTGCTCGAGATACGCGATCTGCACGGCGTCAAGCGCGCCGTTGATGCTTGCGACACGGTTATACTTTGCGCGCTGCCGCTCGATCCAACGGCCAAGCTTTTCCCCCGCGGGGCAGACATAGTCCTTCGGGATCAGCAGATCTCCGTGTTCCTCATAGTAGCGCTCAGCCAGCAGATACCATTCCTCCCAGTCCATGGCATTCCGCCGCATCCTTTTATTTTTCGGCACGGTGCAAACCTCTCCTTCCGGCACAGGCTGCTCAAACGGATTGAGCCGGTACTGTCAGCGGGTCTGCAAATGTTAAAATGTGTACATTTTTGGAATCTCGGCTATTAATGCCATACCTATCCAATTCTTCGTGAAAAGCTTTGAATATTGTATTGATTTTCAATACGAGCTGTGCTATAATGACTGTGAACAAATAAGAAAAGATGGGTCTCAAAATGTACACATTTTGAGACCCATTTATTGTTTTTTATACTTTTTCATACTCTTTTACGCGATGATAAAAGGTCGACCGTGCGACGCCGCAGGCTGCGGCAGCTTCGCCGGCGCTGATCGCGCCCCCCTTCCATTGCTCATACACCTCCCGAAAATTGTCCGGCATGGGCCGCGGCGGACGCCCGAAGCGAACGCCGCGCGCCTTGGCCGCCGCGATCCCCTCGGCCTGGCGCTGACGAATGTTTGTTCTTTCATTCTCTGCGACAAAGGAGAGGACCTGCAGTACAATATCGCTGAGAAAGGTGCCAACCAGATCTTTACCCCTCCGCGTATCCAGCAGCGGCATATCCAGTACGCAGATGTCCACGCCCTTGTCTTTCGTGAGTGCGCGCCATTCATGCTGGATCGCTTCATAGTTTCTGCCCAGACGGTCGATGCTCTTGATAAATAGCAGATCGTCTTTTTTCATTTTTCGCAGCATTTTCTTGTATTGCGGACGCGCAAAATCCTTGCCGGACTGCTTGTCCAGAAAGATATTGCCTGCCGGAACACCGGCCTTGCGCATGGCGATCATCTGCCGGTCCTCGTTTTGTTCTTTGGTACTGACCCGTACATAGCCGTAAACCGTACCCGGAATACCGATCATCTCCTTTTATCCCCGTTTTTGTGTATGTCCCATGCCGTGCCCGTCGTGGCGATCCGGGAAGCGCCGCCCGGTGGCATGGTACAGATTACCATACCGGCAGTAAATAATAAAAGCCCCCGGCGAATGGAGGCCATTTCGCCGGAGGCTGTAATCTATGACTGTTATGCTTACTTGCTGAGCAGCTTGCCGATGTGGCGGCCGAAGGTCATGGTGCGGCCGCAGGCGAGGCCCGTGAAGAGGTTCGGATAGTTGTTGGCAAACACACCGCCGGTGCAGTCGCCGGTGGCATACAGGCCCTCGATGACCGAGCCGTCCTCGCGGATGACCTGCATATCGGTGTTGATGCGCACGCCGTCGAGCGTGGTCAGATGCCAGGCGCAGGTACGGATGCCGTAGTACGGAGGCGCGTCGACCGGCGTCATGCGGTGGATGCTCTTGCCGTAATCCTCGTCCACGCCCTTCTTGCACAGCTCGTTATAGCGCTTGACGCTGGCGACAAAGTTGTCCACGGGGATGTTCAGCTTCTCGGCCAGCTCCTCGAGCGTGTCGGCCTTCTGCAGATAGCCCATCTCGAGATGGGACTTCTCGCCCTCGGTCATTTCCTTCCAGCAGGCGTCAAAGCTGCGGTTGGAGATGGCGCCGTTGTCGAACGGGAAGAGACGGCAGCAGCCGACCTCCTCGAACTGCTCGGCGTACTGCTTGCAGTTCGAATCAAAGATGTCGCAGTAGGTGTGGTTGGGCTGCATGTACATCGAGTGCAGCATGAACTCATAGGGGCCGGACTCGTTGCAGAAGCGCTTGCCGTTGAGGTTGACCTTCAGGAAGGGCTGCTCGCCGAACCAGTACCATTTGCCCGCGGTCTGATAGCCGGCCGTCTCGGTGGGCAGGCAGGAGGCGCGGTTGAACATCATCGAGGCATGGCAGGGATCCATCTCGCCGCCGGCCCAGAGCATCGCCTTGATGCCGGAGCCGTCACCGGCCGAGCCCATGGGCACGTCAACCTTCATCTTCATGGTCTGGGGCTGCAGGGCCAGCATCATGTCGGTGTTGCGGGCATAGCCGCCGGTCGCGATGACGACGCCCTTCGAGGCGTTGATGCGGACATAGTGATCGTCGGTGGAGTCCTTGGCGATGATGCCGGTGACCTTGCCGCTCGCGTCCTGCTCGAGCTTGACAAGGGCCGTGTTGCACCTGAGCGTTCCGCCGAGCGCCTCGAGATGGGCCAGCATGTCGCTGTTGAGGTCGACGTCGTCGGGCTTATTCTCGCGCGGATGGGGGCTGTGGCCGGTGGCATAGGCCTTGTCACGCTCGGGGTGCTTCTGGTCGCCGATGCCGCCCTCAAGCTGCATGAACCAGTGGCCGGTGCCTTCGAGGAAGTAGGTCAGCCAGTCGACCATCTCGCCGGATTCGTTGATCCAGACCTTGACGAGATCACTGTCGACATAGCCGGAGGCATAGCGGACGATCTCCTGCAAGGCTTCGGTCTTGTCGATCTGGAACTCGGGGAACTCGGCAAAGCTCTCGAGCTGGAGGCGCGAGTTGATGGCGCCGATATCCTCTTTGATCTTGGTGGGGGCTGCGCCGCGCTCGATCGCCAGGACCTGCGCGCCGCCCTCGGCGGCCGTCAGGGCGGTGATCCAGCCGCCGGTGCCGACACCGCAGACGAGGACCTCGGTATCCACGGTCTCGGTGATGTCGCTCTCGGCGATCTCGGGGGCCGTGCCCAGCCAGTCGGCATTGACAGCGGGGGCGGGGGCAGCTGCCGCGGGGGCAGCGGCCACGGGGGCCAGCGACGCCTGCGCGATGCAGTCGGCCGCGGCTTCCTTGATGGCCTTGGAGGTATAGGAGGCGCCGGCTTCGCCGTCGATCTCGGCGGACTGGGCCTTCATGATGCGGTCGACCATCTTGTCGCCGATCGCGCCGCCGATCGCGGGCGTCTCGCCGGAGACGTCGATCACGACGTCGGTGATGCTGGTCTCGTCAAAGGTCATCTTGACGACGACTTCGCTCTCGAGTCCCATCGCCTTGGCCTCGTAGGTGCCGGGCTTTTAGATGGCATCCGCCGCGTGGGCCACGGGAGCGGACACACCGCCCATGACGCCCATCGCCGCCATCGAGACGGCGCCGGCAGCCATGCCCTTGAGGAAATCTCTGCGGGATAGTTCTTTTGCCATAAAATGTTCTCCTTTCAGATTATCACTTTCTTTATTACACGCCGAACATGGCGTAAAATACAAAAACGGTTCAGTCTTCGTCGCTGTCCGCGCGCTCTTTTTTCCTTGCAAACAGCCGGCAGAGTATAATGCTCAGCTCGTAGAGCGCGATCATCGGCAGGGCGACCATGACCTGGCTGACAACGTCGGGCGGCGTGATGACGGCGGCGACGACAAAAATCAGCACAATCATCACCTTGCGGCCTTTTACCAGCCATTCGGGCCGGAGCAGGCCAAGCCCTGTCAGGCTGACGGAGATCACCGGCATTTCAAATACAATGCCAAAGATCAGAAACACCGTCGTCAGAAAGCTGATATAGGCCTGGATGCTGATACTGGCCGAGACGTTCACCTCCCCGGTGAACTGGATCAGAAAGCCAAGCATAAAGGGGATGCTGATATAATAGGCAAAGAGGATGCCCAGCACAAAGAACGCCGTCCCGATCGTCAGCGCCAGGATCACAAAGCGGCGCTGCTTTCCCTCGAGCGCGGGGGAACAGAAGCTGTAGATCTCGTACACGAGCACCGGAAAGGCCAGAACGATCGCGGCGATCAGCGCGAGATTCATGTAGACCATCAAAAGCTCCTGCGGGGCAATGTAGACAAACACATAGCCCGAGCCCTCGCCCATGTCGGTAAAGAGCGTGACGAGCCGCGACGCAAAGGAGAGGCAGGCGACAAAGCCCAGCAGCAGCACCGCGAGCACAACGGCCGCGCGGTTGCGCAGCTCCTTGAGGTGCCCGCTGAGACTCATGCGCCCCTCGGCATTGGGTTTCTCCTGCCGTTTAGGTCTTGTCATCGGCGGAGGACCCTCCGGCAGCCTTGGTCTTCTCGGTCTTCGTCACGGCGCGATCTTCGACTGTCTCGCCCTCTTCGAGGTCTTCCATGCCCTCTTTAAACTTTTTCGCGCTCTTGCCGAACATCTTGGCCAGCTTCGGGATCTGGGTCGGTCCAAAGATGACGATCACGATCACAAGCACGATCAATAATTCCTGAACACCAATTTTCATGTTCTTGCCTCCAATTATCAGCGGCACACAGTATGCCGGGATTTACTTGTTCTCTCTTGCTTCCGCGTCTTTCGGCGCTTCGGTTTCGGCCGGGGCAGCGTCTGCGGCAGAAACGCTTGCTTCCTCAACAGTGCCCGTGGCTTCCGGGGCCGGCGTCTCGAGCTTGGAAGACGGTTCCTCCGCGCTCTTTTCCTCCGGCTCGGCGCTCTTCTCCGCAATCGGTTTTTCCGCTGCCTTGGCGGGCTTCTTCGTCGGCCTGCCGAGATTATTGACACTGCGCTTGATCTCGTTGACGCTGTCCGTCACCTCGGTGATCGGCTCCATCGCCTCGCGCAGCGGCGCCTGCGCTTCCTCCAGCGGGTCAAGCACGTTTTCTTTGACGTCCTTGGTGACCTCCTGCGTGACCTTGCCGATCTCCTTCAGGGCCGTTCTGAATTTTTTGATATAAGCGGGCAGCTTGTCCGGGCCGATGATAAACAGCGCCACAAGGAAAATAACGACAAGCTCCCAAGGGCCGATTTTCATGGTAAAATCCCCCTCTTTCCTGTGTTCGGATCAGGCATACGCCGGGATGACCGAAAAATATGGAAAGTGCACGATTCTCTTCCGTACACTCCTGTTAAAAATCCTAAACCATTATACGGGAAAAGCAAAACCAAGTCAATAACTAAATCCCCGCGCGCATGAAATGCGCACACGCGAAACGCAGTTTCGCATGAAAAACACAGAATAATCTGTGTTTTTCGGGGATACCGTTGCAACGTCGTCTCCAGCTGACGCGCGTTGTGCGTCAGCTGCGGGCTATTGTGGCTTGCTCTCTGTTTCTGCAATAGTGCAATCTGCCGCAACTGCACAAAACACATTTGACATTCTCCGGCTTTTCCTGTAAGATATGCCTCGCATCGTCAAACGAAACTCGCTCCAGTCCGCTTCCCCGGTTTCCGAAAGAGCCGGGAAAGCTCCCTATCCGCTCCTTCCGTTCTCCTCTCAAATTCAAAGCACCTGCTTTGAATTTGTAAAGGACGAGCAGTGGAGTGAGCGAGCTTTCGTGTCTTAAACACGGAAGCGAGACGATACGGAACTTGCGAGGACGTACGGGGTGAGTGAACTGTTACTGAGTCTAAACATTTCGGAAAGGACGCAAATCGCATGAACCAGAAAGAGCTGCGGGAGATCCGCCGCCGGATCCAACCCGAGCACAACAGCATCACCCATATTTACGGCTGCTATGTCAATTCCAATAAAGAGATCATCTCCCGCATCGACGAATCGCTGGGCCTGCTGAGCAAGGAAGAGCAGGAGAAATACCTGGCTCTGCTGAAAAAGAGCCTGTCCGGCACGCTCGGCAAGAATCTGCTGGACATCTCCTTTGCCACCAAGCAGGTCATGGACAGCGACGAATACCGCCTGCTCTCCTCGCTGCGCCGCACCGAGCTCGACGACGCGGAGCTGCGCGAGAGCTTTTACAAGGTTCTGATCGATGCGATGGATCTGGAGGACAACTATCTCATTCTCATGGCGCTCGACAGCTACGACGTGCCCCGCCACCGCAAGGACGGCGCGATCGACGAGGAGCACGGCGAAGTGTTCAAGTACATGCTCGTCGGCGTCTGCCCGGTGAAGACCGGCAAGCTGGAGCTCGGCTATGTGCCCGAGGAGAAGCGCTTCCGCAGTTCGCTGGCCGGACAGGTCGTAGCAGCACCCGAGATGGGCTTCATGTTCCCGACCTTCGACGACCGCACGGCGAACATCTACAACGCCCTCTTCTATACCCGCAACAGCGGCGAGGCGCACGACGGCTTTATCGAGGCGGTATTCCGCACGCAGGTCCCGATGTCGGCCGCGCGCCAGCGCGAGACCTTTGACGCCCTGCTGGAGGAGACCGCGCCGCATGAGAACAGCTTTGACGTGGTGCAGTCGGTGCACGAGCAGCTGAGCGAACGCATTGCGCTGCACAAGGAGAGCCGCGACCCCGAGCCGCTGAGCCTGACGATTCCCGAGATGGGCGAGCTGCTGGAGAAGAGCGGCACCAGCCCCGAGCAGACCGAGGCCTTCTGCCACAAGTGCGAGGAGGAATTCGGCGCCGACGCCGCGCTATCCCCCTCCAATCTGACCGACCCCAGGCGCATGACGATCGAAGCCAGCGAGGTGAAGATCAGCGTCGACCCGAAGTTCGGGTATCTGATCCAGCCGCGCATCATCGACGGAAAAAAATACATCCTTGTCTCCGCCGATCAGGGCATCGAGCTCAACGGCATTGCCGTGGAAATCGGAGAATAATTCGTAGGGGCGGCAACCTGCCGCCCGCCAATTATCCGAATATCAAAAAATGTGAGGCTGATGCCTCACATTTTTTGATTTCGGTACCGCACGGGCGACCGCAAGGGTCGCCCCTACGTTAACCTGAATTGTCTATTATTAGATTGCCATGGCGACGTCCCAGGCGCGCCAGATGGCAGTGCGCAGGTTGCCGATCGCGACGCAGTCGCCCACGCGGTGGACGTTCTTCGCCTTGTCGCCGACAGGCGTCGGGACAAAGCCGATGCCGTTGACGATGTTGTCGTACTCGACCTCGGTGACGGTCTTGCCGTCCTTCGAGCGGATGACGACCGTGTGATCCTTGATCTCGGTGATCGTGCTCTCGAGATAGGTCGGGACCTTCTTGTAGAGCATCATGTCACGCAGGAACGAGGCGTTCGACAGGCAGACGTTCTGGGCGGGCACGAGGTCCTTGGCATACTCGACGATGATCGGGTGCTTGCCCTGCAGGATCATCTCGTAGGCCGCCTCGCAGGCGGACTGGCCGCCGCCGAAGAACACGACCTTATCGCCCACGGGCACCTTCTCGCGCAGCAGCTGCGTGAAGGTCAGGCACTTCTCAAAGCCCTTGACGGCGGGCATCGTGCGGGGCACCGAGCCGGTAGCGACAACGATCTCGTCAAAGCCGCGCAGCGTGCCGAGATCGTTGACCTCGGTGTTGAAGCGGATATCGATGCCGGCCTCCTTGACCTCGCGCTCGTACCATCTGAGGAGCTGCTTGTCGTTCTCCTTGAAGCTCATGGCCGAGGCCGTGAGGAACAGGCCGCCGATGCGGTCGCTCTTTTCAAAGATGACCGGGTGATGGCCGCGCTTTTTCAGCACGAGGGCCGTCTCGCAGCCGCCGATGCCGGCGCCGATGATGGCGACCTTCTTCGGGTTCTTGGTGGGCACGATCTTGTAGCGGTCATGCTGCATGGTGGGCGGATACAGCGCGCAGCGGCCCAGGTGCAGCGAGTCCTCGAGTCCCTGGATGTTGGCCGTGCCCTTGTACTTGGCAAAGTTGAAGCAGCCGTTGTGGCAGCGGATGCAGGGCTTGATCTCGTCCTCGCGGTCGTGCAGGATCTTCTGGATCCAGTCGGGATCGCAGAGGTTCTGGCGCGCGATGGCCATCGCGTCGAGACGGCCGGCGGCGATCTCCTCGGCAGCCTTGACCGGGTCCATACGGCCGGCGCAGGCCACGGGGATCGTGACGAACTGGCGGATGTGCTCGACGTCCTCGAGGTTGCAGTTGTCGGGCATGTACTGTGGCGGATGGGCCCAGTACCAGGCGTCGTAGGTGCCGTTGTCGGCGTTGAGCATATCATAGCCGGCATCCTGCAGATACTTGACGGCCTTTTCGGATTCGGGCATGTCGCGGCCGAATTCCTCGAACTCCTCGCCGGGCATGGCACCGTGGCCCCAGCTCTTGGTCTTGGAGACGACGGAGTAGCGCAGCGAGACCGGGAAATCGGCGCCGGCCTGCCGCTTGATCTCCTGGACGATCTCGACCGGGAAGCGATAGCGGTTCTCGAACGAGCCGCCGTATTCGTCGGTGCGGTGGTTCCAGTTTTTGATCGTGAACTGGTCGAGCAGATAGCCCTCGTGCACGGCGTGGATCTCAACGCCGTCGACACCGGCCTCGCGCAGCATCTTGGCGGTCTTGCCGAAGGCCTCGACCATCTCGTGGATTTCCTGCACGGTCATCGGGCGGGAGGTCAGATCCTCGGCCCAGCGGTTGGGCGTGGCGGAGGCGGAGGCGCAGCTGTAGCTGACGTCGACGATGGGGCTGGCGAGCTTGTTGAGCAGCGGATTCTTGTTGAGCATGACCATCCAGGGCGTGACGGCCATCGAGCGGCCAAAGCCGGCGGCCAGCTGGATGAAGAGCTTGGCGCCGGTTTTGTGGAATTCGGGCATCCACGCGGCGAGCTCCTTGAACATGCGCTTGTTCTGCCACAGCCAGCGGCGGCCCATCGTGTCGCGGACGCACTGCATGCCGGGCAGGATGAGGCCGACGCCGTCCTGCGCGCGCTGCATCAGGAAGTAGGCGGCCTCTTTGTCGAAGTGGCAGGGCTCCAGCCAGCCGAAGAGCGAAGTGCCGCCCATCGAGCACTGGACGATACGGTTCTTGATCTCGACGTTACCGACCTTAAAGGGGGTAAACAAAGGTGCGTATTTTTCGTTCATGGATAACTCCCTCTCTAAACGATAAATTTGTTCACTTCAGAAAGCTCTTGAACTGGTTAACCGGCCAGGACAGCAGATCGCTGAGAAGACGCAGCTTGCTCTGCACGGCCAGTCTCGTGTCTTCACTGACAAGATTCTGCGCTTTCCCCTTGAGCGCCTTGGGATTGAAGCTCTCGATCAGAGTGCCGAAGAAGCCGAGGACCTTGCCGGAATCGAGATATGCCAGCTTGAGCTTCCAATCGGCCAGCCGTTCCTTGGCGCGATCCAATTTTTGTTGCAGCACGCGGATTTCCCTCCTGTTCTATCCAGAATTTGTGACGGCTGACGCAACCGTTTATGTCATGCCGCACAGACTGAAACCTTATTGTAAATATACCAGATATCTCTCCCAGCGTCAACAGAATTTGTCACTTTCCACGAATAAGATCCTTTCTGTGGGAAAGCAGCTGCGTACCGCCGGCAAAATCAGACTGTCAGGAGCGAGCTGAGAAGTCTGTCCGGAGCATACACCCGCAATTTGAAAAAAACGGGTGCCGGAACATGTCCGGCACCCTTCCATGATAGAGATTGTATTGAGTTACTTACGCCTTCCTGCTCTTTTCAAAGAAGCAGGCGACAACGGCGACAACAATGGCGGCTGCGCCGACGAACGCAAGCGCGTAGTTCATACCGGCCAGCTCCGGAAGACCGACCATCTTAATGCCGTTCATTGCTTCGGCAATGTTCCAGATCCCGTCGCTGAGGACCTTCATCATCACATAGGCAAGGCAAGCCGCACCGCCCACGGAGGTGAAATCCGTCCAGGGCTTTTCGCCGAGGAAAGCCGCCGCTTCGAGCAGGATCGCCGCGACAGCCGCAGCCATGGCGCCGCCTGTCACGATGCCACCCTTTCCCTTATAAACCAGCAGCATGACAAGGCTGACGATGCCGAGCAGCGCTGCAAGAGCCGATGCATAAAAACCGAATGTTTTTTTCATGGTAGCTACCTCCTTGCTCAGTGTTCCCTGCGAACCTTGCTGACCACCATCATCGCGCAAGAGGCAACGGTCAGCACTGCGGAGCAGACGATCACAGCGGTGATCGCGCTCTGCCACCACGGTGTGACCTGTACGACCTTTGCGGTTGCGGACATACCGTTGATGATATTGGAGCGGCTGATCGCGTACTCCCAATAGATCGCTGCGTCAATCAGATGATTCAGAAGATGTCCGTCGTCGGTATCCTTTGCGTGCTGCAGGACATACTGTCCGTGACCGCCGACGCCGTCCAGGCACCACTCCTGCGTTCCCGCGTCGAGCACCTCGAGCGCGTGGTTCACATAGCCGCCGTCCACATATTCACCGAAGCAGGGCGCGGCGTCGGTGTCGATCAGACCGTGCCAGTCCCATTCATTGCGCAGTACGATCGTGTTCAGTGCGTAGCTTGCGCTGCTCCACTTCAGACCGATGCGCTCGAACGACTGCATGATGCTGCCGGCATTCGCTTCGCGGACGCTGCCCTCAAAGGCTCGGAGCGAGCCCTCGCGGAACGCCTGTTCGTTGAAGAACACGACGAGACCGGAGCGGTAGAATTCCTGGTCGTTTCCGACAAAGTGCTTCGGGGAAGCGTGCGAGCCGGTCTTCTCCATCGCCTCAACCTGCGGGATCGCGGCGAGATAGTTCAGCGTCGGGCACTCGGACATGTACTCAAAGTTGCGGCCGCCAAACGGCGTTCTGTGCAGGTCGTTGCCAACGTTATAGTTGACCATGTGGCCGGACCAGAGTCCATCTTCGCCCATCATCTTGCCGCGGTTGGCGTACAACTCGGTGTTGAAGGAGCCGGTCAGGATCACGTTCGAGCAATAGCGGGTCGTCGGGAGGTTGACCGCTTCCCCATTGATCGTGACAGGCAGCGGGTAGGTACCCTGTACGGAGTCGCAGCCGTCGCCGACCGCAAAGGCCGGAGAGAGATCGCCGACCGCCGGGCTCTGGAAGCTCTCGGCTGTTGCGTTGGGCAGATCCTCGGGCTGCAGCTGATAGATGAACTGGAGCCAGGTTTCGCGGTCCTCAAGCGGAACATCCTTCATCATAGCCAGAGTCAAACCGTTCTTCTGCCCGAAGTTCTTGGCAAGCTCCGCATAGGAAGGCGCGTCTGCCGGCTTTTCATACCATTCACCGTCCAGAATCTCCAGCATCTCATCCGTGGCGGAAACGACGGTCTGCTGCTTCGGATAGGTGCCTTCCCAATCGCTTCTCGAAAGGTAGACGCCCTCGCCCGGCAGCCAGTAGTTCAGATCACAGTCCTCGAACTGGTTCGTCACGATCGCTCCGTTTTCGCCGGTGCGATACTTTTCCGCATCAAAGCCCTGCGTGAATTTGTGAGCGCAGGCGGCATTGCCGTCCGCCGTCAAGCCGTTTTCGGTTGTATATCCCTGTGCGGCAAGAATGTTGTTCAGCGCATCATGGACATCGCTTCCTATCGCAATATAATAGTCACCCTCGGAGAGGATATATCCCTTTGCGTTCACATAGTCATAGGAGGCGAGCAGATACTTGTCCACCGTGATCGTGACGGTCTCGCCCGGCGCTGCCGTGCGGTCGAGACCGCCTGCCACGCTGACCTCCGGCGCATGGTTCGCGTCTTTCGGGTCCTTCTGCGTCCACTGGACGCGGGCCGCGAAGTCATTCTGGATGGCCTGTCCCCAGCGAGTCTGCGCATAGAATTTCTCGCGCTCACCCGTTGCGGGGTTCACGTCCCACGAGCCTTCGTTGTCTTCCCAGACATTCTTCGTGCTCATGCACGGCGAGAAGCGTCCGCCCCAGCCGCCATAGGCCGGGCTCTCGTACGAGCGCAGGCCATTGTCGACGAGATAGAGGAACGACGGCGAGTCGCCCTCGGAGATGAGGTCATACATGCCGTAGCCTTTCTCCTTCGCAACGCTCGGCTGGCCGAACGTGTCCTCGGGGTCGCCCGTGAGGTGATGGCCGTCGCCATACGTCATGTAGGCTTTGCCGTAACCCGTCAGGATGTTTTTCTGCATCCACGGGCCGCGGAAATACGGTTGCTGCTCTTTCGGCACGACATCCTTCCAGATGTAGGCGAGGCTCGCGAACTGGATGCTGTTGTACCAGACTTTGATGTCCGGCCACGAACGCGAGATGTACGTCTTGTACGTGTCATCCTGGTCCATGATGTTGTAGAGCACAGCCTTCTTGCTGACTTTTTGGTAGATGCTGTCCCACTGCGCCGTGCCCTTGTACTGTTCTTCGATGGACTTCAGCGCGCGGGCAATCGTATTGCAGCCACCCCAGGTCTCGAGGTAGATCGGCGCGTCATTATTGTCGAGCAGCTTTTCTTTGATGAGGTTGCTGCCGTCCGTGTCATACGCCATCTCGCCTTCGAAGTCGATGTTGCCGATTTTGACGAGGCTCTGGAGCTTGTCAGCCGTCGGATAGCGGCTGTCGTTCGCATGGAGCTTCGGATAGACGGCGCGATATTTCTCAATGTAGTCGTGAATCCAGTCCGTGCCGCACCAACGGAGATCCGTGCGCGGCGTGCTGTAGATTGGCTTCGTCCAGCCCATCTGCGTCTGGAACGTCGTGCCTTTGCCATCGCCCTTGTAATGCCACATCGAGGCACTGTAGACGATGCCCTCGACATCGAGCTCGTTCGTGTAAAGCAGGAAGCGCAGGAACGAGTTCATGTCATCGACTTCGCCATCCGTCGTGACGATCGTGCGCGGCGCGAGCTGTGCAGCCTCGACCATGCCCATCGTGGCAAAGCCTGTCGCCATCGTGCCAGCCACGACGGCTGCCGTGAGTTTCTTGAGAGATTTCTTCATTTCAGACCTCCCACGGCTCAGCGATGCTGTGCCGCCATCCAGTCAAAGAGCTTGACGGTCTTGCCGTTGATCGTATCTTCACAGCGGTC
>ONNS01000031.1 GCA_900319275.1 uncultured Eubacteriales bacterium
TTTTCATACGGTTTATTTCAACCGTTAAAAGCCCTTTTCTTTGGTGCTTATTTGCATAAGCTATTTCTTACATTGTTCAATTTTCAAGGTACATCCGCTATCGTTTCAGCTCATTTTGGAGCCTGGCCCGAAAGCTTTTTTATTTTACACCGACTGTTTCCATTTGTCAAGCACTTTTTATCTTTTTCAGAAAATTTGTTTGACCGGTCCAACAATCGCTTTGCGCTCTCGCGAGTGCTTGTGTAATATAGCATCCCGTTCGCCGTTTGTCAACACTTTTTTGCATCGTTTTTGAAGAAATTTTGCAACTTCTAAATCTTGTATTTTTATGTCGTCGAAACGCACCATATGCGGTGTTTCCCCAGATGATCTCTTGTTCTCGTTTGTGCAAAACTTCCTTACGACGTGAAACTGCTGTAGAACAGTTTTAAGACCATCCTGCAGCAGCTTACAGTTACCCTTTATTTTCTTTTCTTTTCAAACAGGTCGCCGACGATCGGAAGCTTGACGCGCTGGCCATGTACGGCATTCAGAATCCCGATGGCTGAAAGACCAACCTGCGCCAGCCAAATAATCCAGCCCATACCAAACATCGAACCTACAGCCTTACCAATAGCAGCACCGATAAACAGCTTTAAGCCCTGCCTTGCGTGGAAGCGGCTGTCTTCATCTTTGCCCAGGATTAGGCTGATAAAACAAGCCGCATCCAAATACGACAAAATTGAGAACAGCTTGCTTCCTACCTCACCCGCTGCGCGGTTGACCGTATCGGCGACTTTTTTGCCATCATAATTCATTCCAAAGGCGTCGGGGCGGAAATTGAAATCGTCTCCGGACTCGCGCTCCCGCTGCTGGCGGTTTCTAAACTCCCGCTCCTGCGCGCGGCGGCGTTTTTCGAGCTCCGCCCATGTCTTGTTATACTCCTGTCGCTTGGCGCGGCGGTCCTCGACCTCGGCGCGTTCCTCGATCGGATCTTCCTCCAGTTCGATATAATCGGCATCTATGACCGTATCCTGACGGCGCTCGCCGCTCCTGGCATAGGCGTAGGCGTACTCCCCACCCTCGGCGTTCTCATCATAGCCGCACGCAAGGCAGGCCGACTGTCCGTCGGGAATATAGGCGCCGCATTTTTTGCAATAGGCCATGGCAATGACCTCCTGTTTTTCTCTGATGTTTGCATCATACCATGTGCGGCGGCGCATTTCAATTAGTATTCCGTTAATTTTCTGCTATTTGAGAAGTGCGTCGAATATCGGCAGGGATTCGACGCCCACCTCCTATGCGCAAAAACGGTGACGGCCGATCGTGACGATCAGCGGCCGGGACCAGATCCAGGCACTGGTCGCCGTGGCGGGATTAAAATAGTAGATCGCGCCGCCCGTCGGATCGCTGCCGTTGAGCGCGTCCTGCGCGGCGCGATAGGCGCTGTCGGCGACCGGCTGATCGAACTGTCCGTCGACGATGCAGGTAAAGGCGTCTGTCTGGTAGATGACGCCGGCAATCGTATCGGGAAATGAGGGATGGCTGACACGGTTCATGACGACGGCGCCGACCGCGACCTGGCCGTTATAGGGCTCACCGCGCGCCTCGGCCGAGATCAGCCTGGCCAGCAGGTCGACGTCGCCCTCTGCTCCCTTAGCAGGGGAGTTTGTACCGCTCTGACCTCCCCCATTGCCGCCGGTCGGATCGCCGTTCGGCAGTCCCAGCGCGTATAGCGTTTTTGCGCCGGCCTGTCCGTCGACAGACAGACCGTTGGCCTGCTGGAAGCGGCGGATGGCCGCTTCGGTGCCGCTGCCGTATACGCCGTCGATCGAGCCGCTGTAATAGCCCCAACTCTTCAGTCGTGTCTGGATCTCGGTGACCGTCGGGCCGTAGGCGCCGCGCTTATAGAGATCGGCGTAGGCGTCCTTGGCCAGGGCGATCAGCAGCAGGTTCAGCGTAAAAATCAAAACAACGTCCAGCAGCAGACGTTTTTGCCTGTTTGTCATAAAAACTCCCCCTTACAACTATGTCATAGTTTGTGAGGGGGAGCATACAATTATACGTTTAATTCGGCGCTGCGATCAGGCCTTGTCGGCGATTTCCTTCTGAATGCGCTCGATGAAAGCATCAAGGGACATGGCACCGAGATCCTCGCCGCTGCGCGTGCGGACGGAGACCGTGCCGGCCTCGGCCTCTTTGGCGCCGAGGATCAGCATATAGGGTACGCGGTCCTCCTGCTGGGCCAGGCGGATCTTATAGCCGATCTTCTCGTTGGAAGCGTCCAGGAAGGAGCGCAGCCCGAGGTCGTTGAGCTTTTCGTTGATACCGTCGGCATAGGCGAGGGTCTTTTCGCTGACAGGCAGTACCTTGACCTGCGTGGGAGCCAGCCAGGTCGGGAAGCGGCCCTTGGTCTCCTCGATCAGATAGGCCATGAAACGGTCGAGCGAGCCCAGGATCGCGCGGTGGATGACAACCGGTGTCTTCTCGCTGCCGTCGGAGTCGATGTACTTGAGATCGAACTTGGCGGGCAGGCAGAAGTCGAGCTGGCAGGTGGAGAGCGTGTATTCGGCGCCGACGGCCGGGCGGACGTTCACGTCCAGCTTCGGGCCGTAGAAGGCGGCCTCGCCGATCTCCTCGGTAAACTCGATGCCGAGGTCGATCAGCACCTGGCGCAGCGCGCTCTCGGCGGTGTTCCACATCTCGTCGTCGTCGTGGTACTTCTTCTTGTCAGCCGGATCGCGCAGCGAGAGCACGCAGCGGTAATCGGTGATGCCGAAATCCTTGTAGACGTCAAAGATCAGATCGCAGACCGAGGCGACCTCGCTCTTGATCTGCTCGGGCGTAACGAAGAGGTGGGCGTCGTTCTGGCAGAAGTGACGGCCGCGCTCGATGCCCTTGAGCGTGCCGGAGGACTCATAGCGGAAGTCGTGGGCGACCTCGCCGATGCGGATCGGCAACTGCTTGTAGGAGTGCGGGCGGGAGGCGTAGATCATCATGTGGTGCGGGCAGTTCATCGGGCGCAGCACATAGCTCTCGTCGTCGAGGACCATCGGCGGGAACATATTGTCCTTATAGTGATCCCAGTGGCCGGAGGTCTTGTAGAGGTTCACGGTGCCGATGCAGGGCGTCATGACATGCTGATAGCCCAGGCGGCGCTCCTTGGCCTTGATGTAGTTTTCAAGCTCCATCCACACGGTATAGCCGTTGGGCAGGAACATCGGCAGGCCGCGGCCCACAAGGTCGTCGGTCATGAAGAGGCGCATCTCGCGGCCGATCTTGCGGTGGTCGCGGTCGCGGGCCTCCTGCTGCTGGCGCTCCCACTCGGCGAGCTCCTCGGTGTTGCGGAAGGCGACACCGTTGATGCGGGTGAGCATCTTGTTTTCCTTGTCGTTCTTCCAGTAGGCGCCGGACTGCTGCGTGACCTTGAAGGCCTTGAGCGCCTTGGTGTAGGTCAAGTGGGGGCCGACGCACATATCGATGTACTCGCCCTGCTGGAAGAAGCTGAACTCGGTCTCGTCGGCGAGATCGGCCATATGCTCGACCTTATACTTCTCGCCGCGCTCCTCCATGAGCTTCTTTGCCTCTTCACGGGGCAGAATAAAGGACTTGATCGGCAGATTGGCCTTGACGATCTTCTTCATCTCCGCCTCGATGGCGTCAAGGTCCTCCTGCGTCAGCTTGCGATCGCCCAGATCGACGTCATAGTAGAAGCCGTTCTGTGTGGCCGGGCCGAAGGCGAAATCAGCCTCGGGAAACAGGCGCTTGATAGCCTGTGCCATAATGTGGGCGGCCGTGTGGCGCAGAACGTGCAGTTCCTCTTCCTCGGGGCAGTCGGCGACATGGCCGTCCTTGTAGATGATCTTCATGTGTTTTTCCTCCAAAAATAAGAAAATGCTCCATCCCGGTATTATTTCACGGGATGAAGCTAAGCTCCACGGTTCCACCCGAATTGCGCCGAAACGGCGCCACTCGTATCTGCTGTAACGGGCAGGCCCGTCGGGGGTTCGCCCCCGCGCTCGGCGGTGGTGGAGAAACGGTACCGGTCAGGCTGCTCGCAGCATACGCAGCCCTCTCTGCGGCCGGGGGATCGCACTCCTTGTCCGCCTCATCGCTTTTGTCTGGGATGAATTGACCTTACTATACCGCGCCTCGCTGCCAAAGTCAAGGAAAAAAGATCATGCAGCCGCGCGGCAACTGCAAGATGCGCCCCTGTCTTCACGGCTCGGCGTGCGGGAGGTTCCATTTATACTTGGTGGCGAGCAGGCGCAGTGCGATCACGCTTGCCATCGAGACCGCGGCGCCGGCCACTGTGGGGACGCCGAGGATCAGCAGCACATAGTAAACCCCCGCCCCGAGCAGGGATGCGACCGCATAGACGCGCTTGACGAAGATGCGCGGCATCGTGTTCGTCAGGACATCGCGCAGCAGTCCCCCGCCGACGCCGGTGACGACGCCCATCGACATGACGAGTACGGGGTTTTCGAGCGCGTAGGAGGCGATCGCCGCGTCCATCCCGACCACGGTGAAGGACGCGAGGCCGATCGCATCGAAAAGGTTGTTTGTCTGGTCGAGCTTCTCCTTGTGGGCGTGGTAGCGCTCATGCCAGCTGAAGGCGTCAAGAAAGACAGCCGTCGCACTGACAAAGACGACCAGCAGATAGGCATAGTTTGTGAACATCCGGGGCGGGAAGTAGCCCAGAAGGATATCGCGCAGGATGCCGCCGCCGAGGGCGGAGATCAGCGCCAGGAACAGAATACCGAATACGTCGGCCTTCTTTTCGATCGCTACCATCGCGCCGGAGATCGCCGCCGAAGCTACACCGATCAGTTCAACGACAGTTGCCGCTGTTCCCATTGGTTTTGCCCGCTTGCCTCAGACATTGAAGCGAAACAGCGTCACATCGCCGTCGCGCATGACATAGTCCTTGCCCTCGCTGCGCACAAGGCCCTTTTCTTTCGCGGCGGCCATGGTGCCGCAGCTCCTGAGATCGTCAAAGGCCACGATCTCGGCACGGATAAAGCCGCGCTCGAAGTCCGAGTGGATCTTGCCGGCGGCCTGGGGTGCTTTCGTGCCCTTTCTGATGGTCCAGGCGCGGCACTCGTCACTGCCGCAGGTGAGGAACGAGATCAGGCCGAGCAGCGCGTAGCTCGCCTTGATCATGCGGTCGAGACCGGACTCCTCCAGTCCCATCTCCTCGAGGAACATCAGCTTGTCCTCGTAGTCGAGCTCGGCCATCTCCTCTTCCATCTTGGCGCAGATCGGCAGCACGAGGCTGCCCTCGGCGTCGGCGATGGCCTTGACCGCCTGATAATAAGGATTGGCCGCATAGTCGGCCACACCGGCGTCGTCCATATTGGCCGCGTAGATGATGGGCTTGGTCGTCAGCAGGTCGGACGAGGCGATCAGCGCGGCATCGTCGTCGTCGCAGGCGAAGGTGCGGGCGCTCTTGCCCTCGTTGAGGTGCTCGCGCAGCGCCGTGAAGACCTCGGCCTCGTGCTGGAATTTCTTGTCGCCGCCCTTGCCAGCCTTGGCGGCCTTGTCGATGCGGCGCTCGACCATCTCCATATCGGCCATGATGAGCTCGAGATCGATGATTTCGATATCGCGCTTAGGGTCTGTGCCGCCCTCGACGTGGATGACGTCGGGATCGTCGAAGCAGCGCACGACGTGGACGATCGCGTCGGTCGCGCGGATGTTGCCGAGGAACTTGTTTCCAAGCCCCTCGCCCTTGGACGCGCCCTTGACAAGGCCCGCGATGTCGACAAATTCGATGACGGCCGGGGTGACCTTCTTCGGTGCGTAGAGCTGCGCGAGCCAGTCGAGGCGCGCATCGGGCACCGTGACCATGCCGACATTCGGCTCGATCGTGCAGAAGGGGTAGTTGGCCGACTGGGCGCCGGCGTTCGTAATGGCGTTAAAGAGCGTGGATTTGCCGACGTTCGGCAGTCCCACAATTCCGATTTGCATAGTTTTACTCCTCTTTCAAGCAGATTGATTGAGTCATTATATCACGGGTGATTTGGTTTCTCAATACAGTTTTTCGCAAATCCCCTCAACAGCTTTACAAACGCGGCGTTTCAAATTATAATAGGTTTATGATGAAATACTGAGAAGGTGGTTCTGCCATGAAACATACTGTATTCCCGCGCATACTGGCGCTGCTGCTGGTCTGCTGCCTGCTCTCGGCCTGCGCGGCCGGGTCGCTGCTGCCCGGCGTCAAAGAGAGCGCCGCCGAGCAAGCGCCGTCCGCCGCCGCGGACGAACCCTGGACGCTCAAAGAGCGGCCGCAGATCGTAAACACGGCGCTGCTGCGCTACACGACAGGCGATCAGCCTTCCGTCCCGGCCTATACGGTCTCCGCCGACGGCAGCGACATCATCAACTGGGACCGGATCTATCTGAATGACGAGGCGAAAAGCGCCCTCCTGGGCAACCTCTTCGTTGTAACGGACGGCCACAACCGCGAGTTCTTCGAGATCTATGAGCAAAACCGCTACAACCAGCAGCCGAACTTCGTGACTGTGGATTCGATGATGCACACCTACCACCTGTACTTCAGCTATCTGATGAAGACCACCGAGCGCGAGCATCTGGCCGCCAAGCTGACGGAGCTTTCAAAGACTATGCTCGAGAATACGCAGGCGCAGTGCTATACGCTCAACGGTACCGACTGGTCGAAGGCCGCGCAGCGCAATCTCGCTTTCTTTGCCGTGGGCGTCAAGCTGCTCGACCCGCTCGCCACCATTCCTGCCTCGATCAGCGAGACAGTCACCTTTGAGGTCGATCATATCAACGACGCCGCCGGGATCGACGTCAGCGCGCTGACCGGCGCCTATGAGGACTACAGCCAGTACAAGGTGCGCGGCTACTATGCCGACAGCAGCGAGCTGCAGGCCTACTTCAAGGCCATGATGTGGTTCGGGCGCATGAATTTTGCCCAGGCCGACGAGTCGCTGGACCGCTCGGCACTGCTGATGACGCTGGCCGTCGGCGGCACCGCCGAGGAGCTGTGGAGCGAAATCTACAGCGTGACAGCCTTCTTCGCCGGAGCCAGCGACGACTACAGCTATTATGAGTACCGGCAGCTGATCGAGCGCGCCTACGGAAAGCTGCCGACGATGGGTGAGCTGATGGGCAATCAGGAGGGCTGGCAGACCTTCCACCGTCTGACCGCCGCCCTGCCCGCCCCGAAGATCAACTCGGTGCCTGCCGACGACGCTGCGGGCGATGCGAACAGCCAGAACAAGGGCTTTCGCTTCATGGGCCAGCGCTTCACGCTGGACGCGGCGATCTTCGACCGGCTGACCTATGACGACATCGGCGAGGACGCTGCCGGGAACCGCCGCATGCTGCCGATGGCGCTGGACGTGCCCGCGGCGCTGGGCTCGGATCTTGCGCTGAGCATTTTAGAGAGCCAGGGGGCCGCGGACTTTGCCGGCTACAGCGAGGCCATGCAGAAGCTGCGCCGCGACAATACGCTCTCAGACGATCCGGGCTGGAGCAACTCGCTCTATGCAGGGTGGCTCAACACCCTGCAGCCGCTGCTGACCGTAAAGGGGGCGGGCTACCCGAGCTTCATGCAGGGGCAGCTCTGGGCTACGCACAGTCTCGAAAGCTACTGCGGCAGCTTCACCGAACTCAAGCACGACACCGTGCTGTACGCCAAGCAGGTTATGGCAGAAATGGGGGGCGGCGATCTTCCCGATGTTGACGATCGCGGCTATGTGGAGCCGGAGGTCGCCGTATACGCCAGTTTATCGGCGCTGGTGGAGCAGACGGCGCAGGGTCTCGGCGGCTTCGGTCTGCTCTCGACCGCCGATGCCCTCAACCTCAGCCGCCTGAAGGATCTCGCCGACAGGCTGCGGGTGATATCGGAGAAGGAGCTGCGAAACGAGCTGCCGACCGACGAAGAATTTGAGCTGATCCGCAGCTACGGCGGCACGCTCGAGCACTTCTGGGAGGACACCGTCCGCAGCGCCAACAATCCCGAGGGCTATCTCGACGCGGCCATGTTCCCCGCGGCGATCGTCACGGACGTTGCGACCGACCCGAACGGCAGCGTACTGGAGCTCGGCACCGGCAACCCCTCAGTGATCTATGTGATCGTGCCGGTGGACGGCGTACTGCGCGTGTGCAGCGGCACGGTGTTCAGCTTCTACGAGTTCACCCAGCCGCTCTCGGAGCGTCTGACCGACACCGAGTGGCGGCAGGCCATGGGCATCGAGCTGACGAACGCAGGCCGCTACGTCGAAACGCCGCCGCTCTCGCAGCCCAGCTGGACCGTGAGCTATCGCAAGTAATGAAAAAACGAAGACTATTGATCGGCACAGCGGCGGTATTCGCCGCTGTTGCCGTTTGTCTGTGGCTCCTCTGGCGCGCCGGGGACCTTCTGCCGCGCTGGGCCGTCCTTCAAGATAGGGAGAGCGCGCAGTTTACGCTGCATGGCGGTGTGCTGACGCTGCGCGGCTTTGCCGACTGGTCGCCGGGCGAAACCGTCCGCGTGCAGGACGCGCTGATCGGCGACATCGACGGCGACGGCGCGGACGAGCTCGTGCTGCTATGCTGGCGGATCGGCAGCTACGGCGCACACCGCCCCTTCTGGGTAAAAGCGAATGACCGCGCCTGGGGACAGCACATCTTTATCTACGACCTGGAGCCGGACGGCCCGCGTCCGATCTGGATGTCCTCGTCACTCGGCTTTGCGGTCGCCTCGTGGTCGCTTGTGCGCGGTCGCTATCTTGCCCTGCGCTCCCCCGGCGGGGAAGAGAGTCTCTGGGGCTGGCTGGGCTGGGGGCTTGAAAAGCTGGACCGGCTGCCGTGCCGGGACGGTGAGGCGGAGCTCGTCGCTGTCGGGGATCTGCTGTGTCACAACGCGATCCTGGATCAGGGGCGGCGCGAGGGCGGCTTTGATTTTCTGTTTGCCCATGTACTGCCGCTGCTCGAGAGCGCGGATCTGGCCGTACTCAACCAGGAGAGCGTGCTTGTCTCCGACCCCGGTCGCATCAGTGCCGCTCCCCCGTTCGGCGCCCCGCTCGCGCTCGGGCAGGCCGTCGCGGACGCGGGCTTTGACGCGGTGACGCTCGCGAACAACCACGCGCTCGACCAGGGAGTGGCAGGTTTGACGGACACACAGACATTTTACGAGAGCGTCGGCGTGACTGTGCTCGGCACCGAGCCCGGCTATACGGTCATAGAAAAAAACAGCGTCTGTCTGGCGCTGCTGAACTATAGCTATGGCACCAACGGCCGTCCCCTGCCGGAGGGCGGGGCCGTCCGTCTGCTGGACGATGAAGCGCGTATCCGCGAGGAGCTGCGATCGGCGCGGACAGGCGCCGACGCCGTGGTCGTTTTTGTCCACTGGGGCACCGAGTACGCCGCCGCGCCGGAGGACGGGCAGCGGCGCTGGGCGCAGCTTTTCGCCGACGAGGGGGCGGACCTTGTGATCGGCACGCACCCGCACGTGCTGCAGGGCGTCGAACGACTCACCGGGGTATCCGGGCATGAAACGCTGGTGTTCTGGTCTCTCGGTAATTTTGTCTCAAACCAGCAAAGCGCAGAAACGAATCTCGGCGGTCTCGCGCGCGTGCGCTTTTTCAAGGATGATAATGGCTGCCATATCGAGGCCTACGCGCTCGAGGGGCTTGTCACACACCAGGAGCGCGGCCTCACGACCGTGTACCCGCTCGCGGAATACACCGACACGCTGGCCGAAAGGCACAGTCTGGGGCTGACAAGGGATGATCTGGAAAACCTGTATGACAAAAGGATACATGGATAAAAAGCTTCTGCCCATGCTGACGGGCAGAAGCTTTTTCGTTCATTCAGATTTTTTATCCTGTTCTTCTTCAGACACGGCCGGTTCGGTGGTCGCATCCGCCTCGGCAGGGGCTTCGGGTGCGGCGGGCGTTCCCGTCTCATCCGTGCTGTCGGCTCCGCTGCCCGGCGTTTCCTCGGCATAGCCGTCGGTCATCGAGATGTGGCGGGCCGGGCGCTCGATCGAGTCGTCGTCGCGGGCCTTTTTCGCGTCGGCCTTGTTTTCGGGCATGAACTCGCCGTGCTCGAAGTAGTAGTTGAACTGCTCGCCCTCCATGGTCTCGTGGATCAGGAGATATTCGGCCAGGTCGATCAGCTGCTGGCGGTGCTCCTCGAGGATCTGCTCGCAGTCGGAGGCGGCGCGGTCAAAGAGCTTGCGGACCTCCTCGTCGATGGCGGCGGCGGTCTCTTCGGAATAGCTCTTCGTCGTACCGAAGTCGCGGCCGATGAAGATCGAACGGTCGGAGCTGTCATACAGGATGGGGCCGAGCCGGTCGCTCATGCCGTAGCGCATGACCATATCGCGCGCGATGTTCGTGGCCTGCTGGATGTCGCCGGAGGCGCCGGTGGAGATATCGTCGAGGAAGTGCTTCTCCGCCATGCGGCCGCCGAGGGCGACGACGATATTCTCGTACATCTCGGCGCGGGAGGTGAAGTTCTCCACATCCTCCTCGGGCCGGAACAGCGTGAAGCCGCCGGCGCCGCCGCGCGGGATGATCGTGATATAGTGCACCGGATCGACGTGCTTGAGATAGTGGCTGACCAGCGCGTGGCCGCTCTCGTGATAGGCGGTGAGACGGCGGGCCTTGTCGCTCATCTTGCGGCTCTTCTTCTCGGGGCCCATCTGGACCTTGAGGATCGCCTCGTCGATATCGTCCTGGTTGATGAAGCGGTGCTTGCGGCGCACGGCCAGCAGCGCGGCCTCGTTCATCAGGTTCTCGAGGTCCGCGCCGGCAAAGCCGGGCGTACCCTTGGCGATCGAATTGAGATCGACATCCTCGCCGAGCTGCTTGTCGCGCGCGTGGATCTTCAAAATGGCCTCGCGGCCCTTGATGTCCGGCAGGCCGACATAGACCTGGCGGTCGAAGCGGCCGGGGCGCAGCAGCGCCTGGTCGAGGATATCGGCGCGGTTCGTGGCCGCCATGACGATGACGCCCTCGTTGTTGGAAAAGCCGTCGAGCTCGACGAGCAGCTGGTTGAGCGTCTGCTCGCGCTCGTCGTTGCCGCCGCCGAGACCGCTGCCTCTCTGGCGGCCGACGGCGTCGATCTCGTCGATGAAGATGATGGCCGGGGCCACCTTTTTGGCCTGGTCAAACAGATCGCGCACACGGCCGGCGCCGACGCCGACATAGAGCTCGACAAAGTCAGAGCCGGAGATCGAGAGAAACTGGACGTTCGCCTCGCCGGCCACGGCCTTCGCGAGCAGCGTCTTGCCGGTGCCCGGAGGGCCGACCAGCAGCACGCCCTTGGGGATGCGCGCGCCCATGGCCGTGAACGAGGCCGGGTTTTTCAGAAAATCGACGATCTCGGAGAGCTCTTCCTTCTCCTCGTCGCAGCCGGCCACGTCGGCAAAGGTCTTCTTGTTCTTCTCGTCGATACCGACGCGGGTGCGGGCCTTGGAGAAGCGGGCCACGCCGCCGGCGCCGCCGCCCTGCTGGCGCATCATCGCGTACCAGAGCCACATAGCGCCGCCCACCAGCACCAGGTAGGGCAGGAAGGCGAGCCACCAGGGGGCCACAAAGCCCACCTTGTAGTCATAGCTCTCGAGCACGCCGGAGGCCTTCTGCTCGGCGATCAGCTCGTGGAAGTCCTCATAGAAGACCGAGAAGCTGTACATATTATAGCTCCGGGTGGCCGTCAGCTCCTCGCCGGTGGCGGGGTCGGTCTCGCCGGTGCGGACCTCCATGACGAGCTCGCCGTCCTCGGTGTAGAAGGACTTGACCTTCTCCTCGGTGAAAAGATCGACCAGCTCGGAATAGGTCATCTTTTCGGTGTCGGGCGTGCGGGTCATGACGTAGATTGTCGCGACTAATATCACGATCAGCAGGATATAAAATCCCAGATC
Organism: uncultured Eubacteriales bacterium; assembly: GCA_900319275.1. GTDB lineage: Bacteria > Bacillota > Clostridia > Oscillospirales > Oscillospiraceae > Limivicinus. Next base: position 11,861 of record ONNS01000031.1, read on the forward strand.
GCGGCTGCGGTTGCGGTTTGGTTTCAAGCTGTTGTCACATCCTTTGTGTGGGGATTGCTCACTGGTAGATCTCGGGTTTCAGCACGCCGATGTAGGGCAGGTTGCGGTATCTCTCGTTATAGTCGAGACCGTAGCCCACGACAAAGGCGTCGGGCACCTCGAAGCAGGAATAATCGGCGTAGATATCAGCCTTGCGGCGGGCCGGCTTGTCCATCAGCGTGGCCACGGTGATCGAGGCGGGCTTGCGGACCATCAGGTAGTTTTTCAAGTAGTTGAGCGTGACGCCCGAGTCGAGAATATCCTCGACCAGGATCAGATGGCGTCCCTCGATGTCGCTCTTGAGGTCTTTGAGGATCTTGACGGCGCCGGTGGAGGTCGTACCGGCATAGCTGGACACGGCCATGAAGTCCACCGAGCAGTGGATCGACACATGGCGCATCAGATCGGCCATAAAAATGAAGCAGCCCTTCAACACGCCCACAAAGACGGGGTCCTTGCCGGCGAAGTCCTCAGAGATTTTTTTGCCGACCTCGGCAACGTGGCGCTCGATTTCTTCCTCGGTGATCAGAACTCTCTCGATGTCGTGTTCCATGTTTCTCCCTTCGGCCGGGACTGATGCGTCCCCGCCTTTATATTTTTTCAATAATCTGACTCTCTATGCGCAGACAGCGCGCGCCAAACTTCGGCACGGCCCGCTCGTCCACAGCGAGCCCCCAGACGGCCAGAACACCGGCAGCATCCCGCAGCACGGGCGTGCGTGCGCGCTGCTCGCGGGTATAGCCCGCCTCGGAAAACAGCCTGCGCAGACTTTTGCTTATATTTCGCCGCGCCGGGCGCATCGTATCGCCCGCGCGCCAGGACGAGGCAAGGAGATCGCCCTTTATATTGTCACAACTGAGCGTCAAAGTCTTGAACTCGCTGTGAATTTCTGATTCAAATTTCGACAAAATAGACGTGGTCAGCACAAGGCCGCTCTCCGGAAGTTCTGTGCGGCCGCCGATCACCAGTATCCGCTCGGCGATCGGCTGTGCGTTGTCACTGATGAAATACAATTTCCCGCGCTCGCGCCGCAGGCGGATGCCCGGCAGGTCGAGATAGCCGCGCTCGCTCCCGGTGCAGAAATCGAGCGCCTGCACGATGTGCTCAAAGCCGAGCGTCTGCGGGCAGAGGCGGCGCAGCACGCGCGAGGCCACGGCCCGGTGCAGTGCAAGGAGCGGCGCCGTCGGCAGGCTGCCGCAGCGGTATTGCTCAGTAATAAACTGCTCCGCCAGCGTGCCCAGACAGTCCTCGTCGTCAGCGAGCAGCGCGGCGGTGCGCCCCATGCTCTCATCGAGACGGGGATAGCTCACACGCAGCAGGGGCAGGACCTCGTGCCGCAGACGGTTGCGGGTATAGTCACTGGAGGCGTTGCTGCTGTCCTCCACATGCTCAAGGCCGTTTGCCGCGAGGTAATCAAGGATCTCGCTTCGCTCCGCGTCCAGCAGCGGCCGGACGATCCGGCCTCGCTGCCGCGGGATGCCCCGCAGGCCGGCGGCGCCGCTGCCGCGGCAGAGGTTCATCAGCATCGTCTCGCTCCGGTCCCCGGCGTTGTGCGCCGTGGCGATGCGATCACAGCCAAGCGCATCCGCGCTCTCTTCCAGAAACGCATAGCGCAGCTGGCGCGCGGCCTCCTCGATGCCGAGCCCCTGCGCGGCGGCATAAGCGGGCACGTCCACGCGCTTCACTGTCAGCGGTACGGCGAGCCTGTCGCAGAGGGCGCGCACAAAGTCCATATCCCGCAGCGACTCCTCACCGCGCAGTCCGTGCTCGCAGTGGGCGGCAAAGACCGTCAGCTCCCGCTCGCGCGCCGCTTTTGTCAGCAGGTGCAGCAGGCAGACCGAGTCCGCCCCGCCCGAGAGGGCGCAGAGCACGCGGCTGCCCGGAGGCAGCAGCGACCAATCAATATTCATCTTCCCTGTGCCGTTCGACCGAGCCGAAGGAGGTGTACTCCGGAAGCCAGGTCAGCTCGACGGTGCCGGTGGAGCCCTTACGGTTTTTCAGCACAATGGCCTCGGCCAGGTTGGGGTTTTCGCATTCCTTGTTGTAATAGCCGTCGCGATAGAGACCGATGACGACGTCGGCGTCCTGCTCGATGGCGCCGGATTCACGCAGGTCGGAGAGCATCGGGCGCTTGTCGGTGCGGCTCTCGTTGGCACGGCTGAGCTGCGAGAGGCAGATCACCGGGACGTTGAGCTCCTTGGCCATGATTTTCAGCATACGGCTGATATCGCTGACAGCCTGTGTGCGGCTCTCGTTCGACCAGGTGTGGCCGCTGCCCGCGCTCTGCATCAGCTGCAGATAGTCGATCACGACGAGATCGAGCTTGCGGATGCGACGGCACTGCGCGTTCATATCGGCCACGGTCAGCATCGGGTTGTCGTCGATGAGGATATCCGTGGCGCTCAGCGCCTGGGCGGCCTCGGTCACGCTGCGCCACTGCTGCTCGCTGAGCTGCCCGGTCAGCAGGTTCTGCGACGCGACCAGCGAGGCGCGCGAGAGAAGGCGCGTCACAAGCTGCTCGCGCGACATCTCCAGCGAGAAGATGGCGACCGTTTTATGCTCGTTCATGGCGACGTGCATCGCCATGTTCAGCGCAATACTTGTTTTGCCCATGCCGGGGCGGGCGGCGATCAGAATCAGCTCGGACTTGTTCAATCCGAGGATCTGGCTGTCCATGTCCGGCAGGCCAGTCGGGATGCCGGGGATCTTGCTGCCGGAGTCTGCCGCGGCGGAGAGATCGTCAAAGACGGTCTGCATGACCTCGGAGATCGGCTTGAGACCGCCGTTTGCGCGGCCCTGGCGCAGCGCGTAGATCTTGCGCTCGGCCGATTCAAGCAGCGTCTCGGCCTCGCCCGCGCCCTCGTTGACCATGGCGGTGATCTCGTCGGCGGCGTCGCCCAGACGGCGCAGCAGCGCCTTGTCGCGCACGATGGCCGCGTACTCGAGGACGTTGGCCGCCGTGGGCGTCATGCTCATGACCTGAGCGAGATAATTGTCAAAGCGCTCCTCATAGACCCCGCGGATCTTCATCTGCTCGAGCACGGTCACGGGGTCGATGGTCTGCGCATAGGAGAACATGGCGTAGATGGTCTCGAAAATGTCGCGGTTATCCTTGATATAAAATTCGTCCGCCCTGACCTTTTCCAGCACATCCGGCACGCAGCGCACGTCGATCAGCATAGAGCCGATGACGGCCTGCTCGGCCGTGGCGGAGTACGGCACATGCCGCCCCAATAGTTCTTCCATAAGTTGCCCTGTCTCCTGATAGTGGTTAGTGGTTAGTGGTTAGTGATTAGTGGTTAGTGGTCAGCAATCAGCCTTCCACAACGAGCACATTGATATTTCCGCTGACCTCGAAGCCGAGCTTGGCCTTGACCGTAAAGGCACCGAAGGTCTTGATCGGATCAGCCTGGACGATCTTGTTCTTCTCGATATCCATGTCGAACTGCTCTTTCAGAGCCTTGCTGATCGCCTCGCTCGTGACGGCGCCGAAGAGCTTGCCGCCGGCACCGGCCTTGGCCTTGATGACGACCTGCACGCCCGCAAGCTGTTTGGCATATTCCTCGGCCTTGGCCTTTTCCTTGGCAAGCTGCGCCTGCTTGGCCTTCTCCTTGAGCTTCAGGGCGTTGATGTTGTCGGCCGTGGCCTCGGTCGCCAGGTTGCGCGGCAGCAGATAGTTGCGGGCATAGCCGTCGGAGACGGTTTTCAGCTCGCCCTTTTTGCCCTGGCCTCTTACGTCAACATTGAAAATAACCTGCATAACAGTTCCTCCTGTCTCCGCCGGAGAGAATCCGGCGTGTATCTTGTATCTGATTGATTAGGGAATCAGCTTTCGTCAGCAAAAGGATAAAGCCGCACCCGTAGGGGCCGTTCACGAACGGCCCGGCGAGATAATCTCTGCCGTTGGCGATAACCCCGGGCGAAAGTGTACCATGTTACTCGTACTGTGCGGGCGATTCGTAAATCGCCCCTACGTTTGTCCGCCCAGCTCTATGCGCACTAATTCAAATAATCGTCGATGACGGCCTTTAATCGTTCGACAATAGCCGGGATATCTTCGTCGGCGAACGCGGCCGCGGCCGCGCTGCGGTTGCCGCCGCCGCCGAGCTTTTCCATCAGGATCTGCATATTCATCTCGCCGATCGAACGGGCCGAGGCAAAGGCTCCGCCCTTGCCGTCCCGGGCGATGACGACCGAGGCATCCACGCCGGAGATATTCAAGAGCTCGTCCGCCGCCTTCGCCGCTACGACGCGGTTGTGCGTCTCGTCGGACGCGGCGATCGCGACGCCGCGGTAGAGCTCGGCGCTCTGCAGGATCTTATACTTGGCGATCGTATCGCCGACGTCGCTCTGCAGCAGGCGCTTGACGTCGGCCGTGTCGGCCCCGAGCCGGCGCAGATAGGCCGCCGCGTCGAAGGTGCGCTCGCCGGTGCGGATCGAAAAGCTCTTGGTGTCGAGCACGATGCCTGCAAGGATGGCTTCGGCCTCGACCTTCAGGATGTCGGTCGGCTCGGCCACCTCCTGCAAAAGCTCGGTCATCAGCTCGCAGGCGGAGGAGGCGTAGGGCTCGATAAAGCTCAGCGCCGCGTTCTGGATATAGGTCGCGCCGACGCGGTGGTGGTCGATCACGGCCACGCGGGTGCAGCTCTCCAGCAGGTCGCGGTCCTCGACCCGTTCGGGGCGGTTGATGTCGACCACGACGAGCAGCGTGCGCCCGTCGGCGCGCAGCATGGCCTCCTCGGGCGTAATAAAGGCGTTTTTATACTCCTCGTCCTTTTTCAGCCGTTCGATCAGCTCGGTGGACGCGGTGTGCTCCTCGTCGACGATGATGTTGGCGGGCGTGCCGCACTTGCGCGCCAGGCAGCACACGCCGACAGCGGCGCCGATGCAGTCGAGATCCGAGAAGGTGTGGCCCATGGCATAGACGCGGGACGAATCGCGGATCAGTGAGGAGAGCGTGGTGGCGACGACACGGGATTTGACCTTGGTGCGCTTTTCCACCTCGTTGCCGCGGCCGCCGTAGAATTCGAAGCTGACGCGGTTTTTGACGGCCACCTGGTCGCCGCCGCGCGAGAGAGCGAGTTCGATGGCCATCGTGGCAAACTGCATGGCCTCGCCCATCGTGCTGCCGTCTACGCCGAGACCGATGCTGATCGTGGCGTTGATGCCGTTGGGGCTCGTAATGCCGTGGATATCCTCGAGGATCGGGAACTTGGCGTTCTCGAGTTCTTCAAGATAGCGCTGCTCCATCAGCAGCAGGAAACGGTCGCGATCATAGCGGCGAAGGATGCCGCCGCGCTCCTCACACCACTGGCTGAGCCGGTCGGATATCGCGTCGCGGATGTCGTTTTTCACGCGGTCGCTCTGGTTGCGGTAGAGCTCCTCGAGATTGTCGATAACGATGATGCCGGCGATCGGACGGGAATTCAGATACTCGATGCGGGTATCGTCGTACTCGGTGACGTCGACCCAGTAGGTGATGCCCATATAGGCGCTATCCTCGTTCTCATCCTCCGAGCGGATGATGTTGCCGTGGACCTGGTATTTGCGCCCTTTGACCTCGAGCAGGCCGGGGTACATGCTCTTGCCCTCCATCAGCCACTTGCCGCCGAACTGCGGCACCATGTCCGAGATATGGGCGCCGATCCGCGAGATCTCCTGCGTGCCCATCGAAAAGAACATGTCGTTGCCCCAGACCACGCGGGTGTCGTCCAGACGGAAGACCGCGATCGGCAGAGGGAAGTTGATGAGCGTGTTGTTCCTCGCGCTGTCGGTGTCGTAGGTGAGCTCCTCGATAAAAGCCGCAAGCTGCCTGGCGCGCGCCTTTTTGGCAAAATAGCTATAGACCAGAAGCCCCAGCACGACAAGCCCCTCAGCCACAGCGAGATAGATCGGCGTCAGATTGAGCACGCCGATCGCCAGCGTAGCCAGAGCAAACAGCACCAGAAAAACCATATACATGCCGACGGCCGGTTCGGACAAACGCTGTATTTTTTTATTCATGGGGCACCCTCCCTTCCCGTTGGATGAACCCGAATGGAATACAGGTAAACAGTATATCAAATTACAAGCCTTTTTACAATAAAATTATTAATAATTTGTTTCGTACGACAGATAATAGCTTTGTCTCCACGTCCGCAGAATGCGGACGTAAGCGGGCGACAGCCCGCAGCTGACGCACAACATGCGTCAGCTGGAGACACCGTTGCAACGGTATCCCCGAAAAACACAGATCGTTCTGCGTTTTTCATGTGAAACAGCGTTTCGCATGCGCGCATTTCATGCGCGCTGGGATTTAGTTATACCTTTGTCTCCACGTCCGCAGAATGCGGACGTGGGCGGGCAACAGCCCGCAACCGATACTGTATTTACTGCGGCAGGATCTGCCGGGAGAGGACAAGCTTATGAAAGCGATTCTGATGGCCGGGGGCGAGGGAACGCGGCTGCGCCCGATCACGCACGGGGCGCCGAAGCCGCTGGCGGAGCTGCTGGGCAAGCCCATGATGGGCCATATTCTCGAGCTGCTGCGCCGCCACGGCTTTGACGACGTCTGCGCCACGCTGCGCTATCGGGGCGGCGACATCATCCGTGCCTTCGGCGACGGCAGCGCCTGGGGTGTCCGGCTGCGCTATATGCTCGAAACCGAGCCGCTCGGCACGGCCGGCGGTGTGAAAAACTGCGCGGATTTCATCGACGGCGAGGATGTGCTCATCATCAGCGGCGACGCGGCCTGTGATTTTGACCTTGCGGCCCTGTGGCGCGCGCACCGCGCGAGCGGCGCCGCCGTGACCGTGGCGCTGCGCCGCTCGTCCGAGCCGCTGCGCTACGGGCTGGCCGTGACCGACGAGAGTGGACGCATACGCTCGTTCATCGAAAAGCCCGACTGGCCGCACGTCGTGACCGACTTTATCAACACTGGCATCTATGTGCTCTCCCCGCGCGCACTCGACGCGATCCCGGCCGGGCGGCCCTACGACTTCGGGCGCGAGCTGTTCCCCGCGCTGCTCGCATCCGGCGAGGTCCTGCACGGCGAGGTGCTTGAGGGCTACTGGCGCGATATCGGCACGCCGCTGAGCTACTACCGCTGCTGTGCGGATGCGCTCGAGGGCCGCCTTCAGCTGACACCGGGCGAGGCCTTCGCAGCGTCACCGGAGACGCCCGGCTGCCCGGAGGACACAGGCCTGCGCTGCGATTGCCGCGACCGGGCGGCGTTGATGGGGACGCTTGCGGAGCTGTTTCTGCCGCTGGGCGCCGATTTCTCCGACGGGATCGGGCTCGAGAGCGCGCGCTTTTCGCTGCACATCCGCCCCTCGGCCGTACGGGACGCCGTCTGCGTGGATGTGCGCTCGCCGGACGCCGAATTTGCGAAAGAACTCAGTTTGTCGGCCAAGGCTGTGATTGATGCCTTAAACATGTAGAATTATTTACCTTTAAGAAATATTAATTTGAAAAACACCCGTGACAGGACTATACTGAACCTGTATTCTTGCAGATATGCCCTTTTCCGCCCTTTTTTGCAAGAGCGGAGCACAAGAAACAGGAGGTACTGTCATGAGCCGTTTACAGAATATGCCCCTGGCAGGGGCAGTCGTCATCGTCATTATCCTCGCGCTCTTTGTCCTCGCGGTTTTGCTGCTGCTGCACTGCTGCACGCGCTATCGCCGTCTGGCCAGGCGCTCGAGCGGCGAGGACATCGACAACGCGCGCGGCTTTCGCGCGGCGGTGCTGGACGCCTATGAGGACGCCTACCGCAAGTTCGGCCGCGAGGTCAACACCCCCGCGATCATCGAGGAGGTCATCGCCAATCGCCTCTCGGGGCTGATGTTCTGTGAGCGTTTTCTCAATAACGCCGTCAGCCTGTTCGTCACGCTGGGCCTGTTCGGCACCTTTCTGGGCCTGAGCCTTTCGGTCTCGTCCCTGACGGAGCTGCTCGGAACCGGCAATTCCCGCGAGTGGCTGAGCGTGCTCGACAACGTCGGCAGCGGGCTGCTTTCGGCACTCGGCGGCATGGGTGTGGCCTTTTACACCTCGCTGACCGGCGCGTTCTGCTCGATTTTGCTGACGCTGCTGCGCACGATTTTCAGCCCTCAGGCCGAGCGTGAAAAGCTGGAGACGCGCCTTGAGCTGTGGCTGGACGAGGAGGTCGCCCCGAATCTCGAGACCGAATCGATCCGTGACAACTATGACATGGCCCGCCAGGTCGTCAAGGCCATGAACGGCCTTGTCAAGGACATGGGCGCCGCTCTGGCCGACGCGGCCACGGCCTACGCCGACACGACCAGGCGCGCCGCCGCCGCGCTGGATAAGTCCGCCCAGCAGAGCATCCAGACCGCCGCCGCCTACGACGCCGCCATCGGCAAATTCAACGCCGGCGTGCAGGACTTCCAGGAGGTCGACTACAACCTGCGCGGCAGCGTGGAGCGTCTCGACCTGGCTGTGCGCGATCTGACCAATGATCTCAGAAAGCTTGAACGCCGCACGGAGGCGGCGCGGCAATGAGGCGCCGCTCGAATCGTACCGGCGGTCTGACCGAGACCTCCCAAGGCGAACAGGGCTTCTGGCCCTCCTACGCGGATATGATGTCCGCCGTGGCGCTGATTTTGTTTTTCCTGATGCTGCTCAGCTACATACAAAACCTGATCACCGGCAACACACTGAAAGCCACCGAGGATGAGTTGTTCTCCACTAAAGTCTCTCTCACCGAGACGCAAGATACTTTATTCACCACCCAGGTGACGTTGGAAACCACGAAAGAGGATCTATACGCCACCCAGGATTTGCTGGCCGAGACACAGCAGAGCGTGGAGGCGGCACAGGCGCAGCTTACGGCCATCACGGCCGACCTGGATGCGTCGAAGCAGGCGCTGGAGGCACAGAGCCAGCAGCTTCAAGACCAGGATGCGAAGCTTGCCGCCCAGGCGCAGCTGATCGCCGATCAGGAGGCATACGTCCGCGAAGCCGGCCAGGAGCTGAGCGCGATGCGCAGCCAGATGCAGACGATCGCCGTGCTGCGGCTGTCGATCCTCGAAAAGATCCGCGACGCGATGGTCGACGTCATGGGTGACGGAAGCAAGGTGTCGATCGGCGAGAACGGCAGCATCCTTTTAGACGAGAGCATTCTGTTCGACACCGGCTCCTCCGAGATCAAGCCCAATGCCCAGCCGATTCTGCAGCAGCTGATCACAGTTTTCAGCCAGTTCCTATCGAACGAGGAGAACACCCGCTACGTCGATACGATCGTGATCTCCGGCCACGCCGACAGCACCGGTTCGGACGAAGCCAACCGAAAGCTCTCGACCGAGCGCGCAAACTCAGTGCTCAACGAACTGATGACCCGCTCGGGCGGCGCGCTGAGCCGCTACGCGAGCTACTTCTCCGCGGCGGGCTACGGCGAGAGCCGCCCGGTCGCCACGAACGACACCGTTGAGGGCCGCGCCGCCAACCGCCGCATCGAGATTTCGATCATATTGCGCGACGATTCGATCATGGATATCGTCGAGCAGTATCTCGAGATGGAGGTGCCCGGCGTGACCGTCGTCCCTGCCGAGCCGTAACGATCTTGTTTTAAAGATTATACGCTGCAAAAAGAATCGAATCTTGTCAAGTTTTTGCAACTAATTGCAAAAACTTGACAAGGTGAAAAATCCTTGCTATATTGTAGATGCAAAGGGGGGAAAGAAATGCCTTCTTCTCGCGTCTATAAGCGCAGAGATCTCTATTTGAATAAGCTGATTGCTTTTCAGGATACCGAGCCCGTCAAGGTCGTTACCGGCATAAGGCGCTGTGGAAAGTCCAGTCTGCTGAAGCTGATGATCCGGCATCTGCTGGATACCGGCGTTTCCAAAGAGCAGATCGTGGAGATGAATTTTGAGTCCTACGATTTCAAGGACATGAACGCGGACAGCCTGTACCGTCATGTGCAGACGCTCGTGATCCCGGGGAAACGCATGTATCTGTTCTTCGATGAGATCCAGCGCGTCCCCGCGTGGGAGGAAGCGGTCAATGCCTTCCGT
>ONNS01000071.1 GCA_900319275.1 uncultured Eubacteriales bacterium
GCTGAAGGCAGCCTGCTTGACCGTCTGGTGAACTCGGTCCGCTACCTGCTCCACCGCAGCGGGGACTGCTACGAGATCGAGAACGCGCAGACCGACGCATCCGGCCGCACCTACGCCCAGGAGGGCAACACCCTGCTGCTGCGCCCGACCGAGGGCTACAGGATCACCGACGTCATCGCCGGCGAGTACGCCTCGGTGTATGACAACGGCGACGGCACCTTCACCGTGCAGGTGGCGCGCGGCGGCGACCTGGACATCCGGGCCAACATCCAGGCCATCGCGCAGAGCGCCCCGGCTGAGACCGCCGAGACCGCGAACACCGAGACCGCTGCCGCTGCGACGCAGCTCGTGTACCGGACGCAGGATCCGGACGCGGTGATCCACGGCGTGAAGGCCGCCGACAGACCGGCGCTTGCCGCGGTGCTGCAGGCCCTGGCCGGCGATGAGACGCTCAGCGCCGTGACCGTCCATGCCATGGACAGCCTGCTGACCGCCGCCGAGCGCCAGGCCTACGCCACCCTCGGTGCCAGAGACAAGCTGCTGCTTGTGCTCAGCGTGCTGACCGCGGCGGACGGCACGGCTCTGCCCGAGGGCATGAGCGAGAGCGCCCGCGCCCTGGCCGAAGCGCTGCGCGGCCGGCTCGGCGCCCTGGAGGCGAACGCCCTGCGCGAGCTGCTCGGCAAGGCCTTCGGCAGCGGCACGGCAGTGCTTGACGGCGAGACCGTCAGCACCCTGCGCCTGGCGCTGCAGACGGTACGCGACGGCCGGACGTCCTACGAGCGCTTCACCTTCGCCGAACAGGGCGGCGCGTGGATGCTGCTCTCCGTCGACAGCGGCTATCTCCGCTGAGCGCGGCCAGGCCAACGCCCTGTCGGGCGCTGAAAAAGCCGGATTCCCGGTCTGACGGGAATCCGGCTTCCCCCGTTCCGGCTACCCCGGAAAATCGGCGAAAACGCCCGAACGGGCAGTCTTGAAGGACGCGCCAAACCATGCTATACTGACAACAAACAAGTGCTCCGACGCACGGAGCAAAAGGAGGACCTTTCGTTGAAGAAATTTATCACCTATGTCCCGCTGCAGCCCCGGGAGCGGATGACCGCCAATCTGTATACCGCCGAGGGCAACGACCGGCTGGCCGCCGGTTTCCCGGTACACTTCCCCATAACGGCCATCGTCAACGGCTATGCCGAGGCGGGCGACGCCATCGAGCTGATCACGCTGATCGAAGAGAGCAACCGCGACGCCGAGGACAACTTTGCCACCATGTGCGAGGAGATGGATGCACTGGCTGAAAAGAAGGGCTTCAGCTACAGCGTCACGCGCCTGGTCGTGTCCAAGCGCGAGACCATTGAGGAACAGCTGAGCACCTTCTCGCGCCTGAGCGCGCTGCTCGGTGACGACGACGTTGTGCACGCCTGCATCACCTTCGGCACAAAGACCATCCCGCTGATCGAGTTTATGGCGCTGGATTTTGCCTATAAAACCCGGAAAAACTTTTCGATCGCGTGCCTGGCCTACGGCAAGGTGAACTGGGTGGGCGGCCGGATGACGGATATGCGCATCTACGACGTGACCGCGCTCTTTTCCATGCACACGCTCTGCGGCGAGCTGGCGGCGGCCAAGGTCAGCGATCCCTCGGCCATGATCGCGCGGATATTGAGGCTTGCATGAGATGAGCACGGATATTCGCTCCAGGATCGCGCGCATCAACGAGCTCGGCAAGCGCTATGGGCTGGGATCCGCCGCGGAGAGCGTCGAACTCTGGGAGCTGCTGTATGACCCGTCGATCCGGGATTATATCTACTGGCGGATCGTGGATAAAAAGCTCAGCTCGCTGCAGAGGGCCGATTTTGAAGACGGCTACAGCACCGCCGCGCTGTATTTTCTGGAGAAGGCCGACGCGGAGAGCCTGCGTGAGAAGGTGTTTTTCACTTTCTTTACGCATATCGTCGAGAAGCGGATCATCGACAATTACAGGCAGGGCAAGAAGCGGCGCAAAAAAGACCGGACGGATGACGACGCCGAGGACGGCGCCTATGTCAGCCGCACGGTCTCGCTCGACGCCATGCTGGGCGCCGAGGACGGCGAGGACGGTGTTTCTCTCGAGGAACTGCTGCCGGGTACCGCCTCTGTGGAGGAGCCGCTGCTTGAGAAGGAGACGGCCAGGCTGGTCGAGGAGCAGCTTTTGTACCTCTGCCATCTGACGGTCAATCTTAACCGGCACCGCCCCGGCATCAGCGAGGAGCAGCGCCGCAAGGCGATCTGCTACCGGCTGCTGTTCACCAACGAGACGGTCGCCGCCGTGCGCGCAGGCTACAGCCACGACTCCGCCTTCGCCCGGCACGAGCGCGATTTCATGGACAGCATCGATCTTAAGCTGACGGATTTTACCTACTGCACGCCGCCCGAGACCCTGCCGGAGATCAGCACCGGCCGGCTGAAAACCTACCGCCAGATGGGTCTTGAGGGCCGCAAGATGGACGACGAGCCGCATCTGCCGTTTATTGCGAAGATCCTGCTGGCCGTCCTTGACAGCGGCTATGACATCCGGCTGACCACCGCCCGTCTGAGCCAGCTGGGCAAGGAGTGGAACGCCTATATGTCGGCCGAGTCGGCGGAAGTTATGGAATAAAGCTTTTTCCCAAGGGCGATGCTCCGGGAAAACCGCAGAAACAGCGATCTCCGGCGAAGTCGGACCGTTCTGGTCTCTCCTCGCCGGAGATTTTTATGTATTGACGGTGTGCAACGCGCTTCGTTGCGGGCACCACCCCCTGTGATTCACGAATGCCTCCGGTTTCGCCCGTAGGGGCGGCTATCAGCCGCCCGTTTTCATCTCCCGGGATCGGCGGGCGGATGATATCCGCCCCTACGGTCCGCAGATCGTGCCGGTAAATGCGCATTTGGCCGCGGCGCTCACGGTGTGACCGTGAAATTGCCGTGCGGCGAGATCCGCCAGCGGTAGAAACGGCGGAAGCGGGCAAACTCCGCCTCGTCAAAGCGGCGCGCGGCCGCCTCCTCGCGGCTGGGGACGGGCGGACGTTTTGCCGTGCGCGTGCTGCCGCCGCGCTCGTCGATGGCCGGAATCCAGCCGCTCTCGTAATCGGGATAGTAGTATTTCCACTGTACATAGGCCCATTCGTCGGCCATGCGCATCAGCTGGCGCAGCGTCACGTCGGTCTGGACGGCGCGGAAGCTGTGCTCGCTGCGGTTTTGATAGTAGCGGGCCTCCACGTCCAGCGCCCAGGTCTCCGGGCCGCGGCGCTCGGCAACGAGAAAGAGGGTGTCGTCTATAAGGTCACAGAAGTTGAACTCGTCGACTTCGAACGCGGTGGCCGTGACGAAGAAGTCGCAGAGCCTGGCGGCTTCGTTGTTTCTGATTTCGATGCCGGGATCATAACCCTGCGCGACGCTGCCGTCGGGGGCGGTGTAACGCACAAGGAAGTCGAGCCAGAACGGATCGAGCCCAGCGTCCTTGCCCTCCCAATCAGAGAAGGCAAAGCCGAGGGCGGAGATTTCAAGGGTGGCGCCGGTTTCGGTATCGTTGATAATCATGGTGTAAGTCCTTTCTGAAATAAGTATTTTGTTTTTGGCAATCTGATTGTTCTTACACCTATATATCGGCGGCTGTTTGCAAAAATTAAGGAAGCGCTGATTAAATCGAAGTGCACAGATTGGCGAACAGATTTTTCGTCTGATGAAGGCGAGAAATCGCAGGAATACTTTGTGTATTCTAAAATTTCGATAAATGAGCGTCCAAATCTTAAGCGAGTGTCCAAATCTTTGATTTGGCTACACGAGCTTATGCCATTGGTATTGATTTGGTTAACGCGAACTTATGCAGAGCAGACAAAATCAGGCGGAAAAGATGCCGTCAAGATGTGTGCGGCGATTTATTCAGCGTTTCAATAAGCCTGCGGCGAAAATATCGGCAATTCATCGGCGCGCAGGGCGCCGGAAAGCGGACAGGGCAGGGGAGAACGGTCTCTCCCCTGCCCTGTCCGTTTTTTGCTGTTTAGTCCCCGGCTATGACGCCGGCGCGGCGCAGGCTGTCGGCGCGCGCCTGCGCCCCGGCATAGCCCTGCCCGGCCGCCAGCGCGTACCACTTCAGGGCCGTGCCGGGATCCTGCGGCACGCCAAGCCCCTTTTCGTACAGCTCGGCCAGCTTGAACTGCGCCTCGGCGCTGCCGAGCTCGGCAGCGGCCTGATAACTTGCGGCCGCCGCGGCATACTCCTGTTCGGCGGCTTTCCCGAACCACGCCGCCGCCTGGCTGTAGTCCTGCGGCACACCCTGCCCGTTTTTATATAGCCAAGCAAGATTATTCTGGGCATCTGCGTGGCCCTGCTCGGCCGCTTTCCGGTACCAGACCGCCGCCTCGGAATAGTCCTGTGGTACGCCCTGCCCATTATTATACAACAAGCCAAGGTAATTCTGGGCATCCGCGTTGCCCTGCTCGGCCGCCTTCCGGTACCACGCCGCCGCCTGGCCGTAATCCTGTGCTACGCCCTGCCCGAATACATACAAGACGCCGAGGAAGTACTGTGCATATGCTTCGCCCTGCTCGGCCGCCTTGCGATACCAGGCTGCCGCCTGGCTGTAGTCCTGCGGCACGCCACGCCCGTTGTAGTACAAACCGCCAAGGTTTAACTGGGCATCCGCGTTGCCCTGCTCGGCCGCCTTGCGGTACCAGTCCGCTGCCTGGCTGTAGTCTTGAGGCACGCCGTTCCCTTTCTCATATAGCCATCCAAGATCTACCTGCGCATCCGCGTCACCCTGCTCGGCTTTGCGGCGCAGTTCTTGTAATTCTTCGCTTGTCATTCTATTTCCTCCTCGTCGTCCTCCTCTTCCTCGTCATTCGCTTCTATCTCGCCGCCGTCTGCCATTGCGGGCAGCGACAGCATAGCGATGCTCATATCGTCCGATGTCTGATTGCGGAACACCTGGTCGAGATTCTGCGCGAGGATCTCGCTGACCGTCTCCGCGTCATAGGTCTCCAGCCAGTCGGCCATGATGCCGACCGCGGGCGCGACGGCGCCGGTGTCCGCGTGGCGGAGCACGGCGGCCGCCCCGTCGCTGCACAGCAGGACTGTGCGGTATTCCTCCGCGGGCACAGTCACGCGCCGCATGTGTTCGACCGCGTTTTTGCTGGATAGAAAGAAGGTCTGATTCGGCATCTCGCCGTTATCCGGCGCCGATAAGACGACGCTGCCGCCGTCCCTGCGGATGCCGAAAATCACACCGTCGCCCATGTGGCACAGCATCAGGCGCCCGTCTGGCGCGGCGGCGGCGGCGAGAAGCGTACAGTCGGCATAGCGCTCGGGATAGGCCGCCTTCACCGCCTTGCGGGCAAAGTCGACAAACTGAGGGGCAAAGTCCCCGTCCGGCAGCGCGAACCAGGCGTCAAACCGCTCGGACAGCTCCCGCGCGACGGACTGCACCGCGCTCTCGGCGTCGTACTGGGAATCGGGGATGCTGCCGGCCCCGTCGGCCAGGGCAATACAGGCTGCCTCCGGGCCGGTGCAGCCGTAAACCGCGTCCTGGCACGGCAGCCGGTGCATCAGATGGTAGGTGCCCGGCTGTCTTGCGTAAGCCATTTTTATGCTCTGCATGGATAGCTCCCCCCCCTATCAGCTGTAGTCCTCGGGGTTGTCATTGCTGAGCCCGGCGACCTCCCGGCTGAGCAGGTTGAAGAAATCTTCGATCTCGAGCGCGCCGATGCTGCTGACCGCGCCGTCCAGCGTCAGTTTTTTCAGATCGCTCATCTCGGTGCCGTTGCTCATGTCGATGCACATGACCTTAATTTTTTTGGCGCGCTGCGCGGCGCGCAGCCGGTCGGCCGCGTGGGAGATATCGTCGGTCGACACGCCGTCGCTCATGATGATCAGCCAGGGCTTGAAGCTGGAGATCCCGTGGCTGGCAAAGAGGGCCTTTCGTTTTTTGATCTCGTCGAGCGCCAGCTCGATGGCCTCGCCCATGGGGGTCTGGCCGTCGGGGATGATATCCTGATAGTCGATCTCCCGCACGCCGGTAAAGTTGTGCACGATCGCCGCCTTTCTGCCCCCGAAGGTGATTATGCAGACGTCGGCCGCGCCCTGCGCATACAGGTCGTCCTGGCAGGATTTGATGAACTTCCGCACGCCGCTGTTGACCTTTCCGATGCGGTTTTCGTTGAGCATCGACAGCGAAGCGTCGATGCACAGGCAGATGCAGACCCGGTGGCTCGCGTTTTTGATCAGGGCCTGTTCTGAAAGAAAAATACTGGGAAACTGACCCACGGCAGTACCTCCCTCATAGTCATTCGTTGCCTGCGTACAGGCGTCGGTTTATTTGCTAAACTGCCGTTTCCGCGCCTCGCGGCACTGCGGGCAGAACGGTTTGCGGAAGCCCTCGCTCTGGAGGTACAGCATCCACTGGTCGGTTTTATACTTCCTTCCGCAGCGCGTGCAGACGGCGGTCGCCTCGGCCTCCCTGGCCCGGAACGCCGCCGAGCGGCAGTTGTTGCACAGATGCGGCTCATGCCGCTTATCATCCGCCTCAAATCGCGCCTTGGGCATGTTCAGGTCGGTCCGGTGGCAGATGTAGCATTCAAAATCCACGCAGAACTTTTTATCCGGGGTGTCCCAGTAGCGCTCGGGCTTGAGCTCGTCGGTAAAATAGCCGCTGCGGATGTCCCCCTGGTAGGAGGCAAGGACACTGTCCCATTCGTCCAGCGAGAGGATCTCTTTATACTTGAACACCCGACCGAAGGCCTCCTTGGTGCGCTTCGGTATGTTGTTCCAGATCATGCGGGCATAGCCGTCGGGGGTGTCGGCGCCGGTGTTCTCCGGGTCGTTGGGCAGGCGGTAGGAGAAATTATAGTTGCGGATTGCCTCCATCACGTCGGTGACGCCCTTGCCGGAAAACGGCGACTGATCGAGCATCAGCACATGGAACAGCAGCGAGGCGATCGCATAGTTCTCGTCCTCCTCCGTGCGGAGGAACTCGGGATACCGGGGCTGGTTTCCCAGCCGCTCATAGATCCTGGGCGAGGTGAATACCGGCGTGCCCACCGGGCACGGGTAGCCCCCGAACTGGAAGCTGTCGCAGTCGACAAACATGACCTTGGGGTGCTTGGCCGACTCCATGCGCAGCATCAGATTCCGCTTGTTGACGTCGCCCATCAGTATCCCCTTGCTGTGCATCAGTTTGAAGATGCGGATCAGCTCGCGGCAGAGCAGGACAAGGGAGCGCCGCGTCCACTGCGGCATGTGCTGCTCGGCAAACACGCTGTCCCCCAGGATCATCACCGAGCGGCCGAATTCCGTATAGCCTTCCGCGCTGGGCATGGTAAAGCCGCAGAATTCCCCCTCGGCGTTCATCACAGCCGCGATCGGCCAGCAGAGCTCGCGGATGTCCGGATTGTGCCCGATCATCTCCATCAGCTTGTTGCGCCGGTAGACGGTCAGATCGTTCTCGTGGTAGATCTTGACCACGACGCCCGGCGTGTCGGCGGCGTAAACGACCCCCTCGCCGCCGTTGCCGAGCTCGCGCGTAAGGGTCAGACGGCCGCCGTCCGAGGTCGCGACTGTCTCGCCCAGCGTGGGCAGGTGCCGGATCGTCAGACGCTCACCGGTATCGACGATGCAGCGCACGCTCTCCGCTGCCGCAGCGCTTGGCTTCCGGCGGGCCGGCGTCTTGTCCGGCACGGCCGGCGGCACAGGCAGCGGCGCGGCCGGCGTTTCGACCGGTTTGACCGGCGGCATCGGCAGCGGCGCGGCCGGGGCGCTTTTCGGCGTGTCGACGGCGGGCAGGGCGGCAGTGTTTGCATCGGCGGACGCGCCGCCGAAGGCCGCCACGGTGGCCGCCGCCAGCGGCATGGCCGAGGCGCGCACCGAGCATTCGCCGTCCGGCAGCAGGTAGACCGGGATCACGTTCCGGATCCCGAGCTGCAGCAGCCGCCGGCAGAAGTCCTTTCTCCGTGTGAAGACCGTAAACAGACGGTCCGGGTGCTCGCGGACGGTTTTCAGGATCCGCCCCTCTGAAGAGAGCAGCTGGTTGTCGCGGCCGCCGTAATAGACGAAGCCCGTATCATAGGCCAGACTGATCAGGTTGTGCGCCTGCTTTGCCAGCTGCTGCACATGCGCGGGCACCTTGCCGCCTTCGTTTGCCTCGGCGCAGAACAGCTCGACACGCGTATCCCAATCCACGACAAGCTTGCCCCCCAGCCGGAAGAGCTGCGGCATGAGCCGGTTTCTCAGGAAATTACGGTTTTCGTCGTTCAGCCAGAAGTCGGCGTCCGCCGTCACGATCGAGTTTTCCAGCAGCTCCGCGCGCTGCTCGGCGCTCAGCGGGCCGCCGCGGTAGCTCCGCATGGCGACCAGCGCACCGGCGCCCGCGGCGGCCGACGCGAAGGGATCGTAGGCCAGATCCTTCTGCAGCGGTGCGCCCGCGCTCCTGCGGCGGGCCTCGGCCTCGGCCAGGGCACGGCTGCCGGCCTGGCGTTTGGCCGCCATTGCCGCAAGCCACGACTCCACCTCATGAAGGGGCGTAAAGAAGAGCGTCTGTGTCTCGCTGTCATAGCTGTTGATGAAGCGCGAGGACTCGAAATCGTCCATGTCGAAGTGGGGCAGGCGCTCCAGCTCGGCCAGCGGGATCGGCGCGTTCGAGAACAGCGCCAGGTATTTTTCGGCACAGGCGCGAAACTCATCCCGCTTCTCCGCGACCGCCGGGGCCGCGGTCTCCGGCCGGAAGCAGCGCACCAGGTTTTCCAGGCTCTCCAGCTGCTCCAGCGCGGCGGCGGCGTCCAGATGCTCCTCGCGGTCCCGCGTGGGGTGGCCCTTTTTATTCCGGACCTCGCGGCTGTCGATGATCCGCTGGACCAGATCCTCCTTGCCGAGCCCGAGCACCAGTCTTTCCGTCAGCCGGCGCTCGAAGTCGGCGGCCGTGGTGTACTGCAGAAAACTCAGCGCGGCCGCCAGATCGAAATGCCGGCAGATCATGTCGTGGTAATAGCTCCGCCGCCCCGACACGGGGAGCTCGGCCAGGCGCGCGCGCACCAGCTCGCGCGCCGCACCCTCGGCCTTGTTGTCCTTGTTCTGCTCATAACGGCGCAGCCAGCTCTCGCTGGCGCCCTCGGCCAGGAACTCCGTGCGGATGCGCGGATAGCCGTTGCTCAGCCCGGGCAGAAACAGCTCCCGATCGTAGTCCCCCGGGTTCGAGCCGGCCGACAGCAGGATCGAGGCGATCGTCTCGTTCAGAAAGTCGCGCAGTCTGGCGTCGGCCTCCTCGATCGCGGCCTTGCATTTTTCACTTTCAGTGCTTGATACTGTATTGCTCATCTTACCCGTCCCCGCGCGGCCTGCCGCCGCTTATTTGTAGAAGTTAAAATCGTCAATGACAGTGTCTGCCCTATCAGTAAGCATAATTTTCAGTAAATCTACGTTCGTCACATCCAGCCCTATGCTGATCGGTCGATCCTGCTTGCCGATCTTGCCGGAATCATACAGGACATTTCCGTTCCCGTCCGAAATGGTGATTACTCCAGTATACTCCGTCCCTGTAGTATCCGCCACCGCGATCTCCCCGGTGAGGTAAGAATAGGATTTGTCCAACAGGACAACTTCCCAAGCAGAGCCTAAATTATAGTCTTTCCAAAAGCAGTTGTCCGGTCCGTGGCTGTTCCCGTAGGAATCCTTGATGGCCTTATCCGTCTGTAGAAAATCACTATCTCTCTCCACCACCTGGAGATCGGCCAGGCGCGTCGGCTGCACGTCGGCATAGAGCGCCTGCAGCGCCGCGTTCTCCGGCAGCGTCGTGCGGGCCTGGTCGGCCAGCGTCGACGCGGCGGCATACTCACGGGCGAGCTTGAGCTCCTTGACGGCGTCGGTCACCAGCGTGACGTAGCTGCCGACCAGGCGCTCGCGCTGCGCGGCAAGCTTGTCGCTGCCCGGCACGGCGCGCATGGCCTCGTCCAGGGCGGCGATCATGCCCGCGACCTCGCTGAGATCGCGGGCCTCGACGGAGGTGTCGGCCACGAGCCGGTTGACGTAAAGCTCGCTGAGGACACCCATGCGCGCAAGCAGCTCCTGATTGTTCGGGAAGAGCGTGAGCGCCTGGCTGACGGCGGCCATGGCCTGGCGGTAGACAGTCGGGTCCGGCTCGGCAGCATTGACGTCGGTCCGGCTGAGCACCTCGGCGCAATAGCGCGCCTCATAGCGCGCGTTCAGCTCGTCCCGGCGGGCGCGCAGCTCCTTGTTCTCCGGCAGATAGCCGAGCCCCTGGTTGACGGCGGCAATGGCCTGCTCGTAAACGCTCAGGTTCGTCTCGGACTCGCTGACAACGGTCTGCGCGAGGATCTGCTCGGCATAGCGCTTGTCATAGAGCTTGGACAGGGCGTCGCGGCGCGCGAGCAGATCCCTGTCGTTCGGCATATAGCCGATCGCCAGTTCCACCGTACCGATGGCCCGCTGGTAGGCGCCGATGTCCGGCTCGTTCTCGCCGAGTGCGGTCTCCGCCAGGATCTCGGCTTTGTATTGTTTCTGCGCATCCTTCATCAGCGCGTCGATGCGCTTCTGATTGCCGCTGTCGGCGTCCAGCTGGTACAGCAGATCGAGCACGGCCGCGTAGTCCCCCTGTGCATAGGCGGCCTGCGCCTGCTCGTAGTTCTCTGCCATCGTCCTATAGGCAAAGATCTCCCAGGTCGCTTCCTCCGGGGCGATCAGCAGCAGCTCCTCCAGCTTCTGGTTGAGCGTTGCGGCGTCCATCGAGCCCTTTTCATACTTGCCGGCGATCTCGCGCAGTTTCTTTTCCACCTTGGCGCTCAGCTTGTCTTCCTGTTTGCTGTTGCCGACGACGCGGCTGCTGAAAATATTGGCGGCCTTGGTGAGATGACCCGCGGAATAATCGCGGAACGCGGTATTGGCCGGGGCGTTGTGGTTGGAGACGGCGGCGTAGATCAGAACCAGCAGGAGCAGCGCCGCGGCGGCGACCAGCTTCCGGAAGCGGTCTTTTTTCTTCTTTTGCTCGTTCTCGCGCTGCCGCTCGGCTTCCGCCTTGCGCTGGCGCTCGGTCTCCTCGGCGGCCTGGCGCTGGCGCTCAGCCTCGGCTTCCTCGGCGGCCAGACGCTGGCGTTCGGCCTCTTCGGCGGCCAGACGCTGGCGCATTGCCTCCGCGGCGGCCTGGCGCTGGCGCTCGGCCTCTTCCATTAGGCGCTGCTGCTCGGCCTCAACCTCGGCCAGACGCTTTCGCTCGGCCTCCTCGGCGGCCAGACGGCGGCGCTCGGCCTCCTCAAACAGGCGCCGGCGCTCAGCTTGCTCGGCGGCCAGGCGCTGACGGTCCGCTTCCTCAAGCGCGGCGCGGCACATACCGGCGTACGGCTCGCCCGTCCCGTTCTGCCCATAGCGGAGCGCGGTCTCCCGCTCGTCGTCGGTCGCCGCCAGGTCCTTGGCATAAAACCATGCGGCCAGCGCGTCGCCGTTGACGGTCTTCGCCCACAGGGCGTCCTTATCCATCGCGGCGCTCAGCGCGTCCGTCTGGCCGTCCGCGTCCAGCTCGCGCAGCCGGATCCGGCAGATGTCGGCCGCCGCGGGGTGCGCCTGCGCATCCCCACTCTCCAGCGCGATCTGGTACCACTCGGAGGCGCGCATGTGCTGCTCGTTCTCGTAATAGGCCTCGGCCAGCTGAAAACGCGGCAGGATCCCGCCCGTTTCCGCCAGCTTTTCGCGCAGCCGCAGAATCTCCTTCCGGTCCGGACGGCAGCCGATCCCCTCTTCATAGCAGCGCAGCAGGTCCGTCACCTCGTTCGGGTCGAGCTCCTGCGCGTTCCCGTAACATTCAAAGGCTTTGGCATTGCAGCTGTCGTCCCCGGTGCTGCGGGCGAGCTCCTCGTAGCAGCGGCCCATCGCCAGATAGTCGCGCAGCATCATCTGCACAAGCTCGCTGTCCCCGCCGGAGAGGTTCCGCTTGCCGATATCGATGGCCTTTTCCAGTGTGGAAAGGCCGAGCTTCTTTTCCTCCGCGCTGCGCGAGGCCAGATATTTCTGCCCCTGCAGGGACATGGCGAAGGGGTTTCCGCGCGTGGCCTCCTCGCGCAGCTGACCGATGGTCAGGCCCTTCAGCTGAGCGGTCGGCGTCCAGCCGTGCCCGGCCTTGTTATCCGGCGTCTCGGCCGCGCTCGCCGCGCCCTGCGGCTGCGGCTCCGGCGCGCTCTCGTCCCCGCCGTCTCTGAGACTCATCGCGTAGCGCAGCCAGCTCTCCGCGCGATCCTGGTCGGGCTCGACGCCGTCGCCCTCCCGGAAACGGCGCGCAAGCTCCATGGCCGCGGCATAATCTCCGTCGCCCGCAAGCTCGCTGAGCTCGTACAGGTCTGCTTCCCGATAATTCTCCATGCTTTTTCTTCCTTTCTATTGCTGTGTTGTTATTCCGCAAAGCGTCCGTGGATGAAAAAACGCCGACACACACGGCTTTTTTCCACTGTTTGACATCTAAAATTTAGAGTACCACGTTTTTCCACGCAATGCAAGCATTGCCGCCCGCGGTGCTTCATTTATCAGATCGGCAGCCGCGGGCAAAAATTAAGGCGAAAATTAAAAAAATTTTACGCGTCTCGCGCTCGCGCGGCACAGCCACGGGAGCGGAGCGGACGCCTCCCCGGTGGGAACAATATAAAACAGTCCGCAGCGTTTGAACGGCAGCCCGTTATTTCACGGTCTCCGCGCAGTTCGCACGGGGAGCGCTGCAAGAGCCGTCGAATAATGAAAAGTTTTTGCAATCAACTGCAAAAAACTTGACTTTGCGTGCTTCTTTTGCTATGCTGTGGGTACAAAGGAGTGAGTGCCATGTCTTCTTCGCGCGTGTATAAAAGCAGAGATCTCTATTTAAATAAACTAATCGCCTTTCAGGATACCGAGCCCGTCAAGGTCGTTACCGGCATAAGGCGCTGCGGAAAGTCCAGTCTGCTGAAGCTGATGATCCGGCATCTGCTGGATACCGGCGTGTCCAAAGAGCAGATCGTGGAGATGAATTTTGAGTCCCACGATTTCAAGGACATGAACGCGGACAGCCTGTATTGCCATGTGCAGACGCTCGTGATCCCGGGGAAACGCATGTATCTGTTCTTCGATGAGATCCAGCGCGTCCCCGCGTGGGAGGAAGCGGTCAATGCCTTCCGT
>ONNS01000050.1:0-17455 GCA_900319275.1 uncultured Eubacteriales bacterium
CCGGCTACCCGTGCCGGGATCATCGAAAAGCTGGTCGCAGACGGCTATCTGGAACGAAAGAAGGCCAAGAAGAGCATCCAGCTTCACCCGACGCCCGTAGGGATTTCGCTCATTACCGTGCTGCCGGAACAGCTCCAGTCGCCGCAGCTCACCGCCGAGTGGGAGCAGCGTCTCAAGCAGGTGGAGCGCGGAGATCTGTCACCGGAAGATTTTGAAGCAGATATTCGCACAATGATCGCAGAATTGATCGGCGGTTATGTTCCGGTCGAGGGCTCCGCCGTTCTGTTTCAGGACAGCCGCGCCATCATCGGCAAGTGTCCGCGCTGCGGGTACCCGGTCATCGAGCGCGACAAAGGCTTCTTTTGCCAGAATCGCAGCTGCAGCTTTGCCTTGTGGAAAAGCAATCGTTTCTTTGAAAGCAAGCACAAAGAGCTTGACAGCGAGGTGGCATCCGCGCTGCTCAATGACGGGAGCGTACTGCTGACAGACTGCTTCTCCGAGCGCACCGGCAAGAACTATAACGCCACGGTGATCCTGGAAGATGACGGCGAGCGGCCCAGCTTCCGGATGGTGTTCTGAGCTATGGCAGAGGCGATACGCATGACCGAGGCGCAGGCCAGGAAGGTATATAAGCTGGCCAAGAAAGAATGCTGCAACTGTTATGACGGCTTTTGTGTCCTGCTGGACACGCCCTGCCCGCAGTGCATTACGCGCTCTCTGATCTGCAAGTGGTTCATCCGTGCGGTGCTCCCTGCATATTTTCCGCTGTACGTGGAACTGACCGGCGATCAAGGGAAAACGAAGCCCTGCGCCGTGTGCGGGAAACTCTTTGTACCAAGCGGGAGCCGGTCTGTTTACTGCACGGAATGTGCGGACCAGATCAAGCGGAAAAAAGCCGCAGAAAGAAAGCGGAAACAGCGCTCAAGTGTCACGTTTTAGGCCGTAAAAAAGCCAGTGGTTATGCGGCTTTCGGGGCTGCTATTCGACGGGGGTAATGCGATTTCACTCTTACCCCCGTTTTTACAGCTTTAGAGCGTGACAGAAGAATCTAAAAAGGAAGTGAAAAATGCCAGATAAACTAAGAATTATGGTCCGCGCCGCTGCCCCGGATGAGCGCGGATTCAGCTATACGCAGCCGGAGCTGTTCAAAGACAGCGGCTGCATCGGCCATCTGCGGGCCGACATGGGGCATACCGGCACGCAGTTCTTCAGCTCCTGGGACGACCATCAGCCGAAGCTCAAAACGCAGGCCTTCAAGGACGAGTTCGATCAGTTCATCCATGAGCTGCAGAAGAACCCGAAGTATAACGGCATCCTCACGAGCAGAGCTGCCCTGTATGCTTATTGCAATGCGCACCCCGAGGCTGCGCTGGATAACGGTCAGGAGTTTGTCTTTCGTGCGGATACGGATAAGAACAGCTATATGCTCCGACTCAATCCTAACCGTGGAGCGTATAACGCCTACATCTATGCCTATGAGAAGGAGCAGTTCGACCGGCATTTGGCCGGACAGCCCATCGAGCAGGAGATCCCCGTCCCCGCCGAAGCGCAGGACCCGCCGAAAAAGAGCAACCGGGAGCGCTTGAAGGAGATCACGGACAGTATCGAAAGCGGTATCCGGGATGTGTTCACCAGCGGCAAGTATCAGCAGTATCTGCAGACCATGAGCCGTTTTCACCGTTATTCCTTCAACAATACCATGCTGATCTTCATGCAGAAGCCAGACGCCACCCGTGTGGCGGGCTTCAACAAGTGGCGGGACGAATTCAAGCGGAATGTCAAGAAGGGCGAAAAGGGCATCAAGATCATCGCCCCGGCGATCTCCAAGAAAACCGTAGAGAGAGTTAAGCTCGACCCCGATACCAAAGCGCCCATGCTGGATGAAAACGGGCAGGCCATCATGGAGGAAAAGCAAATCTCCATCCCGCGTTTCCGTGTGGCCACGGTCTTCGACTTGTCTCAGACCGAGGGCGAGCCGCTGCCGGAGCTGGCGTCCGCGATCAAAGGCGATGTGAAGCAGTATGAGGCCTTTGTGGAGGCTTTGAAGCGCTCCTCGCCCGTGTCGGTCAGCTTTGAAGACATGAACCAGGACTGCGACGGCGTATTCCGCGAAGGAAAGCAGACCATAGCCATCCGTGAGGGCATGAGCGAGGCACAGACTGTCGCCGCGCTTGTCCATGAGATCACCCACGCCAAGCTGCATAATGCTGTTTTCCCGGCAAAGGACGATCCCACAGAGTACGATCACGCGGAAATTCTCGGCATGCCCTGCCTGTTTACCAAAGGGCAGATCGACGAAGCATCGCTCCCCGGTGGCCTGTTCAAGTATGAGCTGCGCAGCAACCACGATCATGTGATCCACAGCATCGAGAAGAAAGTGACCAGCAACAGCCACCGATCAGGCACGGTTGTGCTGGCAAAGCCCATAGAGCTTTCCGCCACCGGCGCTCACGTCATGCAGGAGGGAGAAGAGCTGCGCATCAAAGATGGCAGCTCCACACTCAAACAGTTCTATGAAGATCACATGAAGGATCGGAATACCCAGGAAGTTGAGGCAGAAAGCGTGGCCTATTCCGTCTGCCAGTATTACGGCATTGAGACCGGCGAAAACAGCTTCGGCTATCTCGCAAGCTGGTCCAGCAGTAAGGAGGTCTCCGAACTCAAGAACAGCCTCACCACCATCAACGAAACGGCTTCTTCTCTCATTACAGACATTGATCGGAACTTCCGGGAGGTCTGCAAAGAGCGCGGGATCGACGCGAAGAAAGTGTTGGGCGAACAGGAAGTGGCCGTTTTGGACACCTACCCCGTGCCTGATTCCACGATGAGCATGGATTCTCTAGCTCCGTTTGGCGACGAAGGGTTGAAAATGCTGCCCCTAAGCCGGGATCGGGCGCTGGAGGAATGTCAAAGCAACTGGATGGTCTACTATATGGACGGCGGCGAAATGGTTATGGCCGTTGACGCCGAAGATATTGCCAGCCAGCCGGAGGGAACCGTCTTCGCCATGTATGCGCAGGACTGGCAGCTCCATCCGCAATTCCGCGAACATCTGCAGGATCGTCTGAAGAACCAGGAGCAGCGGGAGGCGGCCTTAGACGCCTATCCCGGCGATTGCTTTGCGATCTACCAGGTGAAGGACGGTCTGATCCGAGATTATGCGTTCCGCAGCATGGAAGAGCTGACGAAGGACAGCCTCTCCGTGCAGCGAGGCAACTATGATCTGTGCTATACCGCACCTGCGACAGAGCCTATGGATCTTGACAAGCTCTATGAAAAGTTCAATCTGGATCGCCCCGGAGATTTCGGCGGGCACAGCCTGTCCGTCAGCGACATCGTTGCCATCAAGCAGAACGGTCATGTATCTTACTATTACTGCGACAGCTTTGGCTTTCAGGAGCTGCCGGACTTCCGCAAGCCGGAGAATTATATGAAGGCTGCAGAACTGTCCACCGAGGACGATTACGGTATGATTGACAGCATCATCAACAATGGTCAAAAGCAGCCTACCGTGGCCGAATTGGAGGAACAGGTCAAGCGCGGAGAAAGCATTTCCGTCCTCGAGCTCTACAATGCGGTCAAGGAAGAAAACAGGGCCAGGAAGCCCTCGGTGATGGAAAAGCTCAAGAGCCCGCCGCCGCAGGCAAGAAAACAGACAGCGCCGAAAAAGAGCGCAGAAAGGGAGATTTGACCTATGGCAAAAATCGTGAACAACAGCATTTCTTTTGACGAGCAGGAATTCATGACCCTGTATAACGCCTCCGGCACCCGCCAGGGACTGATCGACGCGCTGGAGGAAATGCGCGGCTATCTCGGCCCGGATGATGCAGAGCTCAAGGAACTCACCGAGTCCTGCTTGGAAAAGCTCACAACCATGAGCGATGAGGAATACCGGGGCATGGAACTGGATTCCATCCTCGACCCAGAAGAGTAAAAAATAGAGTGGCTACGGTATCCGCAGTCACTCTCCTCATTACCTCATTCCACAGAGTTCTATTTCGCCCAGCTCCGTATCATGTGCTCTTCCTGAGGGAAAAGCAGTAAAACCTGGTCTCTCGCGGGAATTCCTCGTAGGATCGTAATATACACTAAGAATTCCAGTGAGTAGAAACTGGAGGCCAAAATGTTCCTCTCCTTTTTTGTGAATCATGCTTATATACTGAGCGTTTGAAGAAGCTTCATTTGGCTTTCGCTTGAAGACGCTCCATTTTTCGAGATTTGCTACCAACCCGATGGCGTCATCAAAAGTATCATCAGTATTGCTATAAACACTTTTTATTTGTTCAAACACATACTGTTGAGTCGATACTAAGGTTTTTTCTATGGAGTGCATTGCCACCATTGCCAAATAGGGGCCTCTGATTTTTACACCTTTTTCATCTACGTACCTGCACAGTTTAGAAGCTTTTTTCAATGCTTTAGCTTCTTTTTCAAAATCTCCATTGTTAAATTTCTTTTTGACGGAAATAATTGCTATTACGCCCTCTGGTGGAACAATAGCATTATCCCCAAATCTTTGGAAAACCGGGTAATGACAACTGTCATATACAATAATATCTAGCTGTGAGGATTCCATATCACAGTCGTGCGCCCGGGCTCTATTATATGTCCCGGTTTTAACAGCTGGCCGTAGTATGAAACCAGTCAAAACTTCCAGGTCTCGGGGTAATATTTTCCTCAAATATTCTTTGATTAGACTCTCGATGTAACGCCCATCTTCTCCTTTGTGAACCGCCGCATCTTGCTTCGGATCAGGAAGAAGTGTTTGAAATTGCTGATATATGGTAAGTAAAGACCTAGCTTCATTAGCCCAGTATTCCTGAATTCTTTTCCCATCCATAAAAACCGCCTCCATGCGTTTTTTGTCATTATACCACGTCATTGAATAATTGCCAGAAAGAAGGAGTGTTTTTATATAATTAAAACCCAATTCTACGCGCAGTTGGCGGCCGAGACTGCGCGTGGATTAACTGATAGCCTCCAGACATGGACGGCATTTCTTAAAACATCGGCCAGACTGTATAAATACCCCTACTATGAGCAGCTCCTGATCTTCGCTCAAAAGCCGGAGGCCACGGCCTGCGCTGGCTATGAGGTCTGGAACGAAACCATGAACCGCTATATACGGCGCGGCACAAAGGGCATTGCTCTGATCGACAGCTCCGGGGACACACCCCGGATGAAATATGTCTTTGATCTATCCGACACAGGCGGCGGCGCGAATGCCCGCCGCCCTTTCCTTTGGGAATACCGCCCGGAGCACCGGGACAGTGTGACCACCGCCCTGGAACAGCGCTTTGGTCAGTCCGGCAGCATCGGTCTCGCTTTTCAGCTGGAAGCAATCGCCGGAGAGTTGATCGAGAGCTATTGGGAGGAACACCAGCGGGACATCCTTGGTATCGTTGACGGTTCCTTCCTCGAAGAATATGATGAAGACAACCTGAGAGCGGTTTTCAAACACGCCGGGACGGTCAGCACAGCATACGCGCTGATGAGCCGCTGCGGGCTCGATCCCTCCGGGTACTTCACCCACGAGGACTTCCAGCCCATCTTTGACTTCAACACCCCAGCAACCGTGGGCATCCTCGGCACAGCGATCAGCGAAGCCAGCGAACAGGTTTTACGACAGATCGAAGTCACCATCAAGAGATATGAGCGCGAGCATCGCGCGGAAAGGACGGAAAACCATGAGCGAACTGAACTACAGGGCGAGCGGAGATTATCTGATCCCGGATCTGAGCCTGAGCGAGACGGCGGAGACGCCGCTGGGCAAGTACGGCAGGATGCGGAAAACCTATCTGAGGGAGCATCGCCCGGTACTGCTGACGAATCTGCTCCTGTCGGAGAAGCTGTATCCCCATCTGAGGGAGATCGACAAGACGGCGCAGAGCCGTCTGGAGACGATGATGCCGAAGCTGATGGAAGCGGCGGGGATCAGCGAGAAGCTGAAAGCCGAGGACCCGATGCGTTGGGTCGGCCTGATGAACAACTGCAAGGCCCAGGCCGAGGAGACGATCCTCCGGGAGCTGGTCTACAGCTAAACGACGACGCCGAAGAAGGGCCTGGGCAAATGAGCCTCTTTCCCTCAGAGGCAGAGCAAATCCAAACAATCGCGGAAGCGGAGAGCGCACAGGAAGCGCCCTCCGCTTTCTCTATCCCCCAGGAGGATATTGACCTCCTGCTGATCTTCGGCAGCAACGACAGCGAAGCGCGTATGAAGATCACCACGGAATTCATGAAGCATAAGCGCCCGGAACGTGTGGTGGACTTTCTGAAAAAGACCTATCGCGGGGCTTACGGCATTGAAACCGAGCGCGGCCAGTTTTCTTCCTTTGCCGCTGAGGATGGCATCCATATTGCCCGCGGCGACGGGGCGGAATACGACCGGCGCGCGCAGGTGCTGTCCTGGCTGGACGCTGCGACCCGAATCGGACAGCTGCTGGATGAAGGCCGCTATGCAACAAATGTTGAACTGGCTGAACGCCGCGGCTTCGAGCTGTCCCAGCTTGCAAAATCTCTGCTCTATCTTTACCACGATTTGTCTGATGACGCCCGTGAAGCTGGGCGGCTCTCTGCTCTGGATGAACACAAAGGCGGCGGCTATCCCGAGGAAGAAAAGCGCGTTGTCAGCGCGCTGGATCGCTGGGATAAGCGTCATGAAATCAGCAACAGTCTGTGGGATTTCGTGGAGGCGTGGAAAAAGGACCGTTCGCTTTTGCGCTTCAACTATCACCGTCCAGAGGAACTTTTGCGAGGTATCCAGGAGCTGGATCTCCCGTATAGCTCCTATAAAACCGGAATGCAGGAGCTACCGCAGGTGAGGCACTTTATCACCGAGGACGATATCGCCAGCGCACTTCGGCGCGGCGGTAATGTCTCAGGCGGCAAAGGTCGTATCTATCGCTTTTGGCAGGAACCGCATTCAGCGAAAGAGAAGGCAGATTTCCTCAAAAAGGAGTACGGAATTGGCGGCGGCAATGCTGCCTTCTCGCACAACTTTCATACTTACGAGGATCATAGCGGAAAAGGCGTAAGGCTCAGAAAACCGGAATGCGGCGATGTGCTGATGACTTGGCCGCAGGTGGTCAAGCGCATCGACAAGCTGATGGCGCAAGACCGCTACCTTACCGCAGAGGAAAAGGCCAGGCTTAATGCACCGAAAGAAGAGAAGAAAGCCCCGGAGATTCCACCTGATGTTGTGGAGTACAACCGAATCAAGGAAGCCCACGGCGATGAGCTGGTGCTGTTCCAGCGGGGAGATTTCTATGAACTGTACGGGGAAGATGCCCGCGCAGCCTCAGAGCTGGCCCAACTCGCCATCACAGCAAGGGAGATCCCCGGTATTGGCCGTCTGGATATGGTCGGCTTTCCTGCCCGCGCTCTGGAGCAATATTCCGAGGTGCTGCGAGACAGGTACAATCTTGCCATTGTCTCGACCGTGGAGGGAGGCAGCCATGAGGTCCGCCGTGTTCTCTCCATCGACCATGAAGCGGCAGCGGCTATCGACGCCCATGAAGCGGAGTTCGGCGCTGACGGCTCCCGTGCTTTCGGTCCGTCCCTGCCTCTGCGGCCAGCGGATGAGGATGATTTGACCCATGCGGTACAAGGCTGGAACGGCGATATCGCCAGCAAGCGCCGGGTATTCCGGTATATGCAGGAGTATGGCCGGGAACGCGGTGCAGACCAGTGGCTGCGGGAGGAATACGGCGGCGAGCTGGATGCCTTTCCGGTCAAGCTGCCCGGCGTAGAAGAAACCACGCTGCCTTGGCGGGACGTGCAGCGGCGCATGGTGCGTCTGATCCGCCGTGAAGAGTTCTACCCCGATCAGGAGTTGGATAACTTCGACGATGTCGACCCCGCTGCCATTCGGGAACGCCTGGCTGAGTCCGGGATCGTCAACGGCAAAGTCGTTGACCCTGCTGCGCTGGACGCAGATCCTTTCATCCAGCAGGTCATGGCCGACGCAGAACAGATCGTGGAAGAGGGCATTCAATTCGACGAGATTAAGCCGAGTGATCAAGAGGAAGCGCCCTTTTCGGAATCCATAACGCTCGCTGACGGAAGTACATACCGTGTCGGTGACACGGTGTCGATACGTGGAACGGAGTTTCGGATTACAGATATTGGCCCCTTCGATGTGCAGTTGCTCGACCCGAAGCTTCTATACCCGGTCTTTCGCTCGGAGAGCCATGAGAGCTTCGAGCGCCTGATGCTGCGGGAAAAGGAGCAACAGGAAATCCATACGGAAACGGTTGCCTTTTATCCCGCTGTAGAGAATGGACTGCCGTATAGCATTGAGATCCAAACGCTGCATATTGACGAACCGGAGCGCGAGCCGCCCACACCGACGCCGCCTGTGGAAAACTTCCGTATTACGGACACCCACCTGGGTGAAGGTGGGCCGAAGGCCAAGTTCCGCGCCAATATGGACGCGATCTATACGCTCAAAACCATTGAGCAGGAAAACCGCAGTGCGACGCCGGAAGAGCAGGAAACGCTCTCTCGCTATGTCGGATGGGGCGGTCTAGCCGATGCCTTTGACAAGGACAAACGCGAGTGGAGCGGCGAGTACAAGGAACTGGAAGCCGCGCTTACCCCAGAGGAATACGCCGCTGCCAGAGCCTCCACGCTGAATGCCCACTACACCAGCCCCACGGTCATTAAAGCCATGTATGACGCGCTGGCAAACATGGGCTTTCAGACCGGCAATATACTGGAACCGGCGATGGGCGTCGGCAATTTCTTCGGAATGTTACCGGATTCCATGCGCGACAGCCGTCTGTACGGTGTGGAGCTGGACAGCATCAGCGGACGCATCGCCAGGCAGCTCTATCCCCAGGCAAATATCACGGTGGCTGGTTTTGAGACCACCGACTGCAAGGATTTCTACGATCTCGCCATTGGCAATGTGCCCTTTGGCCAATACCAGGTAAACGACCGGGCTTACAACAAGCTCGGTTTTTCCATTCACAACTATTTCTTCGCCAAGGCGCTCGACCAGGTGCGTCCGGGCGGCATAGTCGCCTTTGTGACCTCCCGCTATACGATGGACGCCAAAAGCCCCGAGGTGCGGCGCTATCTTGCGCAGCGGGCCGATCTTCTCGGCGCGATCCGTCTGCCCAACAATGCGTTCAAGGCAAATGCCGGAACGGATGTAGTCTCGGACATTATCTTTCTGCAGAAGCGAGAGACGCCGCAGGTCCTGGGGTCTCCGGCGAATAGTAGATTCGTTGGGGAGAGGAGGAGCGATGGAGTGAATGAGCTTTCGTCATCAGACGGAAGCGAACGATACGAAATCCGCGACGACGAGGATTGGGTTTATCTTGCGGAAAACGGCGATGGCTTCGCCATCAACAGCTATTTCGTCGATCACCCGGAAATGATCCTGGGGCGTCAAAGCTCGGAGAGCACACAGTATGGGCGGCAGGACTTTACCGTAGAGCCCATCGAAGCGCTTGAGCTGTCCGATCAGCTGGAAGACGCCATCAAGTATATCCGCGGCAGCTACACAGAAGCGGAGTTGCCCGATCTGGGCGAAGGCGAAGCGATCCGCGACACGATCCCCGCCGATCCCGAAGTGAAGAACTACAGCTTTACCGTTGTGGACGGCGAAGTGTACTACCGGGAAAACAGCGTCATGGTGCGCCCGGATCTGAACGCCACAGCCAAAGAGCGCGTCAAGGGCATGGTTGCCCTGCGCGACTGCGTCCATGAGTTGATCGACCTGGAAATGGATGAACTGACCCCGGACTGGCGGATCGAAGAAAAGCAAGGAGAGCTGAACCGGCTTTACGACACTTTTTCCGCAAAGTATGGGCTGATCAACGACCGGGCAAACCGTCTGGCTTTTGCCGACGATTCTTCCTATTATCTGCTTTGTTCTCTGGAAGTTCTCGACGAAGAGAAGAAGCTGGAGCGCAAGGCAGATATGTTTACCAAGCGCACGATCAAACAGGATCGCAGCGTCTCACATGTAGACACCGCCGTGGAAGCACTCACTGTTTCCATCGGTGAAAAAGCCTGTGTGGATCTCGGCTTCATGGCCTCCCTCATGGGCGGTTCGGAGAAGATCCCGGAGATCGTGGAGGAGCTGCACGGCATCATCTTCAAAGACCCGTCTACCGGCCCCTTTGACCTGGAGGAAGACGGGGGCCATTGGGACAAGGGCTGGCAGACTGCCGACGAATATCTCTCCGGCAATGTGCGAAAGAAACTCCGCGAGGCCAAGCGGGCTGCAGAGCAGAATCCAGCCTTTCAGGTCAATGTGGCGGCGCTGGAACAGGCGCAGCCGAAAGACCTGGACGCCAGTGAGATTGAGGTCCGCGTCGGCAGCACCTGGATCGACAAAGAGATCTTCCAGCAGTTCATGCACGAGACCTTTCACACGCCCTTTTATATGACCCGCATGATCCAGGTCGAGTATTCGCCGGTGACCTCTGAATGGCATATCACTGGGAAAAATGCGCCGCGCGGCAGCGATGTGGCCGCCTATGCCACCTTCGGAACGCTCCGCGCCAATGCCTATGAAATCCTGGAGGATACGCTGAATCTGCGGGACGTGCGGATCTACGACACCGTTCGGGATGCGGACGGAAAGGAGCGCCGTGTGCTCAACTCAAAAGAAACGACGCTGGCTGCGCAGAAGCAGCAGGCCATCAAGGACGCTTTTCAGGACTGGATCTGGAAAGATCCGCAGCGCCGGGAGAAGCTGGTCAATCAGTATAACGAGCTGATGAACAGCACCCGCCCCCGCGAGTATGACGGCAGCCACCTTGTCTTTGCCGGGATGAACCCGGAGATCACGCTGAGGGAGCATCAGAAGAACGCTATTGCCCATGTGATCTACGGCGGAAACACCATGCTGGCCCATGAGGTCGGCGCAGGCAAAACCTTTGAAATGGTCGCCGCTGCGATGGAAAGCAAGCGACTCGGCCTGTGCAGCAAGTCTATTTTCGTCGTGCCAAATCATCTGACCGATCAGTGGGCCTCGGAGTTCCTGCGGCTCTATCCTTCGGCCAACATCCTCGTGACGACCAAAAAGGACTTCGAGCCGAAAGCCCGCAAGAAGTTCTGCAGCAGGATCGCCACCGGCGACTACGATGCCGTCATCATCGGGCACAGCCAGTTCGAGAAGATCCCGATCAGCAAAGAACGGCAGCAGCGTATTCTGGAGGAGCAGATCGCAGATATTGAGGCAGGTATAGAGGAATTGTCGTGGCAGCGAGATGAAAAGTTCTCCATCAAGCAGTTGGAGAAAACAAAGAAGTCCCTACAGGCAAGGCTGGAAAAGCTGCAGGCTGACGAGAAAAAAGACAATGTGATCAGCTTTGAACAGTTGGGCGTGGACCGGATGTTCGTCGATGAAAGCGACAACTATAAAAACCTGTTCCTCTATACCAAGATGCGCAACGTGGCCGGGCTTTCCACCACGGACGCCCAGAAGTCCTCGGATATGTTTGCCAAGTGCCGCTATATGGATGAGCTGACTGGGGGCCGGGGTATCATCTTTGCCACCGGCACACCGATCTCCAACTCCATGACTGAGCTCTACACGCTGCAGCGGTACTTGCAGTATGACCGGCTGCAGGAGCTGGGCATGAGCCACTTTGACTGCTGGGCCTCGCGCTTCGGGGAAACGACGACAGCGCTGGAGCTGGCCCCGGAGGGCACCGGCTACCGTGCCCGTACCCGCTTTGCCAAGTTCTTTAACCTCCCGGAGCTGATGACACTCTTCAAGGAGGTGGCGGATATTAAGACCGCCGACCAGCTCGATCTCCCGACGCCGAAGGTGGAGTACCACAACCACGCCTCCAAGCCCACGGAGATTCAGAAAGAGATGGTAAAAAAGCTCTCGGAGCGTGCGACGGAAGTTCACAAGGGAGCGGTCGATTCCTCCGTGGACAACATGCTGAAAATTACCTCGGACGGGCGAAAGCTCGGTCTGGATCAGCGCATCATCAATCCCTTGCTGCCCGATGAAGAGGGCACGAAGGTCAATCAGTGTGTGCAGAACATTCTGCAATACTGGCGGGACGGCGAGGATCAGAAGCTGACGCAGCTTGTCTTCTGCGACCTCTCCACACCAAAAGCAAAAAAGGCCAAGAGCGCGGACAAGGAAGGGACGCAGGAAGTGTCCTTCACGATCTATGACGATATTCGGAAAAAACTGATCGAGGGCGGGATGCTGCCGGAGCAGGTGGCCTTTATTCACGATGCGGACACTGAGGCAAAAAAGCGCGACCTTTTTGCAAAAGTCCGCAGCGGCCAGGTGCGCGTGCTGATCGGCAGCACCGCCAAGATGGGTGCCGGCACCAACGTGCAGGATCGCCTCATCGCCCTGCACGATCTCGACGCCCCGTGGCGTCCCCGTGATCTGACCCAGCGCAAGGGCCGCATCGAGCGCCAGGGCAACCAGAACGAGACCGTCCATGTCTGCCGCTATGTGACCGAAGGCACCTTTGACGCTTACCTCTGGCAGACGCTGGAGACCAAGCAGCGCTTTATCTCGCAGATCATGACCAGTAAATCTCCCGTGCGTTCCTGCGAAGATGTGGACGAAACGGCTCTGTCCTTTGCAGAGGTCAAGGCGCTGTGTGCCGGTGATCCCCGCATTAAGGAGCGCATGGATCTGGACGTGGATGTGTCTAAGCTCAAGCTCTTGAAGGCAGACCATCAGAGCAAGCAGTTTCGGCTGGAGGATCAGATCCTGAAATTTTTCCCGCAGAAGATCGAGGAGAGCAAAGGCTTTATCCGTGGTTTTGAAGCCGATCTAAAAACCCTTGCGGAGCATCCCATCCCAAAAGAGGGTTTTGTCGGCATGGAGATCCGCGGCGACAAGCTGACGGATAAGGAAAATGCCGGTGCTGCGCTCCTCGACGCCGTGACCGACGTAAAAAGTACCGATGCGATTGAGATCGGGCACTACCGCGGCTTTACCATGACGGCAGAGCTGTCCGCTTTCGGTCAGTACACCCTTCGCCTTTGCGGCGAGATGACGCACAGCATTGACCTGGGCAGCGATCCCCGCGGCAACCTGGTCCGTATTGAAAACGTGCTGGAGAAGATCCCGGAGCGTATGCGGGCAATGCAGGCGCAGTTGGAGAACTTCATCCAGCAGCAGGAGGCAGCAAAGGCCGAGGTCGGCAAACCCTTCCCACAGGAACAGGAGCTGCGCGACAAGACAGCCCGCCTGGTCGAGCTGGACATGGAGCTGAACCTGGACGGCCACGATCAAGCCCAGCCAATACAGGAAAGCGAGGATGTGGCGAAAACTGTCCGTCCGTCTGTGCTGGACAAACTGAAACGCCCGCTGATCTATACGACCGGCGAGCGCAAAACTACCCATGAAATGGAGGGAAGATAATAACCAACGAAGAATTGAACAAGGCTCTGTATGAAAAGCTCTTTTCCGAGCAGGAGAAATACCGAGCCTGGTTGCTTGAACAGCCTCCCGCTGAGATTCTGAGCCATGCCTACGAGTACACTGTTCGGGAGGACATCATCCTCTCGCTTGAATACCATGATGTTGATGATGAGCAGGCCCGCGTGCTTTTGGCGCAGGAGAACCTTTTGGGAGAGCTGTTTGACGCATTCGAGCACCGGGAGACAAACTACATGGATGTTGTCTCGAGCACCGTTTATGATCTGGCGAATATTTTGCTCAGTGAGGAGGAACGGGAGAAAAACAAGCTGCGCGATCTGCCGATCTATCTCCATTCTGGCGAATATGCCAGAGAGAACGGCGAACTGGACAAGTACCGGGAATCCCGCGCGGCCAACATCGGCTGCCGGGATGCCATCCAGGAGGCCATCAAAAACCATTACCATGACAACCGTCTCGATTCTGCCGCCGTCTCCGAGGTCGTGGACAAGTACAATTTCCATCGCGTGCTCTATGTGCTGGCCAACACTGTCCGGCAGAAGGATTGGGACGGACGCTTCTCCCAGAGCAATAAGGACTGGGCTGCCACCATGTATATCCCGGAGGACAGGGACGGCTTCAACGGAGATCGCAACACGGCCTTCTGTGTTGAGGCCCATCCCACGTTAGTGAATGGATATATCGACATGGCGCGGGATCAGTTCCTGCTGACACAGCCGCTGACCGGGAAGGATATCCAAGCGGAAGCGGAACGCATCAACGCCTTCTTTGAAAAGAACGGAGAGCCGAACAGCCCCAACAAGACGCATATCATGATCGAGATCTCACCCAAGTTTCTGCAGCGGGCTGGCTCCAAAGATATTGAAGCCCTGGAAGGGAGTCTCTCTTGCTTCGAGACACTGAGCTTTTCCACACTCAAGGATCGCAAGGGCATCTTCGCCATGATCTCCAAGGATCAGATCCGGGAGTGGCCCTACGGCGTCAAGAAGCCCTCGGCGCTGGATAAGCTGAAGCAGCCCGCCAAGCCCGGCCCAAAGGCAGAAAAGAAAGGGGCTGAGCCGGAACGGTGACAGTTTCGAGAAGAAACATCCCTGTACAGTTCTATGTGTCCGCCGAAGAGCTGGAGATGATCCG
This sequence comes from uncultured Eubacteriales bacterium, assembly GCA_900319275.1. Classification (GTDB taxonomy): domain Bacteria; phylum Bacillota; class Clostridia; order Oscillospirales; family Oscillospiraceae; genus Limivicinus. Next base: position 14,516 of record ONNS01000050.1, read on the forward strand.
CGAAAAGATGGCTATTGTTGACACAGAAAACCTAAGCGCTTACATGCGCAAGGTAGCCATTGACGGCCAGATCATCAAGCTTGACCTTCCCGAGCTGAAAGAAGCCCGTATTCTTTTACGGCATACCAGCGACAACTTCAATCAGCTCACAAAGCGCGTCAATGCGACTGGAAGGCTATATAACGAGGATCTTGCAGATTTGAAGTCTTCGCTCAATCAAGTATGGGATGCCTTTAGCGGAATCCTGCAGAGGCTCGCGAGACTGTCGTGACAGCCTTATTTATTTCGTAGTATCCCTCTGTACTTGTTCAAGTGTCGATAGGAGTTTGTCAATCTTTTTTGCATCTAAATTTGGGCTATTAATAAGAATTTGAAGCAGTTTGATTGGATCTGGGGAAATGCCATCTGCAAACTGGTCTGCATAGTATTCCTCAATTGTAATGGCAGGCTCATAGAGACGACCCCAAACCTTTCCAGACCGTTTAAAACCAGCTTCATGTATGATGCCTTTTTTAAGCATCCCATTAAGGAAAATATGAATAGAGTTATCTTTCCATGTTTTCCCTGTTGATTTTTCGAGTATATCTGCGCGAGAAAGCGGCTCGCCTGCCTTCCACAGTACATTCAAGATTTCTAATTCGCTTTTCGTAACACGGTATTTCATAATAATCCTTTTATATAACTTCCTACAGGTAAACGCTTTGTTGAGTGCCTTTGCCTGGGGCTGATAGTACAACCGGAAGCTTTGGTTTCTACATATATAGCACTTTACCATTGAGCAGGCTGTCTGACCGGCTGCTGTTTACTATTCCTGTTTCACTGAATCAGCACGAATGACGGGGTTACTCGTTAGCCATACTAGTAGTCTGTAACACCTAAAAATGGTATAATCTGCGGCGTAGGATTCCGTGATGCTGCGTTGTCGTCCTTGACGGGCGTCAGCCCGCCTGCGTCCTCCGCCTTGCCTGACGAAATCCTACTTGCATCTTATATCTCAGTTAAGTGTTACAGACTACTAGCCCATATCTTTTTCGTCAGAATGTTAGTATAAATCCTTTTCGGATGTATGCTTTATTCTATCATATCCTTTTCGGATTTACAATAACATTTAGAAAGAGGTGGGCGTATGGATCTTGATTATTCAGCTATTGGTATTCGAATTCGAAGGATCAGAAAAGAGCATGGTTTAACGCAGCAAGCATTGGCTGAGCTGTCCGATCAAGAGCCATCTAACATCTCGCATATTGAACGCGGGGCAACCAAACTAAGCCTGCAGACAATCGTAAATATCGCAAATGCTTTAGGAGTTACAACCGACGACTTGCTTTGCGACAGTCTGATTGCGGCCTCTTCGGCATTTGAGCGGGCAGCATCCGATATTCTCGCAGACTGTACCCATCGGGAAATGATAATCATTACAGAAACCATGCGTTCTCTAAAACAGAATCTACGTAAAACTGAAAACAAGTAATGCAATGTGCCATAGATCAGCGTGCAAAGAAATGATCTGTGGCACTTTTCTTTTTCCAATACTGAAGGTGAACTTATCGCAGCAACAAGAATAATCTCAATGCATTTGAATAAGGGAAAAACGCTGGCACAATGTCTGCATGACCGCACGGCCTATGCCATGAATCCGTACAAGACGAACGAGCAGGAGCTCATCTCTTCTTATGAATGTGATCCGCGCTCGGTTGAGAGTGAGTTTCTGCTGGCCAAGCGCGAGTATCAGATCCTCACCGGACGAGCGCAAAAGAACGATGTGATTGCCTATCAGATTCGGCAATCGTTTAAACCGGGCGAGATCACGCCGGAAGAAGCGAACCAAGTCGGTTATGAATTGGCCAGCCGATTTCTCAAAGGCAACTATGCTTTCATCGTTTGCACGCATACGGATCGCGCGCATATCCATAACCATATCATTTGGAATTCCACTTCACTGGATCACAAGCACAAGTTCCGCAATTTTCTTCGATCCGCAAGAGCTGTGCGAAAGCTCAGCGATCTGATCTGCACGGAGCACAATCTCTCGGTGATAGAAAAGCCGAGCGGGAAGAGAAAGCCGTATAACATCTGGCAGGGGCAAGAGCCAAAGCTCTCGCACCGTGAACAGATCCGTCTTGCCATTGATGATGCGCTGGCGAAGCAGCCGAGCTCTTTTGAGGAATTGCTGTCGCTCCTTTCTGCTGCGGGGTGTGAGATCAAGCCGCGCAAAAATCCGTCTATCCGAATCAGCACGGATCACCGCTTCGCACGTTTTGACACGCTCGGCCCCGGATACTCTGCCGAAGAATTGCGGGCCATCATCGATGGCACGAAAAAAGCGCCGCAGCGAAAAAAGCCGCGGCAGGAAAAATCGATCAATCTGCTTGTCGATATTCAGGCTCGGATGCAGCAAGGAAAAGGCCCCGGGTACGAGCGCTGGGCGAAGTCATTTAATCTCAAGCAGATGGCTGAGACTGTACTCTATCTGCAGGAACACGATCTGCTTTACTATCCCGATCTTGCAAAAAAAGCTCACGGATCTTCTGACCGATTCCGTGAGCTTTCTGCTGAGATCAAGGTTGTGGAACAACGCATGGCGGAACTATCCATCATGCGAACGCACATCATCAATTACGCAAAAACGCGCGACACTTATGTGGTCTACCGCAAAGCAGGGTATTCCAAGAGATATCTTGCCGAACATGAAAGTGAGATCTTGCTTCATAAGGCTGCGAAGAAATATTTTGATGATGCCGGGCTGAAAAAGCTGCCAGCTGTAAAAGAAATCAATTCCGAGTACGCCGAACTGATCGTCAAGAAAAAAACGGCCTACGCGGAATACCGCAAAATCAGAGACGAGATGAAGGAACTGCTGATCGTAAAGGCAAATGTTGACCGCATCCTCGGCATAGAAAAGGACGCCGAAATTGAAAAAGATGAACCGACTTCGACTCG
>ONNS01000050.1:17467-22079 GCA_900319275.1 uncultured Eubacteriales bacterium
CATTGGAGAAATCCAATGTTCCCAGGGGATTGGGGAAGTGCCCCAACAAGCAAAATGAGCAGTCCGGCGTTCAGCCGGATTGCTCATTTTTGCAAAACTTCATGAAGTTTGCCCTGCTTGCCAATGATGTATTTCTACCAGTGGCGGACTGTTTTCCCTTCATGGACCGTCCAAGTCCCTATTTTGAACGGCATAAACGCTTGACATAACATTAAAATGATAGTATTATAAAAATATAAATATATAATATAATTTTGCTGCGTCATGCTCTCGAAGTCCGTCCACAAATTGTTTGAAAATATAAAAAAGAAAGAGGGAGACACATGAAATCAATTTGGAGGCATTGGTTATCGGTTTTTATGGCAGTATTGCTTGTGGTACAGCTTCTGCCAACGGCTGCGTTCGCTGTATCTGACGATAAAATCGTTAGTGCCGGCGATCGGGAGGAAGAAACTCCTTTGAGTGAACCTCAAAGCGATGACACAGGAATCGTTTATGAAGGAGAGGATTTAGGCAATAGCGGGAAGAAAGAGTATCACGCAGAAGATGTGCTTTGGGAGAATAAAGAGCTGCGTGATACGGGAACAAAGTATTTCCACCTCAGTGACGGAATTGATGTCGCAATTCTCTATGAGCAGCCGGTCCACTATCTGGATGGACATGGAGTATTCCAGGACATTGACAACACTTTGAAGCTTGTCAAACGAGAGAAAGAGCAGAATAAGCTTGCCGATTCTGATGCGGAAATCGACAGGGGTACAGTGCCAACGGATGGTACATCAAATGCGGCAGAAGATCCGGAAAGCGTCGAGGATGCGGGGAACGAATATCGCAATCAGGCGGGATTGGTCGATGTTCGTCTCGCAGAATTATCAAATGCATCGGATCTTGTTGTTCTCTCGGACGGAAGAGACACGCTGCGTTTTACGCCTGCCTGGGAGATTGAAAAACGATCGGCTGTGCTGTTGGAGCCCGAAGCTCCTTATGAAAAGGACAGCTTTGAAGCAGCGGTAACTCCGAAAAATCTGACGGCTGGGCTGCGTTATGAAGAAGTTCTTCCCGGCGTTGATCTGGAATATTGGGTGCACCCGATCGGAATCAAAGAAAACATCGTTTTGCGCGAGCCAATGGAAGATGCTTCTTTCTCATTCATGCTTGACTGCGGTGAGCTAAAACCGCATCGTGAGGATGACGGCAGTATTCTGTTTTGTGATCATAAGGGCGAGAGCATTATGTGCATCCCCGTGGGGTATATGTTGGACGCGAAGGGAGAGTACAGTAACGGGCTTTCATATGATCTTGAGGATCGTGGTGAAGGCAAATATCTGCTGACCATATGTGCGGACAACGACTGGCTGAAGGATGCAGAACGCGCTTACCCCGTGAGCATTGACCCAGCCGTGACAGTTGCGGCATACAACTATAACAATGGTCTATCCTCTAACTATGTCAGTTCAAATCAGACATCGCCATCGGGAACGCATCAAATCCTGTATTGCGGGTATGATTATAACTCGTACCTTAGGAGAACGGTGGAATACCGCGTGATGTTAGGCTTTGATCAGCTTCCGAATCTCCCGGCGAATTGCATGGTTGTGCGCTCAACGCTTACACTGCATCAGCCGAATACCGGCTATAGCGGAGGAGGAAAAGACTACTATATTCATCAGGTTGACATGGCGCGGCCGTCTGGCTGCAGCACCTATGCCAGCTGGATTAACAATAACCTGGTTTGGTCTCATACAGCGGGAACGAATATTTCCTCAGAAGTGTTGGATTATATCAGTGCCAGCCATTCAACGGCAAACGTGGACTTCAACTGTGATGTTACCCGCGCAGTCAAGCGCTGGTATTCCGATCCTTCGGTCTCCCACGCCTTTTGCGTGAGACGGTCAGAAACAACTTCTGGCTTGGCTTGGCTTGCCATTCAAGGCTATGCCCCGTCCTACCATGTTGGACCGGCCCTTTCCGTTTTCTATCGCAACACCGTCGGTATCGAGGACTATTTCAGCTATCAGAGCCACAGCATTGACCGCGCAGGAACCGGGTATATCGGGGATTACACCGGACAACTCACGCTGGTTAAAACAGATGCCGCCTCGGCAAGCACGGTATGTCCTGTTTCCATCAGCCATGTCTACAATTCGGCGTATTGCGCAGGGCAGATTGGCAGTGTAGCGCCTGGAGCCTCCGGATACGCAAATATGTGCATTGGGCAGGGCTGGAAACTGAATATCCAGCAGAGTGTGTCGGTCGACACCACCGACTATCTGCAATATATGGATTCCGATGGCACCATTCATTATTTCTATAAGACCGGGACAAACACATATAAAGACGAGGACGGCTTAAACCTGACTATTACTTCCAGCGGCACAAACTATACGATGACCGACCGTTACGATAATATCCAATACTTCTCGGGCGGTCTGCTCAGCTATTCCCAGGATGCCAATGGGAACAGGATCACTTATGTACGCGACAGTGCCAACCGTGTGACATCCGTGACAAGAACGCTGAATGGAAGCAACGCCGAGACGGTTGCCACATTGACTTACAGCGGCAGCTATTTAAGCACCATTACGGATTCGGCTAACCAGACGACCTCTTTCACCTATTCCGGAGGCGTACTGACCGGAATTACACACGCGGATGGAACAACGGTAAGCTATTCCTATGACAGCAGCGGGCGGCTCCTGACGGCAAAAGACAATGAGTCGTCGTATTCCATGACCTATACGTATGACAGCCAGAGTCTGATAAGCAGCTTCACGGAGAAGGAGGGCAGCACAGCAGGCGCGTCGGTTACGGCCGCAGGAGCCTCAGGGGTTCGCACGTACCGCTATTGCGGCAAAGACCGTGTATTGAACAGTGCTGATGACCTGATTACCAGCTGCGTCTTTGACTACTTTGGCCGAACCGTCAGCAGCGGTACAAGAAGCAGCGACAGCAAGTTGATTTACAGCGCGGCAGCATCAGCCTATTCGACAAACAGCGGGACTTCCAGCTCGAATAACCGCCTGCTGGTTGACAGCGGTGTTGGTATGCGGCCGGTAGGCAGCACAGGCGGCTATAGCTTTACATCCAATAACCTGCTCACCAACGGAGATATGAGCGGCAACAGTGGATGGAGCGGAGCGAATTATGTGTCGGACAGCACCTTTGGTCGGGCGATACAAATGACCGGCGCAGCAAGCACAGCAAATTCTGTCTCGCAGACGGTAACCGTAAACACCGAGGGTACGCAGACCTATATTCTCTCCGGCTGGGCAAAGGCCGGGTCTGTAGCCCTGACCTCCGACAATCGAAGCTTTGAAATCCGTGCAACAATTACGTATTCGGATAACACGACTGAGGTACATAAGTCTCCGTTTTGCGCAGACAGCACAGCCTGGCAATACAATGTGCTTCCTATCGTGCCGAAACAGCCGAGTAAGACAGTCAGTACGATAACGGTTACGTTTGCTTTTGACAGCAACCCCAATACAGCGTTCTTTACGTATGCCTGTCTGACAAAAGAAGTCGCGCAGAGCTACAAGTACAACGACGACGGCGACTTGATTTCGGTGGCTACTCCTTCAAACGAGACGCAGACCTACAGCTACTCCGGCGCGGATCTGATCTCGCAAGTGACGAAGGGCAACGGCACCTTTGACTATACCTATGACAGCCATCATAACGTAACGGGTGTAACAAATGCGGGCTTATCCATGTCCCTGACGTATGACGCGAAGGGCAACGCCACCACAAGCACGCTGACAGGCGGAAGCCTGCATATGGGCAGCTCCGCGACCTACACGAACAACGGCAATCTCGTTGCCACGCAGACAGACACACGCGGCAACACCGTAAGCTACAGCTATGATAACGCCATCAGCAAACAGTTGGGACAGCCAACAGCTGTGACAGATCCCAAACAGGTTACAGTAAACACAAGCTACAACGCTGCGAATGGACGTGTAACTGGCAGCTCCATGTCAGGCGTTTCCCTCGGCTATACCTATGGCAGCGGACGTCTGACGGCAATGACCCGCACGGTGAACGGACTGGGACAGACCTATATCATGGCCTATGACGGCTTCGGGAAGCTCACTTCGATAAAGGTTGGCACCCGCAGCTTGGCCGGCTACACGTATGCCGCCAACGACGGATTGCTGACACAGATGACCTACGGCAACGGAAATACGGTAGCTTATGACTACGATGACCTTGAAAGAGTCAAAAACATATATTATAATAACAGCAGCAGTCCGGCCTACACTTATACGTACAAGGGTGAGGGCACACTCGGTCAGTTGACTGACAACACCAATAACCGAACCGATGCCTACACCTACGACAGCCTTGGCCGACTGAACGGTCTGACAGAACAGTTCGGCGGTGTCAGCGTGCAGACCTTCAGCGCAAGCTATGATACGGCCAATCGCCCCACGAATGTTACGTATGCCGTCAGTCCGTCGTGGAACGGGACTTTTGGCAGCAACCGGGTTTATACCTATACCTACAGTGCAAGCGACGGGTCGCTGACGTCGATGACCGGCCCCGGCGCGAGCATGGCCTACACCTATGACGGGCTGAAACGCTTGATGAAGCGCGTGGTAAGCAGCGGCAG
>ONNS01000051.1 GCA_900319275.1 uncultured Eubacteriales bacterium
AGACCGCAGGGAATACTTTCGTATTTTCAAGGGCTGGAACGAAGCATCAGCCCAATTCTGCCCGCGAAAACCGACAGGGGTTCAAGTCCCCTCACCCTAAACACAAAATCCCCCTCGGGGGCTTGCGGAAAACTGCGAATTGCAGTATACTCTATTTTCCCCAGGCGGCAAAACGCCGCTGCAGAGAAATCTTGATTTCTCTGTTACAGTATATTGAATTTGAAACATCGGAGGCTCTGCGCATGCACGACGAGCACGATCAGGAACAAGTTTATTACCACGACCACGGAGACGGCCACGTCCACGTGCACAGTGTCATGCACGAGCATGAGCATAGTCACGAGTTGCCTCATGAGCATACAGCCGTTGCTTCCGACGAGAACAGCGCAGCTGTCCACGCTCACGGACACGTTCACACGCAGACCAAGGCCGTCATCAACCGGCTCAGCCGCGCGATCGGTCATCTCGAGTCGGTCAAGCGTATGGTCGAGGACGGGCGCGACTGCAGTGAGGTGCTGATCCAACTGGCCGCCGTGCGCTCAGCGCTGAACAACACGGCCAAGGTGATCCTCAAGGACCATCTTGAACACTGTTTAACCCATGTCAGTGAGGGCGATATCGGGCAGCTCCAGGATCTCAACGACGCCATCGACCGCTTCCTCAACTAATTTCTGTTTCAACAAAAGGAGTCATCCATGTCTAAAGAATCCGCTATGCCCAATTTTGCAACCATGGAGCGTATCCGCGGTATCTGTGCGCGCAATCGACATGTCCAGGCGCCCAGCATTAAAATGCTCAAGACCCAAAAGCAGCTCGACGGCATTCGCCGGGCCGGTGAGATCAATGCGAAGGTGCTCGATGCGGTCGAGCCCTATGTGAAGGAAGGCGTCTCGACCGAGGAGCTTGACCGCATTGTAGCCGAGCGAACCAAGGCTCTCGGAGGCATCTGCGCCCCGTTCCACTACGAGGGCTTTCCCAAGCACGTCTGCACCAGCATCAATGAGGTTGTCTGCCACGGCATCCCCGACCCCCATCGAATTCTGAAAAACGGCGATATCATCAATGTGGACTGTACCACGATCTATAAGGGCTATTACGGCGACGCCTCGCGTATGTACTGCATCGGCGAGGTGAAGGACGACTGGCGCCGCCTGGTCGAGGTGACAAAGCAAAGCGTCGAAAAGGCCGTGCGTCTGGCCCAGCCTTGGGCCACCTTTGGGGACTTCGGCCACGCGATCGACCGGATGGCACGGGAAAACGGCTTTTCCGTCGTGCGCGAGATCGGCGGCCACGGCTGCGGCGTCGATTTTCACGAGGACCCCTGGGTCCCCCATTTCGGCAGTCCGAACGCCGGGCAGCTGATCGTTCCTGGCATGAGCTTTACGATCGAGCCGATGATCAACATGGGCACGCACCGCGTCACAGAAGACGCCGAGGACGGCTGGACCATCCGCACCGAGGACGGACAGCCCTCGGCCCAATGGGAATACCATCTGATCATTACCGAGACCGGGAACGAGATCATATCCCGATAAAAGCAGCAAGGGACAACCTGTGCAGGTCGTCCCTTGCTTCATTTTTTGCATGGCTGCTGTGCGCGGCCCGAGGCCTCACCCGACTGCTTTTCCCTGTTTCTTCTCTCTCGCAGTTCTCGCTTAACGTTCCGCAGCGCGATATTCACGGCGGCACCGAGGAAGATGACGATACAGCTTGTATACATCCACATCATCAGCAGAATCATCGATGCGAGCGAGCCGTATACCAGCGGATAGCGCGCGGAATTGCCGATGATGGCCGAAAACACATAGCTGACGGCCACGATGGCAATGGTGGAAAATATGGCGCCGACATGGGTATGATAGCGCTCGCCGACCGGCCGGGAGAACTTATACACACCAAGCAGAAGCAGGTAGATGATCAGCGCCAGTACCAGAAAACGCAGCGAATCCCAGGAGACGGAGATGTCGACAAACGGGATGTGCGCGTTGACAAAGTCGATGACCTGGCGGCCTGTCACCAGAATGACGGCCGACGCGTAGATAGCTATGACAAGAATCACAGAAAAAAGAATACTGAAACCCAGATCAAAAACGCCCTGATAGCGCTGATGCCCCTGCAGTTCGCCGATGCCGGACTGCAGTGTGCGCACACCGGCCGAGGCCGAGCCCACCAGAACGACCCCCGCGGCAACTGTCATGCTTTGATTGACATTCATCGCCACATAGCGCACAAAATCGGTAATGGTTTTCAGCGTTCCTTCGGCTACAAAGCCCTCGAGCATGCGGATGCCCCGCATGGCGAGCGCATAGCTGCTGCCGAGCATCGTATACAGCAGAATGATCAGCGGAAAGAAAGTCATCACAAGGAAATAGCACAGTGCCGCTGACGAACGGTTGATTGGTTTTGTCGTGTACAGGCGGAGCAATTCCAGCAGAAAGCGCCGGAAATAATCCAGCCTCCGTTTCAGTTTCTCTCGCACAGCCATACTCCTTTATCGTTGGAAAAAGCTCCTTCATCCCTGGACGAAGGAGCTTTTTTATTATGATCACTCAATCACTTCGTGTTGAAGATCTTGAAAATGCTGTCGAAAGGGTCTTCCTCGCTGCCGTTATCGGCTGCACTCTCCTGCACCGCGGGTGCAGCGGGAGCAGCCACGGGAGCCGCATTCACCACAGGGGGCACCATCGCAGCGGAGGCCTTCTCGGCAGCGCCGGTGAACAGGCCGACGCTCGAACGCTTCTCGCCGCCGCGGGAGCCGGCTCCGGGAGCAACGGCCGTGGACAGCTCGGGCGCATTCGCGTTCTGGTCGAAGCCGGTCGCGATGACGGTCACGCGGATCTCGTCCTGCATCGAATCATCGAAGGTAGCGCCGAAGATGATGTTGGCGTCGGGATGGGCAGCTTCCTGCACGAGATTGGCAGCGGCCTCGACATCCTCAAGACCCATATCCTCGGAGCCGGTGATGTTGATGAGCACACCGTGCGCGCCATTGATGGAGGTCTCCATCAGGGGGCTGGCGACAGCCATGCGGGCTGCATCCTCGGCCTTGCCCTTGCCAGCGGCATGACCCACGCCCATGTGGGCAAAGCCCGCGTCCTTCATGATGCAGGTGACGTCGGCGAAGTCGAGGTTGATAAAGCCGGTGTTCTTGATGAGACCGGAGATGCTGGTGACTGCCTGATGCAGCACTTCGTCAGCGATCTCAAAAGCGTTTGCCAGCGTGACCTTCTGATCGGTGGCGTATTTGAGACGGTCGTTCGGGATAATCAGCAGGGAGTCGACCTTGCCGAGCAGCTCCTTGATGCCGGCGTTGGCCTGATCCATGCGGCGCTTGCCTTCAAACTTGAAGGGCTTGGTGACAACACCGACCGTCAAAATACCGGCCTCGCGGCACACATCCGCGACCGTGGGAGCCGCACCTGTACCGGTGCCGCCGCCCATACCGGCGGTGATAAAGACCATATCGGCGGACTCGACCGCCTTGGCAATGTTGTTGCGGCTCTCTTCAGCCGAGCGCTTGCCGACCTCAGGGTCAGAACCGGCGCCCTGACCGTGCGTCTGTTTCTCACCGATCTGGATCTTCTGATCGGCATTGGAGACAGCCAGCGCCTGCTTGTCAGTATTGACAGCGATGAACTCAACGCCCTGCGTACCGGCCTTAACCATCCGGTTGACAACGTTGTTGCCGGCGCCGCCGACACCCACGACCTTAATGGTTACGACATTATCGGGGCCTGCTTCTGTTTTGAAATCCATGTTTTGTGCCTCCCATTTCAGTATCCCACAATGTATGTGAAAAAATCAGATTTTTTTCTCACTTATATTATCTCATTTTTTCACGGAGGTCAAGAGCAAAATTGAAATTTTCGCAATTTTTTGTAAGCATTTTGTAATTTACTCGATTGTCGCACATAAAATCAATGGATTTCAATTATTTCCCAGGCTTTCCAGCACCGGCAGGTCCCCTGATCAGAACGGCGCTGTTTACAGATTGGGGATAAAGTGCGCCGTTACGCCGTCGGACACGTCGATCGTGCCGACGTCGCCACTTTTGAGCTGAGAAAGAACAGACATCACCATGGCAAACTTATGGTCGACCTTGTCCTCCCAGCCGATGACGATTTCATATTTTCCGCTGCTGCGGAAACTAAGCGAACCGCCCTCGGTGAAGGAGATGCTCTGGGTACTGTCGGTCAATCCGCGCTCCTGAAGCTCTGTGAGAACCGTGATCAGGAAATCGACACGGGCCTCATTGCCGCTGTTTTCCGTCAGTCTCTCGCCGATCAGCAGTGTGCCGGGGTCGAAGCCATAAATCGGGATCAGGCCGGAGAGCTCGATCTCTGTGGCCTTGCCGAGGATCTTGCAGTTATGGTCAATGGTCCAGTACTCGTCGCCCACATTGATGCAGGCCATGGCCTTGCACTCGAGCACCGTGATAATAACCTTGTTCGGCAGCTGCCGTTCGACCGGCGGGAATTCTTCCACATATGGGAGTTTTGCAAAAACCCGGCTTGAAACCGCGAAACGGTCAAAGAAAAACAGGTTGTCGCCCGGCTCGATACCGCTGGCGGAAATGATCTCCTCGTCGGTGTAGTGTTCATTGCCGTTCACCTCGATAATAGAGACGCGGAAGAACACGCTCATCACGAAGATCGCAGATGCTACGATCAGTAAAAAGGTAGCAATACCGGAGAGAGAGTTGCGCCGGCGAATGGCATGAAATTCGCCGCGTTTGCTCTCCCTCGGCATACTTTTCGATCCGTTTGCCATAGCATTTATCCTTTCGGTAGTTCTGATAGTGAATCCCGCATCCCGATGGCCGTCCATTTCACATCGGCGCCGAGCTCCTGCAGCACCCGATCGAAGGACTCATAGCCGCGCGTGATATGGCCGGTGTCACAGACAACCGTCTCTCCCTCGGCACAGAGGCCGGCGAGGACCATACTCGCGCCGCCGCGCAGATCGGTGGCGGTCACCTCCGTTCCATACAGACGCCGAACGCCGCGGATTTCGGCCGTGCAGCCGCGGACGGTAATATCCGCGCCGAGCCGCCGCAGCGCAGCCACCTGGCGGAAGCGATTTTCAAAGATCGTCTCGGTGATGCGTGTCGTGCCCCGCGCACGCAGCAGCGCCGCCATCAGCAGCGGTTGTGCGTCAGTCGGAAAACCGGGGTACGGCGATGTATAAAGTGCTCCTGCGCTGCGCAGCTGTTGCGGCGCTCGCAGGCGAAGCGCATGCTTGTTTTGTATTATAACACAGCCCGCGGCTTTTAGGAAGTCCGTAACCGCAGAAAATTCCGTCGGATCCACGGCTTTCAGCACGATATCCCCGCCAGTAGCAGCAGCCGCGCAGCACAGCGTGGATGAGACAATACGGTCCGGCGGGATCGCAAAGCGGACGTATTCCCTCGCTTGAAACCGCCTCAGGCGGATCGTATCGCTGCCCGCGCCGACAATGTCGGCGCCAAGCGCACGCAGAAAGCGGCAGAGAGCTACGATCTCCGGTTCCCGCGCTGCGCCGTGCAGCACGGTTTCACCGCGGGCCGCACAGGCCGCAAGCAGGATGTTCTCGGTCGCTCCGACGCTCGGAAACGTCAGCGTGAGCTCGCAGCCGCGCAGTTCTCGGCTGCGGCAGTGAATGTTGTCCCCTGCCTCATCGATCTCACAGCCGAGCTTGCGAAGCGCGGCGAGATGCAGATCGATCGGCCGCTGCCCCAATTGGCAGCCTCCCGGGAGACTCAGCAGCGCCTCGCCGCAGCGCGCTGTGAGTGCCCCTAGAAAGAACACCGACGAGCGCATCCGCGCCATCAGCTTGTGTGAGATTTCGCTGTGCGTCAGCGTGCGCGAGTCGATCCACACACGCTCGCCTTCCCGCTTTGTCTGACAGCCGAGAGCGCGCAGAATGGCAAGCGCCGTGTCCACATCGCTCAGCTGCGGTACATGCAGCAGCTCCACACGGCAGGGGCAGACAATGGATGCCGCCAGGATCGGCAGAGCCGCGTTCTTGCTGCCCTGCACTTCGCAGCTGCCGCTCAGTCTCCTCCCGCCCCGGATCTGCCAAAAATCCATAAAAATCCCCCCGCGCACAGTATGATCACGCCATTCTATGCGCGGAGGGATTTGGTGTGCCGATCAATGATGCAGCAATTCCAGGATCTCCGTCACGATTTTTTCTGTCGCGTCGGGTACAGCCAGCGCGCGCATATTCGAGGACATGGTGTTCAATGCATCCGCGTCGCTCAGCAGCTCACGGATATCCCGCAGCAGCGATTCAGCGGTAAACTCCCCTTCCAGCAGCACCTTCGCTCCGCCTGCGTGCTCGAGAACACGGGCGTTGCGCTCCTGGTGGTGATTCGTCACGTTCGGAGACGGGATCAGGACAGCGGGTTTGCCCATATAGGTCAGTTCTGCCAGTGTCGAGGCACCTGCCCTGCACAGGATCAGATCGGCCGCGGCCATCACACGCGGCATATCATAAATGTATTCGCGCATCTCGACGCCGCAGTCCTCGGGACGGATTCCCTGGGCTTGAACTGCCGAGCGTGTCTCCTCCCAGTCGCGGCTGCCGACCGCGTGAATCATGCGAAAATCCTTCTGATCGCGCATCAGCGGCAGCAGTTCGACAAGCTTTTCATTCATGTGCCCCGAGCCCAGCGAGCCCCATACCGACACGACCAGCTTGTCGTTGATATCCATTCCCAGCTGTCTCTTGGCCGATTCCTTCGTGTACGCGGAAAACGCGCCGCGCACCGGCGTTCCGGTAACTCTGACACGTTTGGGATCCGGGTAGGACGCACGGCTTTCCTCAAAGCCGACCATAATGCGATCGACATGCCCGGCCAGCAGCTTTGTTGTCAGCCCGGGGACAGCGTTCGATTCATGCACGAGCGTCGGAATATGCATGCGCGAGGCCTGCATCAGCACCGGATAGCAGACATAGCCGCCGGTACCGATCACCGCGTCGGGCTGAAACTCCTGAATGACGCGACGCGTGCGCTCCATCGACGCGAGCACGTTTTTCACGGTCGAGATATTCTGCGCCACGGCCGACAGATTCCTGCCACGGCTGATATTGGTAATATGGAGCCCCCGCACTTCATAGCCCTCGCGCGGCAGCAGCTGCATTTCCATCTGTCCCTCGGCACCAAGAAACAGGATGCCGCAGTCAGGATATATCTCCCGCAGCCGACCGGCCACGGCGATGGCCGGATTGATATGCCCTGCGGTCCCCCCACAGGTAAAGAGGAAATTCATAGTTCTCTTCCTTTCATATGATTTCCGGTTGCTGTCAGCCGCCGGAGAGAGTGCCCTCTCTCGACGCACTCAGGACGATCCCCATCTCGGACAGCTGGATCAACAGCGCCGTGCCGCCGTAGCTGAAAAACGGCAGCGAGATGCCGGTACAGGGCAGCAGGTTTGTGACGACCGCCACATTCAAAAAGACCTGCAGTGCAAGCAGTGTCGTGATGCCGGCGCAGACGAGACAGGCATAGCGCTCGCGGCAATGCAGCGCGATCCAGTAGCCGCGCAGGATCAGCAGCGTAAATAGGCACAGAATAAAGGCCGCTCCGATAAACCCCAGTTCCTCACAGGTCACGGAAAAGATAAAATCGTTATGCTCCTCCGGCAGGTATAACAGCTTCTGTCGGCTGCCGCCAAGCCCCAGACCGCTCAGCCCGCCCGAGCCGATGCTGTACAGACTCTGCACGATCTGGTAGCCCTCGTCCGAAGAGCTGGAGAACGGATCACGCCAAGTCGTTATGCGGCTGGAGGCATAAGGGAAAAAGGCCAGCAGCACACCGAGACCTCCGGCTGCAGCGGCACCGACCGCCGCAAACCAGCCGAGACGGACTCCGCCGAGGAACAACATCGCCCCACCGACGGCCAGAAGAATGATCGAGGCCGAAAAGTGCGGCTCCAGGATCAGCAATCCGACCAGCAGGCCAAGAATGGCGGCGAACGGCAGGATCCCATAGCGAAAGCTGCGCATTTTGCCGCCAAAGCGGCAGATCAGCAGAGAAAAGGACAGGATCACCGCAAGCTTGGCGAGTTCTGAGGGCTGCAGCGTCAGCCCCCCGACGCCAAGCCAGCGTCTGGCCCCGTTTGCCCTGACACCGATCAACGGCACCAGTGCGAGCAGCAGCACCGTCAGGCCGAGAAACAGGAAGGTATACCGGCGATACACGCGCATCGGCACCAGCGAGGCCGCCCACATGGCCGCCACGCCCAGCAGCGCAAATACCAGCTGACGAACAAAGTAATAGGCCGCGTTGCCGCCGGTTATTCCGCCGGGGTCATACCAGGCTCTTGGATAGCTCGACGAGAGCACCATCGTCACGCCGATACCGAGCAGCAAAAGCACTGTGAGGGCAAACGGCCAATCACAATCCGCGCGGCGGGATTTCCCGGAAATATCAACGGTGCCGGTCCGGCGGGCAGCGTCATATTGCATGCACTCCCTCCTTCCCGGCACGCTTTGTTCAGTGATTAGTGATTAGTGGTTAGTGTTTAGTAAAATGATATTCTACTCACTAACCACTACTCACTCAGATATGGTATCTCGATTTCACCCAGATAAAGCTTATGACGCAAAACAGCGTGCTTATGCCGACAAACAGCGCCCAGATCTCGGTCTCCTTCCATTTGTGGCCGAACCAGCCGCCCTTTTCAAGATGGTGGTGGAACGGCGCCATGCGAAAGACACGGCGGCCATTGTAGGCATCGTAGAAGCCCCACTTGCCATGGGAGAGCTTGAATACGCCTACCTGGATCAGATCGGTGATGGTTTCAATGATGTATATGATCCCGATAGTCAGCAGGATCATCGGCATATCATAGGCAAAGGCCATGGCTGCGATCGCACCGCCGAGAAACAGCGAGCCCGTGTCGCCCATAAAGACCTTAGCCGGGTAAAAGTTGTAGGTCAGAAAGCCGACAAGGCCGCCCAGCAGCGCCGAGGCAAAGATGCCCTGCTCGAGATAGTTCTCACCCCAGACAAAGGTGACGGCGACGAAAAACAGGCAGACCGGCAGGCTGACGCCCGAGGCCAGACCGTCCAGGCCGTCGGTCAGGTTGACGGCGTTGACCGTACCGACGATGACAAAGGCCGCAAACGAGATATACAGCCACTCGGGCAGCGGCACCGTCACGCCCGTAAAGGGGATATACAGGTTCGGCGTCGTGACGCCGATATAACGCATCAGAAGAATAAACACCAGGGCCGCGGCCAGCTGCAGCAGAAACTTTTTGCCCGCTGTCAGGCCGGTATTCTCGTGGTGGCGCAGTTTCTCCCAGTCGTCCAGAAAACCGATCGCACCAAATACCATGGCAAACACCAGGATGCCGATATGCACCCAGTTGCCGCGGATCATACTTACAAAGCCGACCGTCAGGCACGCGAGCGCAGTGCCGCCGATAAACAGCACGCCGCCCATTGTGGGCGTACCCTGCTTGCTCATATGCCAGTTAGGGCCGATCTCCTTAATGGACTGCCCCGCTTTCATCTTACGAAGCCATGGAATGTAAACTTTGCCGAAAGCCACGGCAAAAATCAGCGACAGTACAAACGCCGCACAAAGCTTCAGTGTCATGTTCTTTTCCTTTCTCTCAGGTAATCCGCCACGATCTCCCGCTCGTCCATGTGGTGTTTCTCATGGCCGACGATCTGGTAGTCCTCGTGGCCCTTTCCGGCCAGCAGGATCACGTCTCCGCTGCGCGCATTGTCGATCGCCCAGTGGATGGCCTCGATCCGATCACAAATCACCTTTGTATGACCATGCTTGTCCTTCATGCCCTCGAGAATCTCGCGGATGATCTCCTCGGGCTCCTCGGTGCGCGGATTGTCGCTCGTGACAATGGCGATATCGGCATATTCGGCAGCGATTGCACCCATCATCGGCCGTTTGGCCTTGTCCCGGTCACCGCCGCAGCCGAACACCGCAATCAGCCGGCCGCGCGTGACGTCGCGCAGTGTTTTCAACACATTTTCAAGCGCGTCGGGAGTATGCGCATAGTCGATCAGAATGGCGTAATCGCCGTCTGTCGGCACGGTCTCGACCCGGCCCTTGACGCCCTTGGCCGAGGATAGCGCGTCGGCGGCCTGCTGCAGCGTCAGTCCCAGAGTCAGCCCCACGCCAAGCACACCGAGCGCGTTATAAACCGAAAACATCCCCGGGATCGCCAGACGGCAGAGCGCGAGCTCATGGCCGTAAACGGCGGCAAAGCGAACGCCGGAGGCTGACAGCCTCACGTCCTTGGCGACAAGTCCTGCCGCATTGCTCTCGGTCGAGTAGTCCAGCACCGAGCAGGTCGCCCCCTTGAGCATAAAGCCGCACCAGGGATCGTCGCGATTGAGCACGCCGATACGGCACTGGCTGAACAGCTTTCTCTTCGCCTCGGCATAGGCTTCCATCGTCCCGTGAAAATCCAGATGATCCTGCGTAAGATTCGTAAAAAGGCCTACGTCATACTCGATACCGGCCACACGCTCGAGTGCGAGCGAGTGGGAGGAAACCTCCATCACGACATGCGTGCAGCCCGCATCCGCCATCTGGCGGAACAGCTTTTGCAGCTCATAGCTCTCCGGCGTTGTGCGCTCGGAGTGCAGACTCTCATCGCCGATCATAATGCCGTTTGTACCGATCAGCCCGACCTTGGCACCGAGCTCCTTTTCAAGCATGTGCCGAACAAGATAGCTGGTGGTCGTCTTACCGTTCGTGCCGGTGAGACCGATCATGGTCATTTCCTTCGCGGGGTACCCGAAAAAGCTCCGGCTGGCCAGGGCCAGACCGAGACGGCAGTCAGCGATCTGGACATAGGCACCCTCGGCGGGCGGCTCCTCGCACAGCACCGCAGCCGCCCCCTTGGAAAAGGCCATCGGGATGAAACGGTGTCCGTCGGACTCAAAGCCCCGGACGGCGACAAACAGATCGCCCGGCCGGGTCTGGCGTGAATCGTAGCTCACGCCGGTGATCTCTGTATCCAGATCGACATTGGTATGCAGGATCGACAGATCCCGCAGCAGTTCTCTTAATCTCATAGTCAATACCTTCCCAACATCTCCCCGTCAATACCTTGAAGCGTGACGGAAATGATGTTGCCGTGCTCCACATGCGTTCCGCTCGGCAGACTCTGGCTGCCAATGATCTGCGCGGCGTCGGAGACGGGACTCAATGATGATATATAAATGGCATAATCGCTCAGCAGATCTCTGGCTTTCTCATAGCTCATGCCGGTCAATTCCGGGATTGTCTCAAGCTCTGTGCTGGGTGTACGGTTGAAATACAGTAATATCTCGCTGCCTTTTGCGATCGTCGAGCCCGGCGCCGGCAGCTGACCGGTTACGGTCTCCCCCTCGCCGAGCGTACGATAGCGAAGATCGGCGCTGCGCACCGCCTCGGCGGCTTCCTGCCGCGTTTTTCCTCCGAGCTCGGGCACCGTGACGTCGGCCTCAGCCTCGCTGTGCAGCGAGGGCTTTACGCCCAGATACGGCAGGATGTCAGCCATCATGCGTCCGACTACCGGGGCAGCCATCTGGCCGCCCGAAATATAGATGCCGGACTCGTTGGAGGGCGTATCCAGAAAAATCAGAATGGCGATCCTGGGGTCGTCCGCCGGGGCAAAGCCCAGGAAGGAGACGATATACTCCTTCTGTCCGGTCTGGGCCTCGAGCGAAACCTTTTCGCTGGTACCGGTCTTGCCGCCGATGCGATAGCCAGCGACAGCCGCGTTATGGCCGGTGCCGTCCTTCGCATCGCCCACGACCTGCTCGAGGATCTCCCGGACCTGCCGGGAAGTCTCTTCGCTGATGACCTGCCGCACCAGTCTGGGCTCACGCTCGTAGCTCACCTGTCCGTCGCCGTCGATCAATCTCGACACGACGTATGGCTGGTAGAGCTTCCCGCCGTTGACCGCCGCCGAAACCGCGGTGATCAGCTGCAGCGGGGTGATCGTAAAGGTCTGTCCGAATGAAGCCGCCGCCAGCTGAGAGAGGTTTTTCTCCGAGCAGAAAACATTGTGGCTCCACCAGATGCTGCCGCTCTCGCCCGAGAGGTCAATGCCGGTCGTAGCTGTCAGACTCTCATCGGGGTCTTCGCGCTGATTAAGGAAGCCGAAGGCTTCGCAGTAGTCGTAAAAGGTCTTTGCGCCGACACGCTGCCCGATGTTGACAAAGGCGGCGTTGCAGCTGTGCTGCACGGCCTGCGTCAGCGTCTGGGAGCCGTGTCCTCCGTCCTTCCAGCAGCGGATCGGCGTACCGCGCCCGATGACGCTGACACTGCCGCCGCAGTAAAAGCTGTCATCCATATGGACGGCGCCCTCTTCGAGCGCCATCGACAGCGTAATGATCTTAAAGGTGGAGCCCGGCTCGTAGGTGTCGCTGAGCGCCTTGTTGCGCCACTGGCGCATCTGCGCATGCTGCAGGAGCTGCTCCGCTTCCTCTTTTGAGGCAGCGGCGTCGATCGCGGCCTGCGCCTGAGGGCTGACAGCCAGGAAATTGTTCAGATCATAGCCGTCCAACGAGGCCATCGCCAGGATTGCCCCGGTGTTGACGTCCATACAGATCGCGCCGGCGCCATTTTGAATATCATAATCCGCCACGGCCTGGCGCAGCTGTTTTTCGATGTAAAACTGGATGGCGGAGTCGATCGTCACTTCGAGATCACAGCCATCCTCGCCGGGAATATAATCCTCGAACGACGTGTAGATCAGTTCGGTGCCGTAGGCGTTGGTGGCCCGTCGAGTGCGTCCCGCCGTTCCGGAAAGGGCCTCATCATAACGTGCCTCGATGCCCTCGAGTCCGGTATTATCCGTCCCTACAAAGCCGATGACGTGGCAGGCCAGAGACGAGTTTGGATAATAGCGCTTGGTGTCGGTCTCGAGATGGACGCCGTGAATATCATTGTCAGCGATAAAGCGGCGCACGGCCTCGGACTGCTCCCGCTCGACCTTTCGCGCGACCGTTACATACCAGGCGCCGCTTGTGCGGCTCTTTTCCAGAATGTCACCGCGGTCGAGATTCAGGATAGTTGCAAGCGAGTCGGCGATCAGTTCGCGATCCTCCGCATACTGGTCGATCTCGGCGGGGCTGAGGTAGACGTTGTCCACCGATGCGCTGACAGCCAGCGGACGGCCCTTGCAGTCGTAGATACTGCCGCGCGCGGCGGTGGTCGGCGCCTCGCGCAGCTGCTGCGCGATGGCGCGGCTCTCCAGCTCGTCATGCTGCACGATCTGCAGCTGCCATAGACGGACAAGCAATAACACCAGAAACAAAAGTCCGCAGATCCCGGACAAAGCCAGCACCCGCTGCAGCAGCTGCCGCGTAGGTGCGCGCGAAGATCCCATTCCCCCGCCCCCTGTCGTTGTATACAGGGATATGTATGCGCGGCTGAACGGATTTATTCCGGAAATGCGTTATCGCAGCGATTCGTCCAACGGAGCGAGCACCACGATCTGTCCCGGGCCGGGCGGCTGCATCATCAGCTCCTGCCTGGCACGGCGCTCGATCTCCTCAAGGCTGGTGGCTGCGTTGATTTTCAAACGAAGCTGGCGGTTTTCCTCCTCGCACGCCGCGATTTCTGTTTTCAGGCGCGCGGCCTCGTCATTGGCCGCCGTCAGGTCGATGCCCGAGAGCAGACTCAATATCAGCAGCAGTGCCGAAAACAGCAGACACACGGCGCGAAACAGGACATTGACAGTCTCTTTTGTCCTCATATCAGACCCTCTCAGCCACGCGGAGCTTCGCGCTGCGGCTGCGGGGATTCGTCTCTATCTCTTCCGCAGAGGGCAGAATCGGCTTTCGTGAGACACTTTTGAGTGACTTCACGAAGCCGCAGGTGCAAATTGGCGCCTCGCGCGGACAGGTACAGCCATTCTCCCGGCGTGCTATGCCGAGCTTGACGATCCTGTCTTCCAGCGAATGAAAGCTAATCACGCACAGGCGGCCACCGATGGAGAGTTTGTCCGGTGCCGTCTCCATCATACCTTCGATAGCGCCGAGCTCGTCGTTTACGGCGATGCGCAGCGCCTGAAAGCTCCGCTTGGCCGGGTGCTGCTTTTCGCGCAGCGCGGCAGCCGGCATGGCGGATTTGATAATATCTACCAGTTCGAGCGTTGACTCGATGGGCTTGTCTGCCCGCCGCTCCAGGATGGCACGGGATATGCGCCGTGCGTAACGCTCCTCCCCGTAATCCCATAGAATACGGTTGAGCCGATCTTCATCCCAGGTGTTGACGATGTCAAACGCCCGCAGCGCTTCCGTATGATCCATACGCATATCAAGCGGCGCATCGTTCATATAGGAAAAACCCCGCTGTGCTTCATCCAGCTGTGGGGATGACACACCGAGGTCAAACAGCATTCCATCTACCGATTCAATGCCCAGATCGTCCAGAATGGCGGCAGCGTCGGAGAAGTTACCGTGAATCAGCGTCACACGTTCGCCAAAAGGCTCCAGACGGCGTCCGGCGCGCTCGATAGCGGTCTCATCCCTGTCAATACCGATCAGGCGCCCCGTCGTCAGGCGAGAGGCAATTTCGTACGAGTGCCCGCCAAGTCCAAGTGTTCCGTCAAGATAGATTCCCTCCGGGCGAATATTCAGATACTCAATGCACTCGTGCAGCAGCACAGAAACATGACGCGCTTCACTCATTAAAACTCCAGTTCCTCCATGACGGCGGCAATATTCTCCGGACTTGTCTCCTCAGCATACACGCTCTCCCAGGCCTCGCTGTCCCACAGCTCGGCGTGGTTATTGCAGCCGATCACCGTGACGTTCTTCACGAGCCCGGCATAGTCGCGAAGATTCTGCGGAATCAGGGCGCGACCCTGCGAGTCAAGCTCACAGCGCGCGGCATGGGCAAAGAGCGGGCGCATTTTGCGCTGCTTGACATAGGGCATCGCACTGACCTTGTCAGAGAATATCCGCCAGTTTTCTGCACTGTAGACACTCAGGCAGCGATCCATCGAGAGCGTCACATAAAAGATCTCTCCCAGTTCATCCCTGAGTTTGGCGGGGATAAAAATACGCCCCTTACTGTCCAACGAGTGCTGATATTCGCCTGTCATGGTCTGTGCCCCCAAACTTGCTCTACTTCAACCCATTTTACTCCACTTTGCCCCACTGACAGTTTCATTATAGGGGGCTCATCCGCAAAAAGCAAGTGAAACTTTTTGAGTTTTTATGTCGCTAATTTGTTTCTAATTACGCCTGCATTTATCTTTTATTTCCAGTTTTACCTCCAAAAGATTCCCATATGGCGGTAACGAGCCGTATTCTGTCCACCTTTTGGGTACAAATTCACATTGAAATACTGCAAAGTCTGTGCTATAATTTCAAATACGCACAATCATTCTTCTGTTTTTCCGTTTGTTTTTCCGAAAGGAGCGCCCCATGAAGCGATTATCTGCCGTGATCCCGGCCGTGATTCTGGCCGTGACTCTGGCTATCATCCTCTTCGGCTGCGGCATGCGCTCCTCATTCGAGCCCGCCGTTTTACCGCCAGAAACGAAAGCCGTGAACGCTGAGTCTCCGGCCACATTCGTCCCTGTCCCTATTGCTACGGTGGTCCCCACTGAGGACGTGCAGAACAGCCCGCGCATTCTCAGCCATCTGAAGGATGTGTCGGTTTCTGCCTCACAGAATCTTGAGTTATCTGTAAAAGCGGAGAACGCTGTCGCCTATTCCTGGATCTTTATCTCTCCGTCGAGCTATGCCAAAGGCGGCGACGTGACAGTCTTTGCCGAGGAATTGACCGAAGCCCTGCCTGCCAACGGCTTCACGGTATCCGGTGCAAACTCATCGACCCTGAAGCTCACCCATGTACCTTATTCTCTCAACGGCTGGACCGTACAGGTCCAGTGCTTTGGCAGAAACGGCGCTACGGCGATCGGTATTCCAGTGTCCATCTCTGTGACACAGCCACAGCCCCTGCCGATTCCGTCCGCCACTGAGACACCCCAGCCTGCCGTCGAACCCACTCCTACAGCTGAGCCTGCCGTCGAACCCACTGTCGAGCCGACGGTTGAACCCACTGCCGAGCCGACTGCCGAACCCACGGCAGAACCGACTGTTGAGCCGACTGCCGAACCCACACCCGAGCCGACCGCCGAACCGACTGTTGACCCGACAGAGATGCCCACCATAACGGAGCCTCCTGTCGAGACTGCGGCGCCGTCTGCGACCGAACCACCGGCTGCAACTGAAACTCCGTCTGTGACTGAGTCTCCGGCTGCGTCCGAACCACCGGCTGCGACCGAAGCCCCGGCTGCGACCGAAGCTCCGACCGTACCCGAGTCTCCGGTTCAAACACAAGCTCCGACCGAGCCGCAAGCACCCGCCAATCCTACATAAGTAAAAATATCCCCCAGCCGTTCATCGGCTGGGGGATTACTACTATCAAGTGGTATGTTCAAAAAGAGGACGTTCAGGCCTCGCCGATTTTCTCGGCGCTTGGGCGACGCTCCTCGGCAGTGGACTGGGAGCGGAAAGAATTGTGGACGCGCTGCAGCTCTGTCATGGAGGTCTGCAGGCTCTCTTCTGCCTGGCGCATCATGTCGTCCACGAAACCGCTGGCAAGACGCCGCAACTCCTTCGAGCGAGCCTCGGCAGAGTTGATCATCTCGGTAGAACGGGCGCGGGCGGTACGCTATTGTGGATATGCAGGACTATGAGAGAACACAGGCGACTATCCGCCTGATGAATGAGCTTGCAAAAGGCCGCCACTCCGGCGAAACGGAAGGCTGGCTGACACCGGACGATATGAGGGCGCACTTCCGCGCAAGAGCGAATGAAGAATAAAATTCATTATTCATCCGAGTCCCGTCGTGATTTAGATGACATTTGGGATTACATCGTATCGGAACTTCAAAACCGTTCTGCTGCGGAGCGCGTGATCGATCGCATTATGGATGCGGTTGACCCGTTGAAAAATTTTGCAAAAATGGGAACCCCGTTATCCTCTATTGCAGATATAGGAACTGACTATCGTTTTCTTGTCAGCGGCAATTATATGGTGTTTTATCGTGTGCAAGGCAACGATGTCTACATTGACCGTGTTCTGTATGGCCGCAGCGATTACATGAGCATTCTGTTTAAAGATCTGCTGCGCGAAGAAACAGCCGAATAGAATTAAAATCGGCAAGTTTCTGCGGAGACTTTCCGATTTTGGTTCAAGC
>ONNS01000138.1:0-2923 GCA_900319275.1 uncultured Eubacteriales bacterium
CTGAATATATGTTTCTTCTATGGTCAAGGTCTTCTTCAGCGCCATCGACATGCCGAGGAGCGAGGCGAGGAGCCGTTTGATTGCCGATCGTGGATACATATTCATCATCCTTTCAGGTTATCCGTTCAAATTTGCTGCCAACGTGCAAATGTATGTACATTCTATTACTATTATATTGTAAAATCTTGTCTTTGGCAACTGACAAACTGCTGATTTGGTGAAGCTTTTGCATATTTTCCGGCGGCTTGGACAAAACATTTCCAACGTGCAGCAAGATTTTACCAATTTTCTCAGTCAAATTGTCCGCCATTGTACGAACATTTTGCTATAGAATCAGATCTAAGCCCACCAATATTCTATAGTCTTTTTCTATAAGGACAACATAGAAAGAGAGAAAAAGCCCATCTCAGGGAAATACCCGTGAGATACAACATTTAGTGTCAATCTTCCCTTTCTATTGACAATCACCACAATATATGGTATACTGGTATTACACCAAAAAACACAGGAGGTCTTACCTATGAAATACAATGTTGTCGGCGGCGAAATGTCGCACAAGGAGATCAATGCCTATATGGACATGCTTCACAAGAAGTATCCGCTCCAGAGCGTAGCCGACGAGCTGGCCGGTTTCAGCAACCCGACCGGCGAGTGGATCTGGTCGCTCTACGGTGCAGAAGATGAGACGCTGTACTTCTACGACTACTTCTGCTACGCCGCCTACAACGCCCAGACCAGTACGACGCGCAACTATCCGATCATGATCAGCCGCCACCTGTTCGACCAGATCCCGGCGACGGACATCCGTCGCGCCTGGTGGCTCGACCCGGCCGGGTATGAAGGCCAGTTCAACACCAACACGATGAAGGCTTCCAGCACCAGCAACAATTTGACGAAGTACGGCAGGAGCTATGCCGCCGACGTCCGCGGTCACGAGCTGCTCACCACCCACCTGATCTTCGCCTACATGAATATGAAGATCAGCAACAACGTGCAGCCTGGTATCGGTCACATGTGCCTGATGCGTTCTTCTGAAATGCTGCTCATTGAGGCAGAGGCGCAGTATCAGTTGCACAACGAATCCGCGGTACGCGACCTCCTGATGGAGCTGAACGTCACCTCGAAGCGTGACCCGGCCTACACCTGCACGGCTACCGGTGACGCCCTGATGGAGCAGATCAAACTCTATCGCGGCATCGAGCTTTGGGCCGAAGGCTTCAACTGGTTCGACCTCAAGCGCTGGGGCGACAGCATCAGCCGCAAAACCTATGCGAACGGCGGCAACTGGATGAGTTCCTACGCTGTTTCTTTCGGCCCCAACGAAAAGAACAACTGGACCTGGTGCATCCCGCGCAACGAGACTGACTACAACAAGGGCATCACTTCGACGTCCAACGACTGATCATCGAATTAGCCCGAATATTCAAAAAAGGGGGAGATATCGTTTCTCCCCTTTTTTTGTTAAATTAGCAGCCATGGACCACTTTCGCCATCTCATTTGTCTGTTGACGCTTGCCGTGTCCAGCCTTTCTTGTGTCTTTGATTTCCAAGCGAAAATTTGGAAATCGCCTAATCTTTCATCCGAAGTTTTTCTTGCAGGTCGGGTGCGCTAACTTTGTTGTGATAATCAAAGGATAGAGGCGCAAGTTTGCATCTGCTTTGTGGCCCTGAAAGTGTACAAAGAACTCGAGAGTGAATGCGTTGACTGCACTCGGATCGGCGGCGGAACGAAAGAACGTCCCGCCTGGTGGCCCAACGATCGTAAATGACGTTTTTGTATTTCCAACCGAAAAGTTGGAAATCGCTTAATCTTTCATCCGAAGTTTTTCTTGCAGGTCGGACGCGCTAACTTTGTCACAAAAAAAGGCTTGGATATATAACTATTTTGTTATATATTTGCGAGACGATTGATGGCTATGAAGTGGAGTGAGATTATCTATCGTCATCCTGACAAAGAAGACGTCATTCTGATATCGAGACATAGTGCTGAAGAAATTAAGAACGGTACGTTTTTCAAACTAAAGAAACTGATAGACTTTTGATATGAAAACAATAGCATTGATAGAGAAAGGCAAGGACGGATCATATGGCGTTTACACGCCCGATTTGAATAGCTTGATCATTGGCAGCGGAGCGACGGTTGCCGAAGCTATCGCTGATTTTCAGAATTCAATGGCAGAAGTACGAACGGCCTTCAAAGATGCGGGAGAACCGCTCCCTGACGAGCTTCAGGATGTTGAATTCGAATACCGTTACGACATAGCTTCTGTCTTTGACTATTTCGACTACATCAATGTCAGTAAGTTTGCCACGCGGATAGGCATCAATCCGTCCCTCCTCCGCCAATACAAATCGGGCGGCACTTACATCTCTGAACGGCAGGCCGGCAAGATCGAATCCGCCATTCACCGACTCGGTCAGGAATTACTGGCCGTCTCCCTGCTGCCAAGATAGAATTGCGCACTCCGCGGCTCCCGGCCGCATTTTGATTATTTCGGGGGAAATCTTTATCTTTGCTGGATAGACCAGTATTCTGCCATGAAACGTTTCCGCATACCCCTCCTTCTGACCATTCTTCTGACGACAGCCATCCTGCCGCTCCGGGCACAGACCGGGAGCGAAGGCTACTACAAAGACATCTTCATGAACGGCGGCATCGGTCTGAACGCCTACCCGGACCTTCCGGCAGCGGACTTCCTCGGCATGTCGCTGGAACAGTACAGTTCGTCGGAACGCACGCAGCTGGTGTCGCTCGACACCGTGCTGCAGACCATCCTGCTGGTCGGCAGCCCCATCGACGAGAACGGCATCCTCCTCTACCCTGACGGCGACCCGCGTTTCCGGGTGGTCTATTTCAACGGTGGCCGCGCCCAGGCGCACGGCCGTTCGCTGACCGAGAAGGGCCGGCAGAACATCCGTGATT
>ONNS01000138.1:2971-3514 GCA_900319275.1 uncultured Eubacteriales bacterium
GAAGACTACCTGGCCATCTGGCCGGGCTGGACGGTCGGCACGGGACTCGAGAATTCTGCCACGGGCATGTTTGTGGAGCCCGGCAGTCCGCTGCTGCAGTATTATGATTTCGGCGGCGACATGAAGATCGAGAACGTCCGCCACAACGGCGGTGACTATGCCTATATGGATGCCGACGTCCCGGCCGGGACCGAGGTCCTGCTGCGCTACGACGGCGACACGCTGAATCTCAAGAAATCCATCCACAAGAAGGTGAGTGCCTGGGCCTGGAAGGAGTCGGACGCCACGGGCCGCGTGGTGGCCATCGGCTCGCACCCCGAGCGCCAGATCACGGGCGACCGCCTGGAGCTGATGTCCGCCCTGATCCGCTATGCGGCGGACGGCAACGGCAAGACGAAGCTCAAAGGCGTGCTGAAAAACGGGGAAACCCGCACGATGGACCGCAAGACCTGTGAGAAGGATCCGGCCCATACCTGCATCGGCGACCTGCAGTACCACCACTTCGCCGTGGACGTGCCCAAGGGCGTGAAGGAAATCACGGTC
>ONNS01000042.1 GCA_900319275.1 uncultured Eubacteriales bacterium
CAAGGAGCGGATGATGACGTCCAGCTGCTTTTGGCGCGACCGGTCATACGTGCCGTTTTCCCACAGGGCAGAAAACACCTCCGCGCGTGTGGCGCCGGTGCCGCGCTTGTCAATCAGATAGGCCAGCAGTTCCTTGGCTTTGGCGCGGTTAAACGTGACCGCTCTGCCGTCTACAAGAATTTCAAAATTGCCGAATGTGCGCACGGTCACATGCGACGGCGCCCGCCGGGCGGCGCGGCCGTGCAGCGCGTGCTCGATCTCGGCAGCCAGCTTTTCGCGGCTGATCGGTTTGAGCAGATAGCCCGAAACGTGCAGCTGAAACGCCTCCACGGCGTACTGCGCATAGCCGGTCAGAAAGATGATCGCCGTGTCCGGACGCAGCTGCTTGAGCTCCACCGCCAATGTGATGCCATCCATGTCGGGCATGTCGATGTCCAAAAGCGCGATATCCACGGGATTCATCCGGGACCACGCAAGAACATCCGAAGCGCGGGTAAAGCCCCGCGCCTCGTCGATCTCCTTCAGCCCCCGGCACTGCTCCACCGTGTATTCCAGCGTCATGGGCTCGTCGTCCACGCAAATCGCTCTCATCGTTTTCCTCCATTCGCTCCCGTCGCGGGAATCCGCAGCGTGACGGTGGTTCCTTCTCCGACGCGGCTCTGGATGGCCAGCGTTCCGCCGCACATCGTTTCCAGGCGTTCCCGGATGTTGTTCAGGGCAATGTGGGGTTCGTTGTTTTGGGCAGCTTCAAATTCGAGACCGGTGTTCTCCACGACGATTTCACTGCCGGACGCTGTCTCCCGTGTTCGGATGGTGATATGCAGGGGGTCGGCATCCGGGTCCATGCCGTGCTTGACGGCGTTCTCCACGATCGGCTGCAAGGTCAGCGGCGGCAGGTAAAAGCCGGTGTGGGGTATGTCATAGTCAACGAACAGGGTATCCTCAAACTGCGCCTGCTCCACCGCCAGATAGGCCCGCGTGTGCTCCAGCTCCTCGGTGAAGGGAATGGTTTTCTCGCTGGCGATGGCGGTGAAGTTTTTGCGCAGGTAGGAGGTGAAATCCATCGTAACCTGCTGGGCCTTTTCCGGGTCAAGCTTGCAGAGGTAATAGATGCTCGTCATCGTGTTGTAGATAAAATGGGGCCGCATCTGCAGCACCATGATGCTGGCACGCTGATGGGCGATCTCCTGCTGCTGACGCATGGTCTGCTCGACCTGCTCTGAGAGGATGATACCGAACATGGCAACGGCACAGACGGCCATACCCAGCCCGTAGACTTGAAAAAGCGGGAAAGCCATGTGGATGCAAAGGGTGATTGTCACAGGGACCATGCCCGCAAGGCAGGCAAAAAAGGTTTGTCCGGTCAGCCTGCTCCGCCTGTGGACGAGTTCGATCAGGTTGAGAATCATAATGACCAGCAGCGGAGAGATCATCAGCGGGTACCGGGGCGTGTATCCGGGCTGATTGTTTGGCGCGGCATAGTAAAACCAACCGGTGAACCGGTTGAGGACCAGCAATGTGAAGTAAATACCCCACAGCGCGATCACCGCGCGAAACAGGCCGCTGCGCCTCCAGCTCTCACCGCAGCAGTACAGCAGATAAACCGTCAGCCAGGGGATCAGGAACGCTGCAAGCACATATTCGATAAACCAGATGACCTCCAGGTCGGTGTACATGTTTTGATACAGGTAGAGAACCGCTTCGAAAACACAGACACAGCAATAGAGCGTAAGATACCCGAAAAAAAAGACAAAATAGCGTTTGTTCCATCGGTCTGTGCCGGGCACGATCAGTGCGACCACCAGTCCTATCAGTGACAGCATCAACGAAGCGCCGGTCAGGAAAGAGATGGATGCTATGAACCCTATACTCACGCAAGAACGCCTCCTGTCGGGAAGGGATAGCGCAGCTTTCTCAGCTGGGCGCGCACCCCCTCGGCGGTGATGGGCTTGAGCATAAAGCCGCTGGCGCCGGTGCTCCAGGCGTCGAAGGAGTAGTCGACGTATGCCGTCAGGAACACCACGTTTGTACGCGGATCGATTTCCAGCAGCGTGCGGCAAAGGTCAAAGCCGCTGATTTTTCCCAGCTCAATATCCAGAAAGGCCAGCGCCACCCGGTTTGTTCTGGCGTACTCAACGGCCTCCGAGGGGCGGGTAAAGCCGACGACCGTGGCCTTCGGCATCACTTCCTCCAGAATGGGAAGCCCTCCCGAGAGGATGATTTTCCGATCGTCGACCATCATGACGTTGGGCGCTTCGCCGCTCTCCTCGGCAGCTCTCAGCAGCGTATCGACCTCCACGCCGAGGCACCTGGCCAACCGGGCAAGCATCGCCACGTCCGGCAGACGGCTGCCCGTCTCCCATCGGGCCACCGTGGAGCGGGCCACGTTCATCCGCTCGGCCAGATCCTGCTGGGAAAGGGCTCTCTCTGTCCGCAGGTGCCTGAGCGTCTCTGCAAAAATCGTATGCATCTCTGCTGCCCCCATGCTTTATTGTATAGCTATAGCTTACCTTCGGAGAGGAGCAAAATCAAGGCTCAATTTGGGAAAAGCAGTGTGACAATCTGGAACCCTCCCTTGTATAAAAATAAGGCGGGCGATATAATTACAAATCATGTGCATATAGTTGTATTAAAGAGACTGTACCGGCGGAGCTTGCCGCCGCTTCGGGAGGTGTCACTGCGATATGGAATTCAAGGCAATGCTGAATGAACTGACGGGTGTTTTGCCGACAATGGCCATCCAGCTGCTGCCCTATGTACTGTCGGAGAAGACCCAGCAGCGTCTGTGCACACTGGGGCCAGAAGCTTCCGGAAGGATTCTTTCGATGGTGATCGAACAGATCAACAGCGGCAGTGTGGAGACAATCGACACTCTCACGCAAAAAATCCTGAGTCGTGATTATCCTGGCTAAGCGTTTATCGCTTCTAAGGCTCCGGACTTACGGAAGAAAAAGCAGGCTGCAGCAAAACCTCTCTTTTACAATGACGCAGAGCTCCTCATCTGCACGGCTGAACTACGGTTTCCTTCTTCTTTTTATCCTGCTGCAGCCTGCCGTTTAAAGGGCAAATGCCCTATCCCATTTCCATGCGCCTGCTTTTATCAGAAATGATACCCGACAACAGAGAGCCGAATACCCCCATGCGCTGGCAGCAACGCATGGGGGTATTTGTTTTCATAAGAAGCTCAGTTAAAGCCGAAGACCTTCTGTGCCAGCGAGTAGGTGTCGAGCGAGATCTTCCGTCCGGCGCGGCCGGGCAGATGCAGCATCAAGCCGTAGACGCCAAAGCGCAGCCGGCGGTAGAGCTTCGCGTCGTGCTGCCGGATGAATTCCCAGAGCTCGTCGTGCATGCGGAGACTCTCGTCGCTGTCCATGATCAGCAGCAGCAGGTTCGAGACCGCCGTGATGATCTCGAGATAGTTATAGATCGTTTTCGCCTGCTTGCGGTTGGGGATCGCCTTGAAATCCATCGAGGTCACCATCAGCCGGTTGACCTTCAGCTGCTGGTCGATGCGCTTGATCATGACTTTCTCGTTGATCGACTGGTCATCGCGGCCGATATAGTAGCGATAGAGATCGATATTCTTATAATACAGCTTCTGCACGTACTGCAGCGGCACATAACAGAAGATATTGTCCACATAGAAGCAGTGCTCCGGCAGCTGCAGACCCGTGCTGCGCAGCAGCTCGGTGCGATAGATCATCGTGTGCATCAGCAGGTACTGGCCCAGCTTGAAATGGCCGATTTCATCCCAGGTGAAAACCCTGTCCTCGGGCAGTACCCCCTCAAACTGGATCACGCGCTTGTGCTTCTTGCCGTCTTTTTCATAGACATAGTTGCTCAGGAACAGGTCGACGTCGTTATGCTGCGCGTGCAGCGTGCGCAGCGTCGCCAGGGCGATCGCGTATGCGTCAAAATCCAGCCAGTCGTCGCTGTCCACCACGCGGAAATAGAGCCCCGTCGCGGCGGCCAGTCCGGTATTCACGGCGCCGCCGTGGCCCTTGTTGGGCTGGTGGATGGCGCGCACGATGCCCGGATATTTTTTCTCATACTCGTCGGCGATCTCGGCGGTGCGGTCCTTCGAGCCGTCGTCAACGATCAGGATCTCCACCTCGTCCCCGCCGGGGAGCAGCGTGGCAATGCAGCGATCCAGATAATCCTGGGAATTGTAGCTGGGAACAGCGATCGATAGCAGTTTCATGGGTTTGTCCTCTACTCTCTCATAATGCGCGGCCTCCGATTTCCGGAGGCCGCGTGGTGTATGCTTTGTCAGGATGCCGCGTTATTTTTTATCTGCACATCAGATTTTAACGGCGCTCTTGCCGGCGGCTTTGCGCATCGCGTTGAATTCCTCGGCGATCTTTGCATCACGCTCGGCCTCGGCCTTCTTCTGCTCGGAAGAGAGCTTCGCAACGCGCGCCTTTTCCTTCGCAGCCGCATCGGCCTGCTTCTTGAGCTCGGCCTGGTAGGCCTCCTCGCCTTCCTCGCGGCGGATCTTCTCCTCCGCGGAGATGTACTCGCGGCCCTCAGCCTTTGCTGCGGCCTTCTGGTCGGCTACGATGGCGATGTGGTCGATCTTCGAGAACTTCTCAACGCCCATGAACAGGAAAAAGATGAAGATGCCGAGATAGCAGATCGTCTCGCCGCCGATAAAGACCCAGGGCATCGCCGCGCGCAGGACCTCGTTGGTCTGCAGCGTGGAGACGTCATAGTTCGTGGCGGAGAGCACCATGTTCAGCACGCCGGTCGTCAGGCCGGTCATGCCGGCGATGATCGCGCCGTAGACCGTCATGGAGAAGCCGTCGGTGCGCTTGCCGTTGACCGCCTCCTGGTGGTCAAAGATATCGGCCAGCAGGGCGAGCGACAGGTACATGGCCGGGGTGGAGCCCAGGGCCTTGATGACAAAGGATACCGTGACAACGATGAAGTTATTCGGCGCGAACATACCGATCACACCGCCGACAACGGCGAGGGCCGCACCGCAAAGGATGGCCTTGGCCTTGCTGCCGAGAGCGTTGGCCAGCGGCAGGGCGATGACCATGCCGACCGCCGTCGGGATGGCGCCGATGATGGCCAGTGTGCCCTGGAGCTGTCCGCCGTAGGCCACCGTGTAGTTGCCCATGGCGTCGGGGAACATGGCCGTGCAGAAGTAGTTCTGCGAGACGTTCTTGATCATGCCGCCGAACTGGTACAGGAAGAAGAACACCATCATGATGATCCAGTACTTGTCCTTCGAGCAGATCTTCCACTGCTCGGCGGTGGACAGGGCGGGCTTGCTCTCGGTCTCCTGGCCCATGGTCTCCTCGGTCACGCGCTCGCGGGTGAAGAAATACTCGATCAGCACGCCGATGGCGGTGATGATCAGCAGGGCGATGACAAAGACCTTCCAGTGGGCATAAGAAGCGCCGGAGTCATAGATGGCCGCGCCGCTCTCGTCCACATAGTAGAGGATCTTGCCCGCGTCGTTCATAATGGGGCTGCCCTTGCCGCTCATGTCATAGACGAACAGCAGGTTCAGGAAGAATGGCAGGAACATCGAGCTGATGCCCATGGCCGCGAGCATCGTGGCGTTCGAGATCGTGGCGAGCAGGCCGCGGTCCTTGGAGTTTCTGGTGGAAAGGGAAACCAGACCCGCGTGCGGGGTATAGTACATCGGGTAGGCAAAGGCAAACCACAGGTTATAGCCGATCGCGATGCACACAAGCGCGCCGACGTGCCAGCTGTCATTGTTCGCGTTATAGGGTGAAAAGACGAACAGGAACAGCAGCGCCAACAGGCTGATCGGCAGGGACAGGAGCAGCAGCGGGCGGGCCTTGCCGTTTTTGGACTTATTGTTATCCATCAGCTTGCCGACCAGGATGTTGCCGATCACAACGAAAATCACCGAGATGACCGGCAGCCAGGTGAAGAAGGCGCTGGCCCAGTTGTTGATGTGCAGCACATCGGTCATGTACTTGTTGAAGTAATTTGACAGGATGGAGTTTGCCAGCAGAGCCAGGGTCGGCCCCACGAGGTAACCGATCGCCCCTTCGGGAATCAGCGTCACGTTGTTTTTCTTGATCAGGCTCGGCGGGAGCTTGTCAAAGAAGCTTTTCTTTTCGCTCATAGTTTGCGCTCTCTCCTTCGTATTATTTCCCTCTCCCGCAGCCGTCTGTGCCGCCGGGACAAAATCTGCTGATTATTTTACCTGTTTTCCGTTGAAAAGTAAAGCGTAACTTTGCCTTTTTTGTACAAAAATCCTGCAGGCTTTCACGATCTGATTCTATGCAGAGAAGAATTTCGCTTCAGAGCAAAAAGAGCTTCCCTCTGCTTTTGTTTCCAGAAGCAAAGGAAAGCCCGCATGAAAACGGTTGAGCAGCGTCCGTATACCGACGACGCGCTCGCACTGTTCTCACGCATCGCTGCATCGGCGGCTGCCTTCATTCTCTTGTAATCGCCATTGCCCACTGTCGGCTGTTTTTGCCTGTCACAGCACTTTCTCTCTTCCGGAAATTGTCTCCGTTTTCACGCTGTCACGCGCCGCTGTGGGCAGCCATATGATCCGCTATCGCCGCAAATGTGGGAAAACGATACACCCGGTAAATGTCAGATTCGTACAGCAGCTCGGCACCCTCCAGGCGCTTGACCGCCGGCATTTCCCATTGGTCCGCACTGAACACACAAAAGACTTCGCCCTCCGGCGGTGTCATATGATCGGTGCTCTGAAGCCACTGATGGATGACGCTCGTATCCCCATACTCCGGGAAACGATCGTACCAGATCCACATCTCCAACTCCCCATTGGAGAGCTCTGTCAGCAGATTGGCGTTCCAGAACGTGGCATAGCCATGGCGACACCCCTGCTCACACAGCGTCTGCGCGAGCCTCTCCTGCTCGCTCATCCCGCCGCGTTTGAGCGTTTTATAATTGGTAAGCCCCACAGCCAGAAACAGCGCAAGTCCCAGTGCGATTGCAGCGCGCTCTGCACGCAGCAAGCCCCCCGCCGCCTTTCTTTGCAGCCAGGACACAATCACCGGAAACGCAAATACAAGAATCGGTATGCTATATCGGTCTGCATACTCCATATCTGAAAAACAATAGAGGATACAGATCACCGTCACTGACGAGAGAAAAACGGCCGCCATTGTCTTATGCTCCCGGCCGGCGTTTGGGTCCCGCAGCGTATCGACAAGGGCCACAAGCAATACGAGCATAGTCAATATGCTTACGGCATTCTGAACCAGCGTCAGGGAAAACAGCTCCCGATCGGCAGTATATCCGAAAAATGCCAGGAAACCGTTAAGCACGTCCTCCAGCCGTTCAAGTGAAAATGAAGAGAAGCGGATACCTCCCCAGGTGAGAAATGCGTATTCCTTTTTCAACAGGAAGCTGTTGATCAGAAAACCGATTCCTGTGAAAAGCATTTGCAGCGCACTCTCTCCCAGCAGATGCGCTGTCCAGCCGCTCACCCTTCCACGCTCTTCCACAGCTGCTCCTAACCGCCATTCGGCGGCCGTCTGCGCAAGCGCTGCCAGCAGCAGCGGCATATACAGCACCAGTACCTGGCGCGGTCCGCCAAGTCCGGCCAACAATGCGAGGAGAGAGACCGCCGCATTCAACAGCAGCCATGCTCCCCGGCGCCTCTGCTCCGAGAGCCGCGGCAGCGTAAAAACGGCGGCGAGTGTGACAAAGGAAATGACGATATGCGGGATATAGTAGGAGTGCAGCAGTACAAAACTGTAATACTGCTGCGAAAAGGGGGTCAGTACCGCCAGGACAAGCAAAGCTGTACCGATCCGGCCAAGCCGCAATGCTCTGGCGAGCAGGACGGCACTCAGCGCAAGCAGAGCAAGCAGGATCGTGGCTCCAGCGACGCGCACGGTGTGCCAGTTGTCCGTGAGGGAAAACAGCGGTGCAAAGACCAGCTGTGTATTGATCACTCTCAGTTCGGTGGAATAATACCAGGTTTTTGAGAGCACACCGCCCTCGTCTGACAGCTTTTTTGCCAGGATCAATTCACTGGCATCGTCAGAATTCACCGTTGCCGCCCACGTGGCGTGGATATGCACCACAAAGAGAACAAACACAGCGACAATGAGCGTTATGAGAACGAAATAGAGTATCGTATCACGCTTATTCATCTTTTCCTTTTCTCTTTGCATGTGAACTCCTTATCGATATCTCACTGTCAGACAGGGGAGGTACTGCACCATCAATCCAGCCGGATCCATCGGGCCTCGAGCGGGCCGAGGACCGCATTGACGCTGCCGAGACCGAAGGACGTGAAGTCCACAGCAAAACTCTCCTCCTCATTGCTGCGGTTGACAGCCAGCAGCCAGACTCCGTCCTCGGCGCGCTCGCCGAACACGTCATAGCCGCCGGTGATCCAGCGCAGGATCAGCAGCACGTCAGGAGACGCGGCCTCGAACGCGGCCGCCCCGGTGCTCAATGCGGGGTTTTCGTTGCGGCGTTGGGCCAATGCGGCATAGTAGTCGTGCAGCGCGGCGTCCCTCTCGCGGAAGGGGCGGCGGTTGAAGGGATCTCCCCCGCCGATCATGCCCTGTTCGTCGCCGTAATAGATGCTGGGCACGCCGGGCAGCGCAAACTGCACGGCCGCGCAGAGCTTCTCCCGCGCTGTCGCGAGCGCATAGTCCAGGGGCTGGCGCTCCATGGCCAGCTGCTGCTCGCGCGGCAGATCCTTGACCTTGAAGGGCACGGCCATCATCGTCATCAGGCGTTCCACGTCGTGCGAGCCGAGCAGATTCATCAGCGAATAGTAGAGCGGCTGCGGGTAGTTTAGCTGTTGGCTGACGAGGAAATCCCGCAGCCCGAATGCGTCGATGCGGCGGTGGACAAAGTCCAGCAGCGCCGTGCGCAGCGGATAGTTCATCACGCTGTCGAGCGCGCCGCCCAGCGCATACGTGCGGCGGGTGCCGTAGCTCTCCTTGAGCACCGCGTCCTCCCAGACCTCGCCGATGATCGGCGCTTCGGGGTTCTGGCGCTTGACGGCGCGGCGGATCAGCTGCAGCGTCTCGTCGGGCAGCTCGTCCGCCACATCCAGACGCCAGCCGAAGGCCCCGCGGCGCAGCCAGGTGCGCACAACGCTGTCGTGGCCGGAGATCACGAAGTGCTGCCAGTCGGGATTGAGCTCGTCGACCTCCGGCAGATCGCGAAAGCCCCACCAGCTGCGGTATTTATCGGGGAAATGCCGGAACTCATACCAGGGGTAATAGGGCGAATCCTGGCTCTGGCAGGCGCCATCGGTGCCGTAATTGCCGTAACGGTTGAAATAGAGACTGTCCGCCCCGGTGTGGGAATAGACGCCGTCTAAAATGACGCGGATACCCTGCCGCTCAGCCTCCTGGCACAGGTGGGTAAAGTCCTCGTTCGTGCCGAGGATCGGATCGACCTTCAGGTAGTCCGAGGTGTCGTAGCGGTGGTTGGAGCGCGCCTCGACGATCGGGTTGAGATAGATCACACCGACGCCGAGCGACTTGAGATACGGCAGCTTCTGCTCGATCCCGCGCAGTGTCCCGCCGTAAAAATCGTCCGGGGCATAGGATTTCTCAAAGGGCCGCGGCAGCCAGCGCACCGGCTCGTCGAGCGAGTGGTGCAGCTCGGGCGTCTGGTGCAGCATCGTGTGATAGGTGATGCCCCGCTCGGCCGTGCCGTCGTCGGAAAAGGCGAAGCGGTCGGGGAAGATCTGGTACATTACACGCCGCCGGAACCAGGCGGGCGTATCAAAGTCGGCGCGGTAGACCGTCAGGCGGAAGCCCCAGGGCTCGGTGTCCTGCGTGCGGGCGTAGAAGCCGGTCTCGTCCGGGCCGAGGTAGCAGGTGTCGCGCCCGCTCTCGATGCGGAAGTAATACCACAGCGCGGCCTCTTTTTTCAGTCCGCCGAGCGTGACGCTGTAACGGAAGCCATCCTGCGTCATCGGATATTCCTCGCGGCTCGTGTCGCTGCGCAGCACCAGATAGGCGCGGCGCGGCGCACCGTCCGACAGATCAAAGGCGAGATAGAGCGGCTCGCCGCAACGGAGGGCGCCCGAGGGCATGCGGTATTCCGCGCGCCGCGCGTCATGCGCGCCGACAAGGCAGCTGCCCGCCTTCTCGACCATGAAGCGAGCCACCTTGGCTGTGCGCGGCTGGAAGATTTCGAGCGCTTCGATCTCGTCTTCCTTCAAAGGGCCGGAACGGCAGGAGCGCATGACCTCTGGCAGGGCCTGTTCCCAGCCGTAGCCGCAATCGTCCATCGCCAGGCGCAGCAGCTCGGGCGCCACCAGCGCGTCGGCGGGGCCGGAGAGCGTCTCGTGCAGCTTGTTGATATCCTGCCCGCGCTTCTGTACGGCGCGGATCGCCGCATAGGCCGTGGCGGCCGCCTGGAAATACCGCTGCAGGAAGGGGGCGCAGTCGGGGCGCATCAGCGCCTCGCAGAGGGCGCTCTCACCGCCGGCGGGCTGCCAGCGGCCGTCGACAAAGCGGGCCTCGACCAGACGCCGGTCATGATAATTGACGGCCAGCTTGAAATCTTCTGTCCAGTGCTCCTCGTAACTGCCGCCAAACCACACGCGGCTGTTGTCCTCGGCAATTACCTGGGCACTGCTTTTTCCGATCAGAGCATCCATAAGTAGAGTCTCGCGTAGTCCTCGGCAGACTGGGCAAAGCCGAAGTCGGCCGCCATTGCGCGGTCGATCAGCCCGTTCATGACGTCCTTGTCACGGTAGGCCTTCAGCGCGTCCCACATGGCCTGGCGCAGCTCCTGCGGGTTGTAGTTTGCAAAGGAGAAGCCCGTGCCCTCCCCGGTAAAGCGGTTGTAGGGCTGCACGGTATCGCGCAGTCCGCCGGTCTCGTGCACGATGGGGATGGAGCCGTAGCGCATGGCGATCATCTGGCTGATGCCGCAGGGCTCGAAACGCGAGGGCATCAGATAAAAGTCGCTGCCGGCATAGATGAGGTTGGCGAGATCGGCGTCGTAGCCGATGAAGGAGCACAGTCTCCCCTTCCAGCGCTGCTCGGCGCCGCGCATGCCGTCCTCAAACCAGGCGTCGCCCGTGCCGAGGAGCACAAACTGCATATCGTTATTGGCCATCATGTCGTCAATGACCGCGGCGACCAGATCAAAGCCCTTCTGCTCGGTCATGCGCGTGACCATGGCAAAGAGCGGCACGTCGCTGCGCTCCTCGAGCCCGAGCTTGCGCTGCAGTGCGGCCTTGTCCGCGGCCTTGCCGCTGCGAT
Organism: uncultured Eubacteriales bacterium; assembly: GCA_900319275.1. Classification (GTDB taxonomy): domain Bacteria; phylum Bacillota; class Clostridia; order Oscillospirales; family Oscillospiraceae; genus Limivicinus. Next base: position 11,214 of record ONNS01000042.1, read on the forward strand.
CGGAGCGGCTGTAGTGCACGGGGATCAGCGGGTCTGCCGTCGGGTCGAAGACAGCCTTGTCAATGCCGTTGATGATGCCGCTGAGCTCGTGGCTGCGGGCCGTCAGAATGCCCTGTAGGCCCTCGCCGAAGTAGGGAGTCTTGATCTCCTCGGCATAGCTCGGCGAAACGGTGTTGATGCGGTCGGCAAAGACACAGCCGGCCTTGAGCATATTGGCCTCCCCGTAGAGCTCGATGAACTCGGGGGTGTTGAAATAGTCGGGGATGCGCAGCAGCTCCTGCATGTATTTGAAGTTCCAACGCCCCTGATAGGCGATGTTGTGGATCGTCAGCAGATAGCGCAATCCCTCCTGCATGCCGCCGCTGTACTGGGTCTTGCCGAGGAAGGGCAGCATACCGCTCTGCCAGTCGTTGCAGTGAATGACCGAGGGGCGGAAGTCCAATGCCGGGAGCGCGTCCATGACGGCGCGCTGGAAAAAGGCATACTGCTCGATCTCCGCCTGGCCGCCGCGGTAGATGCGGTCGCCGAAATAGTCCTCGTTGTCGATCAGATAGATGACGACGCCGTCGAGCACCAGCTTCTCCACACCGACGTAGCAGTGCTTCCAGCCTACCTCGGAGTAGAAGTGCAGCATGTGCTCCACGCTGTCGCGGTATTTATCCTTGATGATGCGGTGATAGGGGATCATGACGCGCGCGTCCAGGCCGAGCGCGGCGAGGGCCTTCGGCAGTGTGCCGACCACATCGGCGAGACCGCCGGTTTTGGCCAGCGGCGCGCACTCCGAGGCGACCAGCAGGATGGCGGGCGGGTCGATCCAGCCCTTGCTGTCGAGCAGTTCGCGGAATTCTTTGTTCATTGAAACGCTTCCTCCAGTTTCAGATTTCCGTGTAAGAGATCAGTCTTTTTTCCCGCGCGGCTTGGTGATGTGATAGCGGAAGTAGAGCGTGGACATGGCCGGCAGCGTGAGCTTTGCCGAGCAGGGCAGCTCCCAGAAGCCCTCCTTGTCGCTGCGGATCAGCGCCTCGTTGCGCACGCCCTTACCGCCGAAGCGCTCCTCGTCGGAGTTGAAGACCTCCTTGTAGATGCTTTCCTGGGTGTCAGCCTCAGGATAAGGATAGGTAGCGGCGTCACCCACCTGGGTGTACGGAGTATCACCGAATACGTCGGTTGCAACTGCGAGGTTGTAAGCGAGGAGGATCTCGCCGACACCTCTTGCACCGGCATCGCCGGCGTCAGTGCCCTCGGCATCATCAGCGCATTTAGCGACGATGAGCTTGCCGTTACGGATGTTCTCGTAGATAGTCGCCCAGTTGTTGTTGTAAGTGGAAGCGACGCGGACTTCGGCGTCCCTCTTCTCAGCCTTGAAGAGCTGGTTGTGCGTACCTGCCCAATACTCGACGTATGAACCGAAATAGGTGTTGAAGTCACCGCCGATGATGTTCTGGGCCGTACGGAGCTCCAGGTCGGGAATGATGAACTTGGCGTCGCAGTTCGTCGAGACACTGAGGTCGCGGTTGATCTCGTCCATGAAATCCTCGGAGCAAGCAGCGAATGAAAGGGCTGCTACGGAGAGGATGAGACCCGTCTTGATAAAACTGTATATCTTTTTCATGATTTAGCCCTCCTTAAAAATTGAATTTGAGACCGCCGCCGTAGCTCGAAGAGCCGGGCAGGGAGAATCTCTCGAAACCACCGGCCATGTTGTTGTTACCCTGGGAGGCCTCGGGGTCGAAGCCCGCGATGGCGGTCCACAGAAGGATGTTCCTTCCGAAGAGGCTGGCGGAGACGGAGCCCCACTTGGCCTTGACGATCGGATAGCTGAGGGAGATCTCACGGAGTTTCACATAGGAAGCATCCCTTACGAAATACTTGGAGATATCGTTGAGGGTGGAGAAGTAGGACTGAGCGTACTGGCCGTCAATCTGGATATCGTTGGGTGCATACTGGGCGTTGCCGTTAGCATCGTATCCGGTGATCTTCACGGAAGGCTCATAGTCGAAAATGAACGAATCCTTCTCCCTGAATTCCTGGGAGACGAGTGCGGTACCGTAGTACTCCATCATCGCTGCGGAGCCTGCGTACATCCTGCCGCCCTTCTTCCAGTCGAATACCATGTTCAGCCTGAGACCCTTCCAGTCGAAACCGGTGCTGAGACCCAGCTGGAAATCAGGGGAGACGGCGCCGAGGACGGCGTTGTCGCCGGCCATCGGGAAACCGTCCTTATCGACGATGACGACGCCGTCCTCGTTGCGGACGTAGTCGATACCGTAGATGACGGGATACTTGTCACCGATACCTGCACGGACCTGAGGCTCGACGAAACCTCCGAGCATGATGCTGGAGACTCCCTCTGCGAGCTCATCCACATAGTTGTCGATCTTGGTGAAGTTGACATTGACATCCCAGGAGAAGTTCCTGGTCTGGACGGGGATGAAGCCGATGGTAAGCTCATGGGCATTGGTGTGTACCTTTCCGGCGTTGGTCATCTTCTCGGCGTAACCGGTGGAAGATGCCATAGGGACGGCGAAGATCTGATCCTTCACGTCCTGACGGGAGAAGGTGTACTCGAAGGTGATGCGGCCGTCGAAGAATGCGAGGTCGATGCCGCCTTCGACAGACTTGGTGTTCTGAGGACGGAGGTTCGGGTCATAGATCCTGGCGTAAGGGGTATAGGCCACGACGCCGTTGGTAGGATACATGGCCGGAGTGCCGCTGGAGAAGCCGCCTCCGAAGCCCGGAGTGGAATAGTACGAATCGTGATAGGTACCTGCCTGACCGACCTCGGCGTAGGAAGCGCGGAGCTTACCGTAGGTGAGGACGTTGTTCTTCAGGCCGTCGAGCTCCGTGAAGATGAAGCCGATCGAGGCCGAAGGATAGGTGAAGGTCCTGTTGCCGTGAGGCATCGAGGATACGTAGTCGGAGCGGAAGGTCGCATTCAAGAAGAGCATGTTCTTGTAGTCGAGTGCGATTTCACCGAAGGTACCGAAGGTGAGGTTCCTGCTGTAGGACTCGGAAGCCGAGTAGGAAGCCACGTTGTTGAGGTGGTTCCAGCCGGCGAAGTTGAAGTGGTTGCCGTAGGCATCGAGATATTTCTCCCTGCCGTATACGATCTCGTTTCCGAGGAGAGCGGAGAAGTTCAGGTCGGGATTGATGGCCCAGACGTAGTTCGCGGTGAGGAGCGAGTTGGTCTGGTTCTCGGTAAGGGTGCGCTCGGTGATCTCACCGTCGGCGCCCTTGCTGCCGTATCCGAAGATATCCTGGTAAGCGGTGGTATAGGCATCAGCACCGATCTGGTACTTGATATCGAGCTTGTGTGCGCCTGCGAACTCGGTCTTGAAGTCGAGGTAGGCGTTGCCGTAGAAGCGCTGGGACTTCTCACCGAAGAAGTTGTTCGTGGTAGCCCAAACAGGGTTGTTGAACGTCAGGTTACGGAAGTTGACCTGAGTGTAAGGATCTCCGGGAACATGGGTAGGGAGTCCCATGAGGTCGTAGTTGGCGGGAACGTGGTAAAGACCGGCGGTGATACCGTCGTTGGCACCCGACTGCTTGTTCATGTCGGACTGGACGAAGTTGCCGCTGAAGCCCATGGTGAAATACTTGTTGAGCTTGGCATCGGATGCGAAGCGGGCGTTGTAGCGCTTCATGTAGGTGCCGTCGATGATACCGCTCGTGTCAGTGTTGCCGAGGGAGAAGATGAAGTTCGCCGTACCGGCATTGTGGGCTACGCTGACATTGTTGCTGAAGGTGTGGCCAGTCTGGAAGAAGCCCTTGATGTTGTCATAGACAGCGGGGGTGGTCCAAGGATCGAGGCCGGCTTCGGCACGCTGCGGCTGATAATACATTCCGGTATGGATGCCCTGGGCATCGGTGTAGCTGTTGGAGACATTTCCGCCATAACCGGGATCATTGGGGAGCTCGGTGATGAGCGGACCCCATGACAACGAAGACTTGGGGCTGTACTTTCCACCGGATCCCTGTGCATACTTGTACTGAACCTCTGGATAAACGGCGGGAGTATCGAACGAATAGTTGGTGGTGAGGGTGACAGAGGTCTTGCCAGCCTGTGCGGCGGAGCCCTTCTTGGTGGTGATGATGATGACACCGTTGGAAGCGCGCATTCCGTAGAGTGCGGAAGCGGCCTGACCCTTCAGCACGTTGATGCTCTCGATGTCGTTGGGGTCGATATCGAGGGAACGTCCGGCATAGTCGGATCCGGTAACGGAGTTGCCGGTACCGATGTCAGGAGTGGAAGCCACAGGCATGCCGTCAACTACGTAGAGAGGCGTGTTGTTACCATCGAGTGAACGGGCGCCGCGGATGACGATCTTGGAGGAAGCTCCCGGCATACCGGACGAAGAGGAGATCTCAACACCGGAAAGCTTGCCCTGAAGGGCGGAGCTGAGGCTTGCGCTGGCTGCATGGACGAGCTCGTCGGACTTGAGGTCCTGGACGGCGTATCCAAGAGCTTTCTTCTCACGGGAGATACCCATGGCGGTCACCACCACCTCGTCGAGGAACTCGATGTCGGGGAGGAGTTCGATGTCGATGGACCTGCGTCCTTCGACTGCGACTTCCTGGGTACGGTATCCGATTGAAGATACAACAAGGGAAGCGTCGGAAGCCACGGAGATGGTATAGTTACCATCGTTGTCCGTAATGGTTCCGTTGGATGTCCCTTTGACGATAACTGATGCTGCGGGAATGGATTCGCCAGTAGATGAATCCTTCACGACACCTCTCACGCTGATGGTCTGGGCGGATGCCATCAGGCCTGCGGAAAGGAGCAGCATTGAGAGAAGAACTTTGATTCTCTTCATAGGACAATGATTAAGTTGGTATATAAAAATGTAACTGTTGCTTCAGTACAATCAGTCCTTTTTCGTCTTTTCGATTGTAAAAATAAATAAAAATCCGATTAATTAAAAATTTTTAATATTTTTTTGCTTACGGTTTGAAAGTTCAGAATTGCTTAGTATTAAAGCGTCTACCTAAATTATTTAGAACGATTCTCTTGATAATGCTTAAAAATCGTAAGCATAATGGGGGACTCTGTATTTAAATTAAAAATCCGGAGAAAATCTCACGACTTCCTCCGAATATATAGCTTCAATGTTTATGTTTAATCAATCGTACTTTTTATGTTGCCATATTCGTGCCAAACTGGACTAAAAATGGAAGATACGAACTACGGATTCAATCTCAAGATACGCCCAAGCGAACCAGATTCACTAACCATTATCTGTTCAGTTTTTTGGGAAGTTGATAAATTGGTAATTTGAAGTGAAACCACTTTTAAATCAAAAGTAAAAATCTAAAATTACATTTTAAAACATAAGAGCAATTGCCATTTAACAAGTATAGTCCTCGTTTTTTAATTACTTCAATATTTGGATAAATGAAAATTTAGTCACAAATTTGTATCTTGAATATTAATATAGGCAGCGGCTTTTTAATAGTAAACCGCCCCTATGATGTTGTTGCAACCTATATATTATTAAGGACAGTGGTATTGGTGGTTTGTAACGGCATCTTTGATTTGAGTATCAGTTCAATGTTTATGTTTAATTAATCGTCAAGCTTATGAAAAAAGCAAAACTGTTCTTCAGCACTCTGTTTGTGCTTCTGACGGTTTCCCTGTCTGCGCAGAACATGCGCGTGTCGGGTACTGTAAAGGATTCGGCGACAGGAGAAGGCGTTCCTTTTGCTTCCATCGCGCTTAGAGGTACCATGACCGGTACTTATACCGATGCGGAAGGCGCTTATTCCATCAATGTCCCGTCCAACGGAACGCTCGAGTTTACCGCTGTCGGTTATGTAACCGTGGTCGAGCAGGTCAACGGACGCGGCACCATCGATGTGTCACTTGATCCTGACACCGAGAACCTCGACGAGTCCATCGTCGTGGCCTATGGTACGGCCAAGAAGTCCTCGTTTACTGGTTCTGCCGGAACGGTCAAGAGCGAGAGTCTCCAGAAACGTACGGTCGCCAATGTCTCCAAGGCTCTTGAAGGTATGGTTGCCGGTATTACCACGACTGCCGGTTCCGGCCAGCCTGGTGAGGGAGCGTCCGTTCAGATCCGTGGTACTGGCTCCATCAACGCTTCCAGCTCTCCGCTGTATATCGTTGATGGTGTTCCTTTCGGTGGCACGCTCTCTTCCCTGAACCCCAACGACATCGAGTCCATGACTGTCCTCAAGGACGCTTCCGCAGCCGCCCTCTACGGCTCCCGCGCCGCCAATGGTGTCATCATGATCACCACCAAGCGCGGATCTGAAGGCCGTTCGGTTGTGAACTTCAAGGCCACGGTAGGTCTGCAGTCCCGTTCGATCAAGGACTATGATATGGTCAATCAGAATGAGTTTGTCCAGTTGACCTGGGAAGCCCTCAAGAACAACTACTACCTTAATGGTGGTTACTCCCTTGAAGAAGCCAAGTTGTTGGCATCCAAGAATATGTCTGCTTCCCTTGGTGGTGAGTTCTACAATCCTTACAAGAACTACACCTGGGATCAGGTAATCGATCCTGAGACCGGTCTTGTCCGTGCCGACGCCAATCCCGCTTGGAATGAGAGCTGGATGGATGTCCTTACCAACAAGAAAGCTCTCCGCCAGGAGTATCAGCTCGGTGTGAGCGGTGGTGACCGCAAGACCAAGCATGCATTTTCTTTTGGCTACCTTGACGATAACGGTGTCCTCATAACCACCGGTTTCAAACGCTACTCCATCCGCGCAAACGTCGACCATACTGTCAACGATTGGATGCAGCTCGGTGCCAGCGCCAGCTATGCTTACACGATTCAGAATAGCTCCCAGTACTCCAACACCCAGACTGGTAATGCTTGGTACACCGCTCAGTTCATGGCTCCTATCTTCCCTGTTTACCTTAAGGACGATTCTGGAAAGGATGCCCTCGACGCAAACGGCAACAAGCAGTTCGACTATGGAGAGAACAACCGTCCGAAGGCATCCCGCTTCAATGTTGTCGGTGACCTCAAAGACAATATCTACGAGACAATGCGCGACAATACCAGTATCCGCGCTTATGCTACCCTCGGCGGCGATAACGATGTGATGGGTGTTTTCAAGGGCCTCAGCCTCAGTACCAATTTCGGTGCCGATATTGATGGTCGCTACATCACCTCTTACTACAATCCTTATCATGGTGACGGTTCCTCCGTCGGTGGCGAGGTTGACAAGTACAGCACCCGTTCCTTCTCTTATACCTGGAACCAGATCCTGAAGTATGAGCGTACCTTTAATGACTTCCACGCTCTCGCCCAGGTCGGTCATGAGTACTACAACTACAACTACAAGTACCTCTATGCCGAGCGTACCGGAGTTTATCCCGGCATCATCGAGCTTGCTCCTGCTACCAATGTGACCGGAAACAACTCCTATTCCGACGTCTATCGCATGGAATCCTTCTTCAGCCGTCTGGCTGCTGACTACAAGGACAAGTATTATCTCGAGGCTACCTGGCGTACTGACGGTTCATCCCGTTTCTATCAGGATAACCGTTGGGGTCAGTTCTGGTCTCTCGGTGCTTCCTGGCGTCTCTCTCAGGAGAACTTCATGAAGAGCATTCCTTGGATTGACAATCTCACTGTCCGTCTCTCTTATGGTCAGCTCGGTAACGACTCAATCGGTTCCTACTATGCATGGCAGTCTTTCTATGACCTTACTTATCCGAATGCAAGCAATGCCGGTGCCGTGGTCAGTTCACTTGCCAACCCTGCCGTGTCTTGGGAGAAGAAGGGTACTTGGAATACCGGTTTTGAAGGCACGTTCTTCAACCAGCTCCTCAACCTTACAGTCGAGTACTACAACTCCCTTACTTCCGACATGCTCCTTTCGTTCCCGATGCCTACTTCTACCGGTTTCAACGGATACAATGCCAATGTCGGTTCCATGCGCAACCAGGGTGTCGAGGGTACCATCCGCCTGAACTGGCTCAAGAGTGGAAACGTCCGCGCCAGCAGCACCCTCATGGGCTACTTCAACCGCAACAAGGTCCTTGCCCTCACCAGCGATGATACCATCACCAGCGGCTCCCAAATCATCCAGGTAGGCAAGCCGATTTATACTTACTATGTTACTAAGTTCGCGGGAGTG
>ONNS01000005.1:0-10694 GCA_900319275.1 uncultured Eubacteriales bacterium
GCATTGTAGTCTCCGATCCTTTGCATGAAGACATGCAAAGGATTGGGAAAAACAATGTTTTTCCCAAATCGCTTTCAGCGATTGGAGACGAAAATATAATAAAGCCCGCTGGCTGTGTGATCTCTTATATCATACCACAAAGAACGCGGCTGTCAAAGCGTGAATGATAAACGCGCCCTGCGGGGAGAGCGGAGCGGCCGATTTTCAGCGCGGGGAAAAGTGCCGATATCGGCAATTGATTTGTGTCCTGCCCGGAATCCTTTCCGGGCGGATTTTTTTATCCCAGAGGATTTACGGTCTTTCCACCGAACTGATTTTACGGTATACTGTACTCTGATAAAAAGACATGGATTGTCTGTTTTCTATTGGATAAAGTATTGATACGGAGGAAAATGCAATGGATCTCGTGGAAAAACTCACAGCCGGAAACCGGGCTTATCTGCAGCAGGGGAACCGAAGCCGTCGGGAGGAGACGGCGCAAAACGGGCAGCATCCGTATGCGATCGTCATCTGCTGCTCCGACTCCCGGGTGATCCCCGAGCAGATCTTCGGCGCGGATATCGGAGACCTTTTCGTGATCCGCGTGGCCGGGAATGTGCTGGATCGCCACCAGCTCGGAAGCATCGAGTACGCCGCGGCCCATCTGCACACAAAGCTGGTCGTGATGCTGGGGCATACGGGCTGCGGCGCGGTCAATGCCGCCTTGAGCGGGGAAGCAGACGGCTTCATTTCGTATATCACGGAGGATATTCGCCGCGCGATCGGCGATGTGCACGACGCGGACAGAGCCTGCCGTCTGAACGTCTGCAGCGGCGTCGAGCGGATCCGAACGGAGTTTGCGGAGCACCCGGAGATCGGGAGCATCGCGGTCCGTGGCGCGATATACGACATTAGGAGCGGCGCCGTGGAATGGCTGTGAATAAAGTCCGCCGACCGGTCAGTATCCCGGTCAGCGGACTGTTTGCAAACAGGAGCTTATACAACGAATTGATAAACGGTAAAGCCGGCGTAGATGCACAGCAGCACGATTCCCTGCCAGCGGCTCAGCTTTCCTTTGAACAGCGCGGGCAGGCACATGATCGCCATGACAGCGAGCATGATCGGGAGATCAATGACAAGGCTCGAATTGATGCCGCCCATCACGGTCTTCTCGGCCGGGATCGCAAACGGGGAGAGCGAGATTGCCATGCCGCTGACCAGAACGATGTTGAACAGATTGGCCCCGATGATATTGCCCAGCGACAGCGAACCGTGGCCCTTGACGAGGCTTGTGATCGCGGTGATCAGCTCGGGCAGGCTGGTGCCGAGCGCGATCATGGTCAATCCGATGACCGAATCGGGAACGCCGAGAGCCGCGGCAATGAGAGTACCGTTGTCCACCAGCAGACGGGCGCCGATCGCAATGGCCACCGCGCCGACTACCAGCAGAAGCAGCTCGATCGCAAAGGAGCGCTCTTTTCCGTCCGATTCCTCTTCAGCGCCTTCCTCCGCCAGCTCCGGGTGCTTCTTCATCTGCATCGTGGAGACGACCATGTACACGACGAACACCGCCAGATAGAGAAGACCCATCCAGCGCTGGAAGCTGCCCAGCGTCCAGGCAACGGCGGCATAGGAGAGGGCGGCGGCGAAGAAGAAGGCCGTCGGCAGGGCGAAGGACTTGGGATTGACTTTGCCGGGGCTGACGGTGATGGTGATGGCCGCGATCAGACTGGTGTTGCAGATGATCGAGCCGATGGCATTGCCATAGCTGATGCCGGCGTTGCCCTGCAGGGCCGCCTGGCTGGACACCATGACCTCCGGCAGGGTCGTCCCGATCGAGACGATCGTAGCGCCGATCAGGAGCTCCGGCAGGTGAAAGCGGCGGGCGATACCGACGGAGCCGTCGACAAACCAGTCGCCGCCTTTGATTAGCAGTCCGAATCCGACAAGAAACAACAGTACAGGTACAAGCATAATAATCAGATTCCTTTCTCCATGGTTGACAGGCGAAGCGCGGCGGGGCGGGATTTCCCGCAAAACGGCAGAGCCTGCCTGCACAGAACTTAAAATTTATTATAGCAGAGCTCAGTGCGTATTGCCAGAAGTTTCTGCTGCTTTTCATAATCAACGGACAGACACTGACGCGAGCGGGAAGGGCGTGCCGCTGAAAAGGTGAGAGCTGAAATGACAAAAGCAAAGCTTTTGCCATTTCAGCTCTCAGATGTATGAAAGGAAGTAAAACAGCTATGGATACGGCAGAAAAGCAGCGACTTAAAGCCGGTGATGCTTTTTGCGTCTGCGGCGTTTGCGCTGGTGGTCCTGGATCACCTGCACGAGCATCAGCGTGCCGATCACGAGGAAGGTGCCGATCAGTACGCCGACCATCGGCAGCATGTCCTCCGGCGTCTCCTGGCTGACGGCGTCAAGGCCCGGCGCGGCCCAGACAGTGGGGCGGTCGGCCACAACAACAACCGCCGACTCTTCCGCGGGAAGCGGCTCTTCGGTGGGAACGCTTGTCGGCTCGGGTGTGGGCGCCGGCGTCGGTACAGGGGTCGGTGCGGGCGCAGGGGTCGGTGCGGGCGCAGGGGTCGGTGTGGGCGTGGGGACGGGTGTAGGTTCGACTGTGGGTACAGGCGTTGGTTCGGCCGTGGGGGCGGGCGTCGGGGCTTCGGCGCCGATCACCGTGATGACCGCGCCATGGCTGCGCATGCAGGAGCCGCCCATGCCGTCAAACACACAGACGGCTTTCCAGCCGTTCATATCGGCAGTGATGCCGAAAATTGTAAGGACGTCGGAGCCGTTGAGCTTGAAGGAGCACTGGGGGAAGCGGTTCCTGGCCTTGTCGATGGTCAGACGCTCCTGCCCGTCCGGGCTCTCCAACTCCCAGTGACTGCCGATGCAGAACGTGGCGGAGGAGACGAACGAGGCATACTGGCCCGGCTCGACGGTTTCGCCGCCGGGGTGCTTGACAATGTTCGGGGCGTAGATCATCGCGGTGTAGCGCAGCGAGATCGTGGCGCGCTGAGCATTGTGGATCGTCACGTCGATGGGATTGCCGTTCATCATGGCCGGCGTCCCTTCGGCAAAATAGTAGCCCTCGAGCGGCTGGAGTTCAATCACCAGTGTGAATTCCCCGTCGGTAAAGCTGCCGGTGACAATCTCGCCGCTGCTGTTGAGCCAGCGATAGCCCGTCATCGTGTAGCCGCTGCCGTTGGGGGAGACCTTGGCGACGCAGGTCGTCACAGACATCATGGCCACGGGCGTGGCTGTCAGCTGCACCAGAAGCTTTGTGACCGGTCTGGCGCTCTCCGGAACCGACGAAAGAGAGAACGTATCATAAGGCGCATCCGCGGGGATGGCTTCAGTCGGCTCTGTCGGGGTATCCCAGGAATCGCTCTCGCCGACCGGCGCGGCGGCCGTCTCGTCCGGAATCTCGATCATGCCGGCCGTATCCGAGGCATAGGCCGCCGGAGCGCTCAGGAACAGCAGCATGCACAGCAGCAGGGCCAAAGCCGGTCCGCGTTTTTTCTGCCTGGACATAGACGCCGCCTCCTGTTCGCATAAAATAGGTTACATAATCTTGTACTACCGCTATTATAAACGAATCGTGAACAGAGGTCAAGCCGCTTTCGCACATAAATGAGAAAAAAGTTCTTTTTTGATAGACCTTGTGTTTTCCGGGCGGAGTGGATATAATACAGCCGGTAATTGTCCGGCCCTGTCAGGGCCGAACAGGAAATAAAGCCTGAATGAATCGAAATCAGCGCGAGGAAATGCTATGATCCGATATGACGCGGGACAATGTGATATCGCCGTGATCGGCGCGGGACATGCCGGGATCGAGGCGGCTCTGGCCGCGGCGCGGCTGGGGCTGGATACGGTCTGCTTCACCGTGAACCTGGACAGCGTGGGCAATATGCCCTGCAACCCGGCGATCGGCGGCACCGGCAAGGGCCACCTGGTGCGCGAGCTCGACGCGCTCGGCGGCGAGATGGCGAAGGCGGCCGACAAGGCCTGCATCCAGTACCGGATGCTCAACCGCGGCAAAGGTCCGGCGGTCTACTCGCTGCGGGCCCAGGCCGACCGGCGGCGCTACCAGGAGGTCATGAAGCAGACGCTCGAGCGTCAGGAGCATCTGCGCGTCAAGCAGGCCGAGATCGTGGACATCGGCGTCGAGGACGGTGCGGTCCGCTCTGTCACCACGCACACCGGGGCCGTGTATCGCTGCCGCGCGGTCGTGATTGCCTCCGGTACCTATCTCGACGGCCGCACGATCGTCGGCGAGGTGCTGCGCTCCTCGGGGCCGGACGGCCTTGCGGCCGCGCTGCCGCTCGCGGAGCGGCTGCGCGCGCTCGGGCTCAGTATGCGCCGCTTCAAGACCGGCACGCCCCCGCGTGTGAACGCGCGCACGGTCGATTTTTCGAAAATGGAGCTGCAGCGCGGCGACGAGGAGACCGAGGGCTTCTCCTTTTCGACGCTCACGCCGCCCGAGAACCGGGCGGTCTGCTACCTGACCTATACGAACGAGCAAACCCACGCGATCATCCGTGCCAATCTTGACCGCAGCCCGATCTATTCCGGTGTCATCGAGGGCGTCGGCCCGCGCTACTGCCCGAGCATCGAGACCAAGGTGATGACCTTTGCCGACAAGCCCCGGCACCAGCTCTTTGTCGAGCCGATGGGGCTGAACACCGAGGAGCTCTATCTCCAGGGCTTTTCCTCCTCGCTGCCCGAGGAGGTGCAGGTGCAGATGCTGCACACGATCCCGGGGCTCGAGCACGCCGAGATGACGCGCTGCGCCTATGCGATCGAATATGACTGCATCGACCCGACCGAGCTCACAGCGACACTCGAGAGCAAAAAAATTGCCGGCCTGTACGGCGCGGGGCAGTTCAACGGTTCCTCCGGCTATGAGGAGGCGGCCGTGCAGGGCTTTGTTGCTGGCGTGAACGCCGCGCTGAAGCTGCTGGGACGCGAGCCGCTGCTGCTGCGCCGCAGCGACGGCTATATCGGCACGTTGATCGACGACCTTGTCACCAAGGGCACAAACGAGCCCTACCGCATGATGACCTCTCGCAGCGAGTACCGGCTGATCCACCGCCAGGACAACGCCGACGAGCGCCTGAGCGCGATCGGGTACCGCATCGGGCTCGTCAGCGAGGCGCAGTATCTGGCCGTGCAGGCCAAGTACAAGGCTGTCGCGGACGAGATCGCGCGACTCGAGCACACGCACCTTGCACCGAGTGAAGCGTTAAACGCCTTTCTGGAAGCGCAGGGGACCGCGCCGGTGCACGCGGGTATCTCCCTGGCCGAGCTGCTGCGCCGCCCGCAGCTGAGCTATGCCGCGCTCGCACCGTTTGACACGGAGCGGCCGGCGCTGCCGCACGCGGTGGTATATGAGGCGGAAATCTCGCTGAAATACGAGGGCTATATCAAACGCCAGCTCAAACAGGTGGAGGAGTTCCGCCGCCTTGAGGATAAGCCCCTGCCGGTCGATATCGACTACGACGCCGTTGCCGGACTGCGGCTCGAGGCCAGGGAAAAGCTCAAACGCATCCGCCCGGTAAGCTTTGGTCAGGCCGGGCGCATCTCCGGCGTCTCCCCGGCAGACGTGTCGGTGCTGATGATTTACACGAACAGCCAATAAGAAGCCCCTGCGGTGCGAAAGGGAATGCACCGCAGGGGTTTTTATGATTACTCGTCTTCGTCGGTGAAGATTTTGAGATTCTGGGTGTTTTGTACGCTGGGTTTTTCATGGCGGCCGATGGGCCCGACGGGTTCGACGGGCGGCTCGGCGGGCGGTTCGGCGGCGGGCGTTTCGTCCTCGTCGAAGAGACCGGCAAAGTAGTCGCGGGTCTCGGCGTCGCCCTCGTCGACAGGTTCTGCCTCGTCCTCGTCGTCAAGCGGCTCGATCTCCGGCTCGGCCTTCTTCGCGGCGCGCAGCTTCGCGCGCTCGGCGCGCTGCTGCGCTTCGCGGTTCTGGCGCGAGACGTAGAGATAGGCGATCAGCGCCACCAGGCCGATGGCCGCGGCCAGAAAGACGACCAGCGTCAGCGGCGAGCGGTTGGAGTGGCTGGAGGTCGTATCGACCACAGGGCTGCGCGTGGGGATGGGCGTGGCCGTCGGTGTAGCTGTGGAGAGCGGCGTGCTCGGCGTCGGGGCGGCGGCCGCCCGGTTGACCTGCAGTGTCAGCACCGTGCTGAAGCCCTGGTAGCTTACCGTGATGCTCTGTGTGCCGGGCTGGTTGAGCCGCGTCGGCACGCAGGTGACGCCGTTGCTGCTGCCGCTGATCTCGTCGATCGAGCGGTCGGTGTATCGCACCTGCAGCACCATACCGGTGGGATCAAAGCTGTCGCCCACGGTGTAGCTGAGCTTGGTGGGACGGCGCGAGATCGAAATGCTCTCAATGACCTTCTGCACCGGCTGCACCGTCACCTGGAACTGGGTGGTCTGGCCCTGATAGCTGACGGTGATGTTCTGGGTGCCCTCGGAGCGCAGCACCTGCGGGGCCCAGTTGAAGCCCGAGGAGATCTCGCGGATGCCGAGATTCGACACGACCTGCAGGCGCATACCCGTGACGTCCACGGTATCGCCCACGGTATAGCTCGTGCGGTTGGGGGAGGTCAGCAGGTAGATCGACTGAACGACCTCCTGTGCCTGGGCGACGTTGACCGTGAAGGTCGTGACGGCGCCGCGGTAGCTGACCGTGACGGTCTGCGTGCCGGCCGTGGCCAGCTGCGTGGGGGAGACCGTGAAATCGGCGGGATTGGTGACGGTCTCGTTGATGCCGTTGGACCACTGGGCGAGCAGCTGCATGCCGGTCACATCCAGCGTGTCGCCGACCTGATAGTTCGTCTTGGCGGGCCAGGAGGAAACCGAGAGCGCATTGATCGTCGGTTCGCTGATCGTGACGGTCGCAGCCTGGCTGGCCGTGCTGCCGGTGACGCCGTTGTTGCTGCTTGTGACGACGCAGTAGTAGTATTCGGTACCCGGCATTTCTCCGTTGACCTGATAACTGCTGCTGTTGGCGCCGAGGATCTGGCTGCCGCCCTGGTTGCCGGCGTAGCTGTTCATGTACCACTGATAGCTCAGCGCGCCGCCGTCAGCGGCGGAGGCATAGACCGTCAGCGTCGCACTGTCGCCGACAAAGATGCGCGCCGAATCGGGGCCGCTGACCGTGGGGGCCGCCGCCATGACAGAGAGGGAATACGTCAGCGTCTGCAGCACAAAGTCGCCCTGCTTCACGGTCAGTGTGAACGAGAAGCTGCCGGCTGCCGAGGGAGTGCCGCGCAGATAGTGCAGCGTGCTGTTGCCGCTGAGAACCGATTCGACGTAGCAGCCGGAGGGCAGCTGCCCGAACGTGACCTCAGCCGTGGCCATGGCGTCCTGGCTCGCCGTCAGCAGCAGGTCGAGCGAACTGCCGGCCGACGTCGTGCCGAGATTGATCGGCGCGTCGGTCTGCTGCGGTAAGGCGGGTGAGAGCGGATCGCCGGATATCACACTGCCGCTCTGTCCGTCGCCGGAGACGATGATCCCCTCGGCCATGGCGGCGCTGCCGCAGCCAAGCAGCAGCAACAGAGCGAGAGAGCATGCAAATAAGGATTTTTTCATAGCTATCCCTTCCTTAGGAAACGCTGAATAAATCGCTGCGCACGTCTTGACGGCATCTTTTCCGTCTGATTTTGTCTGCTCTGCATAAGTTCGCGTTAACCAAATCAAGGATTTGGACGCTCACTTATTGAAATCTTGAATTACACAATGCGACTCGCTTCGCTCGCATGCATAAGTTCGCTTACCCAAATCAAAGATTTGGAAGCTCACTTAAGTATTTCTGCGATTTCTCACCTTCATCAGGCGAAAAATCTGCTCGTCAATCCGCACACTTCGATTTATGCAGCGCTTCCCTGAACAAAAGTTACAATTTTATTACAATTCAGATATCATTATACACAGTTTTCCCTGAAAGTCAAGATTGCAACTGCCGGGGATGTGTGGTAAAATTCAAACAAATAAACGGATTTATTTGCTTTTTTGATGGGGAGGTGGCAAAGTATGCCGGATCAGCGCTGGTACAAGCAGATGACGGTCTATCAGATCTGGCCGCGCAGCTTCTGCGACGGCAACGGCGACGGCATCGGGGATCTGTGGGGCGTGCTGGAAAAGCTGGACTATATCAAAAGTCTCGGCGTCGATGCGATCTGGTTTTCCCCGCTCTACCCCTCGCCGAACGCCGATTTCGGCTATGATATCTCGGACTATAAGAATATCCACCCGGATTACGGCACGCTCGAGGTCTTTCAGCAGGTGCTGGACGCCGCCCACGAGCGGGGACTGCGTGTATTCATGGACCTGGTGGTCAACCACACCTCGGACGAGCACCCCTGGTTTATCGAGAGCCGGAAGGGGAAGAACAATCCCTATCACGACTATTACTACTGGCGACCCGGCCGCGTCCGGCTGGGCCTGCGCCGTCCGCCGAACAACTGGACCTCGCTCTTCGAGGGCGGGGCCTGGGAGTATGACGAGGGACTGGATGAGTACTATCTGCATCTCTTCGCCAAAAAGCAGCCCGATCTGAATATGGCTAACCCCCGCGTGCGCGAAGAGGTCAAGGACATCATGCGCTTCTGGCTGGATATGGGTGTGGACGGTTTTCGCGAGGACGTGATCACCTTTATCGGCAAGGCGCCCGGGCTCCCCGACAGCTACCCGGCTCTCCCGATCGCCAACGGCAGCCAGTATTACTCCAACCAGCGCGAGGTGCTGGAGTATCTGCGCGAGTTCAAGCGCGACGTGCTGTCCCAGTACGACTGCTTTGTCGTGGGTGAGAGCCCGCTGACCTCGGTCGACACGGCCCTGCGCTACATCACCGAGGGGGACGACCAGGTGCTCGACGAGATGATTGCCTTTGAGCACATGGAGGCCGACTGCTATCGCACCGATCTGCTGCAGCGGCCCTTTGACCTGCGGAAAATGAAGCGCGCCTTCTCAACTTGGCAGGAGAAGCTGCAGGGAAAGGCCTGGCCCGCGCTGTACATCGAAAACCACGACCACCCGCGCATCATCAGCCGCTACGGCAGCGAGAAATATCGCGTCGAGAGCGGGAAAATGCTGGCCGCCATGTATATGCTGCAGCGCGGTACGCCCTTTATCTATCAGGGGCAGGAGCTCGGCATGGTGAACATGCCGCTGCCGCGCCCGGAGGACTATCCCGATGTCTCCACGCGCAATAACGCCCGTATCCTCTCGTACCTGCTGCCGAAGGGCCGGGTACTGGAGCTGATACAGAAATCCGCGCGCGACAACGCGCGCACGCCGATGCAGTGGTCGGCCGAGGAGAACGGCGGCTTCACAAGCGGCACCCCCTGGTTCCAGGTGAACGCCAACTACACCGAGATCAACGCCGCCGCCCAGGAATCTGATCCGGATTCCCTGCTGAATTTCTACCGCAAGCTGATCGCGTTTCGCAAACACAGCGCCGTCGCGCTCTGGGGCGACTACCGCGAGCTCTGCCCGAAGAGCCGCGATTTCTATGTCTACGAGCGGCGGCTGGATACCGCGCGGCTGCTCGTGATCTGCTCGTTCTCATCCGAGCTCAAGCGCTTTGAGCCGCCCGAGGACATTGACCTGGAGCACTGGAATCTGGTGCTCGGCAACTACGACAATCCTTTTGTCATCGCCCGCGGCTTTACGGCGCGGCCTTATGAGCTGCGCGTCTACCGCATGGGCGGGGAGAGTATGTGATGTTTGAGATCCAAGAGAAAGCCTATGGAAAGCTGAATCTGTCGCTGGACGTGACAGAGAAGCGGCCGGACGGCTATCACGAGATGGTCATGCTGATGCAGACCGTTTCTGTGTGCGACGAACTGACACTGCGCTTTGAGGGCACGACAGTCACGGCACATTCCAATCTGCGCTATGTGCCGAATGACGAGCGCAACCTCGCCGTGCGCGCGGCCAAGCGCTATCTCGCGGCCGTGGGCGAGAGTACGCTTGGATTGCGCATCGAGATGAAGAAAAACATCCCGGTCGGCGCCGGGATGGGCGGGGGTTCGGCCGACGCGGCCGCGGTGCTGCGTGCGCTCGATCGGTATTTCGGTGCACGGCTCGGGCGCGAGAGGCTGATCGAACTCGCGGCCGAAATCGGCTCGGACGTGGCGTTCTGCCTGGTGGGCGGCACGATGCTGGCCACAGGCCGCGGCGAGGAACTCAAGCCGCTCCCGGCGCTGCCCGCCTGCCGCTTTGTCATCGTCAAGCCGAGCTTTGCGGTCTCGACGCCGGAACTCTTTCGCAAACTCGACAGCACCTCCGTGCGCATCCACCCCGACACGGCCGGACTGCTCCGCGCCCTCGACGAGGGCAAGCTGCCGGAGCTCTGCCGCCGGATGTACAATGTCTTTGAGGACGTGGACGATCGGCGGCTGCGCGTCGTACAGGAGATCAAGGGCCGGCTCCTCGACGGCGGCGCGCTCGGCGCCATGATGACCGGCACCGGCAGCGCGGTTTTCGGCGTCTTTGACGACGCCGCGGCCGCCGAGAGCTGCTGTGCGGACCTGGGGCGCGACATCCCCTTCGCCGTCACGGCCGAGGCCGTAGGGCAGCTGCTGTAAAAATATGGGCGCGTTGCAAAATACAAGAAATCGCGAAAAGCCGGTCATTCACGTAGGGGAGGGGCTTGCCCCTCCCGGCAGTACAATGTTATTATTTTAAAACAA
>ONNS01000005.1:10716-64498 GCA_900319275.1 uncultured Eubacteriales bacterium
CAATGTTATTATTTTAAAACAATATACGGCGTAATCGCAGCATTTTGCGATTGCGCCGTATATTTTTGCAAATTGAAACAGTTGCGCGCACGGGAGGGGCAAGCCCCTCCCCTACCGCAGAACCGTCTTTTATGCAGCTAATCCGCATTTTGCAACAGCCCCTTTTTTATTTATATGCGATCAGCCCATCAGATAGCTCTCTTCCAGATTCATCCGGAAGCTGTCGTCCGGCAGCACCTCGGCGAGCCCTGTCAGCAGGGTGTCCATGCGCGGCTCGTAAGAGGAGACGCTCTCGTGCAGTGCGCTTTCACTGCCGAGCGTGCGGGAGAAGCTGACCTGTACCGTCGTGCCGCCGCCGGGGCGGGAGGAGAGGAGCAGCGTCCCTTCGTGCAGCCGGGCAATGCCGCGCGCGACGGTCAGACCGAGACCGGCGCCGGCGTCCATCTCGCTGAGCTGATAGCCCGCGAGATAGCGGCTGAACACCGCGGGCATCTGGGACGGGGCAATGCCGCAGCCGTTGTCGCCGACGGTCAGGATCGCCCGCTGCGGCTCGACCCTGAGCTCCAGCTCGAGCCGCGTCATCCCCTCGGCATGGTGCAGCGCGTTCGAGATCAGATTCAGCAGCAGGCTTTCGATCAGATTGCCGTCGGCCCACAGATGCACAGGCTCGCCGCAGCGCAGACTGATGGCGAGCTCCGGCTTCATCAGGCGCAGCGTGTCGGCCGTGTTGACGACAAGCGACGTGAGATCCAGCGGCCCCAGCACCAGCGGCAGCGTGCCGCGGCAAAGGGCGTGGACAGCCGCCGTATTCGCAAGCATGCGGTTGAGCTTGAAATACTGCCGCTCGCACTGCAGCATGGGCGGCGACATCACGGGGAAGCCCAGCGCGTGCACCGTCTGCTGGATCGAGAGACGCAGGTTCATCAGCGTCGTGCGCATCGCGTGCAGATAGGCGTCGCTGACGAGCTCCTCACGCAGCGCAGGCTCGGTAAAAAAGACGGCCGTCGTATCGCCGAGCGGGTGGAATCGCACAATATAATACCGGCCGCTGATCGGCAGATCGGCCGTCAGCGCCCCGCCGGCGGCCACCGGGAGCTCGCAGCCGAGCAGTTCGGCGAGCGGGCGGTTCATCAGCTCGTGTCCCAGCATCCGCCGGGCCGCGGGATTCATATAGCAGACCGCGCCTCCGCGCAGCAGCACGGCGGCCTCCTGGGTCAGATTCAGGATCTCATCGCTTCGGGAAGACATGGCACTCACCTCGTTCTTAAATAACCGCTGCAGCGATCAAAACACAGGATATTGCCTTTTACGGACACAGTATACCGTATATCGACAAAATATACAAGAGCCAGGGGAAAACAGCTCGGTTTTCGGGCAAAAATTCGGTAATTATTTCGGGCGCTTCCGGAAAGACAAACCTTGATTTTTGCCTGTCAAATATGATACAATTATCAAGGTTGAAAGAGGATTCTTTCATCCACAGGCATATCAGCAAAAAAATTTATTATATGGAGGAATTACGTATCATGATCAAAGTTGGCATCAACGGCTTTGGCCGCATCGGCTCCCTGGCCTTCCGCGCCGCTATCAAGTCTGACGACATCGAGGTCGTCGCCATCAACGCTCCCGGCCATCCCGCCAGCCACATCGCTTACTGTGTGAAGTACGATTCCGTGCACGGCCGCTTCGATGGCGAAGTCAGCAGCAACGATGAGGAGAGCACCATCACTGTCAACGGCAAGACCGTTAAGGTCCTCTCCGACAAGACTTATCGCGACGCTACCCTGATCCCCTGGGGTGAGCTCGGTGTCGAGTACGTGCTCGAGTGCACCGGTGTTTACCTGACCAAGGAGAAGGCCCAGGCTCACATCGACGCCGGCGCCAAGGTCGTTATCATGTCCGGTCCCGCGAAGGACGACACCCCGATGTTCGTCTGCGGCGTCAACCTGGAGAAGTACACCCCCGACATGCAGTTCGTCTCCAACGCCTCCTGCACCACCAACTGCCTGGCTCCTCTGACCAAGGTTATCAACGACAACTTCGGCGTTGTCGAAGGCCTGATGACCACGGTTCACGCCTCCACCGCCACCCAGTCCATCGTTGACGGCTTCCCCAAGAAGAAGGACCTGCGCGGCGCCCGCTCCATCTACAACAACATCATCCCCTCCTCCACCGGCGCTGCCAAGGCTGTCGGCAAGGTCATCCCCGAACTCAACGGCAAGCTGACCGGTATGTCCATGCGTATCCCCGCTCCGGACGTGTCCGTTGTCGACGTCACCTTCCGTCTCGAGAAGGCCGCCACCTATGATGAGATCTGCGCTGCCGTCAAGGCCGCTGCCGAAGGCCCGATGAAGGGTGTTCTGGAGTATGTCGACGATCAGGTCGTCTCCTCCGACTTCCGCACCGACGCCCACACCTCTATCTTCGACGCCCAGGCCGGCATTGCCCTGAACGAGCACTTTGTCAAGCTCGTCGCCTGGTACGACAACGAGTGGGGCTTCTCCAACAAGATGCTCGACCTGACCCGTCACATCGACTCCGTCCGCAAGGCCTGAGTTGAGTCATCTCCGCAAGGAAGCAAGTTTAGCTTATGAAAATACCCGGGCGTTTATACGCCCGGGTATTTTTCAGCCATGGAAGTGAGGCGTTGACCTTAAAGAATGGCCTTGACCTTTACAGTTTAAGTCGCCTGTTGGGACACGAAAGTGTCAGCATCACACAGCGGTATTTGGAGGCGGTGCGGGATGAACAGGTCCTGACTTCGGCAAAGAAAACAGGCGTCCTCGCACATCTTTGAACATCTATGGAACATCTATCGAACAACTTTGAACATCTATGAAGATGATGGAGAGAAAACGTACATCTCTCCATCATCTTTTTACATCTTCCAAGAGGAAAAGCTATTGTTTTTGAAATCCTACTATGGTAGAATAAACCAACAACACGAATGAGGCTCTGCGTTTTTCGTGCGTAGTCTCATTTGGGGCTGCGCACTTTTTTGTTTTCCCGAAAAATGCGTGGTGAGAATAAAAAATGAAGGAGAGGTATGGGGAATGAAGCGCATTCTTAGTATTCTATTTGTATTAGCTATGCTTGTTTCACTGTTTCCTACAGCATTGGCAGAAGAAAACATTGGCGAATTGAAGCAGAAAATTGAAGAATTAGAATCTCAAATCGCAGAAAAGGATGCCAAAATATCTGAGCTTACAGATATCATTATCAAGCTAAATAGTCAACTGATGGGAAACGATCGCAATAATTCAGAACCTTCTGCAATCGAGCAATTAAACGAATATGAGAAGTGGTTTTTCGATGTCCTAGTAGATTTAGTGCTTCCTAGCTTTTACCACTCATCAGCTGCGCGGGTAAAACAACTTGGCCCATCACTCAGTGAAAACTATGAAAACAATATGATGTTGGAAGTGAGAATTCAGGGCGAAAACCGTTTGGGAGGGACTATATTTAAAGACTTTCTTGTGCTCTGTGAGAAAGATGCAAAGGAATCAACCTATTTGCCTTGTTTCACGGATGACGGGTTGTTTAAATCTCCTCATCAATGGAAAGAGAACACTAAAATTGATATTTCAAAAATCAATCTCGCATTGGAAGAATATTGGGAAAACAAGGGAATGGCATAAAGAACGGAAAGCGCTATGCGAGAAAGGCTATTCTGGTGGTCTTGAATGGGGGAAAAATAAATGAAACGCCTTTTTAGTATTATTGTTGTCCTTGTTATGTTCGTTTCTCTCTTCCCGTCAGCAATGGCTGAGGAAGAAAGCATTGATGCTCTGAAGAAGAGAATTGAAGAGTTGGAAACTCAAATCGCGGAAAAAGATTCTCTCATTGAGGAGTTGAAGGCAAAAATTGAAAAAAACTCTAAAGCAAACGAAGATGATAATGAAAAATCAAGCGATGTTACTGATTATGAAATACAGACGATAGAATCAGATTCGGGAAAACTTGAGATAAAAGGGTATTCTTTTACTCCTAACGGGTACAAAGATGGGAAAAGCATTTTTACTGTTCACGCGACTTTGACCATAAAGGGAAGCGAGCCAAAATGTAGCTGGCAAACATTTCATACACAAGCATATCAAGAAGGAATTGATACAAAAAGACATACTGACTTTTCAAAAAGTGTTCTTCTTACCACAGATATACTGCCAGATACTCCTGTAGATATTGATTATGATTTCCTAGTTGAATCGAAAACCGCTCCCATTACTTTTATTATTCAAACGTGGGGGAAATCTATAACATTATTTTCGGAAGTGGTCGAAATAGACGGGACTAATGCAACACCTAAAAAATAGTTCTATACTACCTTTATGTTGAAACTTTGCTTGTGCAAGGCAGGGAGCCACAAACTCCCTGCCTTTACTGTTCCAGCAGCCCAATGTATTTATACGCTGTCGTTCTGCTGATATCGCACAGCCTCGCTAACTCTGTCAGATTGAACGCTCCATTCTTAAAGCTGTTGATCGGATGCACTGCGGCAAGAAAGAATTCTCTTTCATATTGCAGAAAAGCATATTGGTTTTCAGAAACTGTTCTTCTCGTATGGATTTTTGGGTAAGCTATAAGGCGCAGGCTTCAGGATGCTCCGGAAGTTTGCGCCCTGTGGGGTTTTAGAGCAACAATTACCTTGCGCACAGTGCGGTTTTGTGCTATTATTTAGTCTGCGTACTGCGTATATCCTTTAAGGAGGAGCTGGAAAATGGATATAGAGCGGAAAATCTATCAGGAGCTTCTGAAATGGAAGCAAGAGGCGCAGGGGAAGAAGGCCCTGCTGATCGAAGGCGCCAGACGTGTCGGCAAGTCTACGATTGCGGAAAAATTCGGCCGTGAACAGTATCGCTCCTATATTTTGATCGACTTCAACAAAGCTCCTAAAAGTGTCAGGGATAACTTTGAGAATCTGAACGAGCTGGACATTTTCTTTCAGAATCTGTCTTTGGAATACAATGTCAGGCTGTATCCCCGCCAGTCTCTGATCATTTTTGACGAGATCCAGAAATACCCCAGAGCGCGTGAAGCGATCAAGTATCTTGTAGCAGACGGACGCTATGACTTTATTGAAACTGGCTCTCTGATTTCCATCAAGGAGAATGTTTTCGGAATAACGATTCCCTCCGAGGAACGCAAGCTCAGAATGTACCCGGTGGATTTTGAGGAATTTGCCAAAGCCATGGGCGAAGAGCTGCTGCTTGCGTATATCCGCCAATGCTTTCTGGAAGAAAAACCGCTGGAGCAGAAAATGCACGCTAAGGCTATGCGCCTGTTTCGGGAGTATATGCTGGTTGGCGGAATGCCGCAGAGTATTGTCGCCTATGCGGAAAACGGAAGGGATTTTTACGCGAGCGATCGGGAGAAACGAGATATTCTGGGGCTTTATCGCGATGACATCCGAAAAGCCTCCAAACGCTACAATTCCAGGGTCTCCGCGCTTTTTGAGAACATCCCCGGATACCTGTCAACGCACGAAAAAAAGATCGTTCTTTCGCAAATCGACGACGGTTCGCGTTTCACGCAGTATGACGATCCTCTTTTCTGGCTGGACGATTCCATGATCTGCAATTTGTGCTACAAGTGCAACGATCCAAATGTCGGATTTGCCTTGAACAAAAACGATGCGGCGGTTAAGTGCTATATGGGCGATACCGGGCTTTTGGTCAGTCTTGCGTTCAGCGAAAACGAGATTTCGGATCAACAGCTGTATAAGGCCATCATGGGCGGCCGTCTCTCGCTGAATGAAGGCATGCTCTATGAGAATATGATCGCGCAGATGATTGCCGCAAAGGGGAAAAAGCTCTATTTCTACACGCGGTATAACGAAGAAAAACACCGCAATGATATCGAAATCGATTTTCTCCTCTCCAATGAGAGCAAAACCAGCTTCCGGATCTTCCCGGTGGAAGTGAAGTCTTCCAAGAATTACACGACCACATCACTCAACGACTTTCGCGAGCTCTACTCCGGGCGTATTGCACACTCCTATATTATTCATCCCAAGAGTTACGCAAGGGAAGGTAATATTACAAAAATTCCCCCGTATATGTTTTTCTGCTGTTTCTAAACAAACTTTGTCTGTTTTTAATGGGAAACTAGTATAAAAGCGTACTGCATGAGTGACCGGGGGTTTCACGGTTTCTCACATTTTGTAACACGCCCATTTTTTCAACCAAACGGAACAGTTATAAGAATCGAGGTGTTTGCCATGATCCCGGTGGATCTGATCACCGGCTTTTTAGGCGCGGGGAAGACGACCTTCCTGCTGCGCTATGCCGCTTATCTCGCCGATCAGGGGGAGAAGCTCGGCATTCTGACCTATGACCACGGGGCCGTGAACGTCGATCTGCCGCTGCTGCGATCGCTTTCATCGCGCGGCTGCACGGTCGAGACGATCGCCGGCGGCTGCGACGCCGACTGCCACCGCCGCCGCTTTCGCACGCGGCTGATCGAGATGGGTATGGCCGGGTACGACCGCGTCGTCATCGAGCCCTCGGGCGTTTTTGATATGGACGAGTTTTTCGACACGCTCGCCGAGCCGCCGCTCGACCGCAAATACGAGGTCGGCAGCGTCATCGCCATCGTCGATGCGCTGCCCGACAGGCACACGAGCGCCGAGGAGGACTTCTTCCTGGCCTCGCAGGCCGCCGGCGCGGGCGCCGTCGTGCTCAGCCGCACGCAGCTGGCCGACGCGGCGCAAATCAAGGAGACGGTCGCGCATCTGCGCCGTGCGGCCGCGGCCATCCGCGCCGAGCTCCCGGGGGACGACGCGATCGTCACCAGACCATGGGACGAACTGACCGAGGCGGACTTTGCCGCGCTCTCCCGCTGCGGACACGGCGCGCCGGATTATGTGAAAACGTTCGGATCGGAGAAACTGAGCATCCAGTCGCTGCCGTATCTGAACCTGCCGCTCGGGCGGGAAGCGCTGACCGCACGCGTCAAAGCGCTTTTCTCCACGCCGCTCTACGGAAAAATCCTGCGCGTCAAGGGCTTTTTCGAGGAGGACGGGACCTGGTATCAGCTCAACGCGACCCACGACAGCTGCCGGATCGATCCCGTGCCGCCGACGCGCGCGGCGCTGCTCGTCATCGGCAGTGCGCTCAACGAGGACGCGATCGGCGAGCTGCTGACCGGGCAGAAGCCGCAGCTGCATATCCTGTAGTATTGTTGGAACCGTGAAAGAGTCGGCCCGGACTGTAGGGGCTGCCGCCCTCGGCAGCCCGGCGGGAACCGCAAGAAGAAACAGCGATCTCCGGCAAATCCGGTCTTTTCAAGCTTTAGATCAGTGCTTAAGTATAAGCAGATACTTGAATCCCTGCGAAAAATGCGCTACACTGTTCTCAGTAAGTGAAGTAAAAATCTGCATGGGAGGAGATACAAATGCTGTACCATTCGTTTCAGGATGAAAAGCTTTCGGCCCTGGGCTTTGGGGCCATGCGCCTGCCGACACGCCCGGACGGGCTGATCGACGAGGAGGAGCTCGACCGCATGGTCGACGCGGCCATCGCCGCGGGCGTCAACTATTTCGACACGGCCTATCCCTATCACGGCGGGCGCTCGGAATCGTCGCTCGGCCGCTCGCTGAGACGCTATCCGCGCGAGCAGTGGAACCTGGCCGACAAGTTCCCCGGCCACCAGAATGTGAAGGGCGTCAAGCCCCTGCAGCCCGCCGAGGTCTTTGAAGAGCAGCTCCGGCGCTGCGGCGTCGCGTATTTCGACTTCTATCTGCTGCACAATGTCAACGAAAATTCGATCAAAAGCTACTATGGGAACAGCGAAAACGGCTTTATGGAGTACTTCCTCGAGCAGAAGGCGCGGGGCCGCATCCGCCATCTCGGCTTTTCGTGCCATGCAGGCGCCGATGCGCTTGAGTCCTTTGTCAAAGAGTACGGCAAGGATCTCGAGTTCTGCCAGATCCAGCTGAACTATATCGACTGGAAGCTGCAGAACGCCGAGCGCAAGGTGCAGATCCTGCGCGAGGCCGGCCTGCCGGTGTGGGTCATGGAGCCTGTCCGCGACGGGAAGCTGGCCCGGTTTGACGGCGACTTTGAGGCGCGCATGCGCGCGCTGCGTCCGGACGAGAGCACCCCGGCCTGGGCTTTCCGCTGGCTTGCCACGGTGCCGCAGCCCACGGTGATCCTCAGCGGCATGTCGAATCTCGCGCAGATGCAGGATAACCTCAAGACCTTCTCCGAGCATAAGCCGCTCAATGCCGAGGAGCTTGCCCTGCTCGACGAGATCCGCGTCAGCCTGACGAGCATGATTCCCTGCACGGCCTGCCGCTATTGCTGCGCCGGCTGCCCGAAGCAGCTCGATATCCCGCTGCTGATGAACATGGCCAACGAGATGTCGGTCACGCGGAGCTTCAACGTCGTCGCGCGCTATACCGCGCTCGGCGAGGGGAAGATGGCCGACGCCTGCATCGGCTGCGGCAAATGCCGCGCGGCCTGTCCGCAGAAGATCGACGTGCCGGCGGAGATGAAGCGCCTGGCCGCACTGATGGCCGGGGAGAAGACCTGGGAGCAGCTCTGCGCCGAGCGCGCCGCGATCGCCGAGGCGCTGAAAAAGTCGCAGCAGGGATGAAATGAAAAACACTACCGTAGGGAGCGATCCCCAGATCGCTCCGCGGTTCTTTGCGCAGGTCTGCGGAGGCATCAAGGGATGCCTCCCTACGCGCTATGCGCCGAGCGCGCCGCAATCGCCGAGGCACTGAAAAAATCGCAGCAGGGATGAAAAGAAAAACACTACCGTAGGGAGCGATCCCCAGATCGCTCCGCGGTTCTTTGCGCAGGTCTGCGGAGGCATCAAGGGATGCCTCCCTACGCACTTTGCGCCAAGCGCGCCGCGATCGCCGAGGCACTGAAAAAATCGCAGCAGGGATAAGATCATACAAGATGCGCAGTATGCGGTATTCCTATCCCGCCGCAAGAAGCGGGGTGCTTTGCCGCTTGACAAAACAACCCCGCGTGGTATAATAAAGATACAAAAGGGCGCTGTTGATTTGACGGTTGACCCTTAATGATTGGTCAAGAAAATGTTGACCGCTCGGGAGCCAGCCGGGCGGTCAACGAGCTTTTAAAGCTCAATAAGCCTTTGGTGCTATGTACATCATGATCAAAACGATCACGATGAGGCACAGCAGAAAACGGAAAACTCTCCGCTTACCCATAAGCCCCACCTCCCCTCATAGGGAAGTGGCCAACCGCCATAGTTTCAACAGCGCATTCCTTTTGCCCGGATTTCTCCGGTGGCCTCTTGCAAGGTTAGCTTTATTCTACCCTTTGCGCCATGTTTTGTCAAATTCTAATACTGCCATTTTACAGGACGAGGCGGAGCTGCCCAAGCTGCCGCCTCTCTTCTTTTTTCAAACTGCCGAGCCTGACTACGCCATCTCGGCCAGTTTGTATATAAATCTCTCGGTTTTCTCCCAGCCGAGACAGGGGTCGGTGATCGACTGCCCGTAGACCCCGCCGCCCACGCTCTGGCAGCCGTCGACAAGATAACTCTCGACCATCAGCCCCTTGACAAGCTGCCGCAGCATCGGGTTGATGCGCCGGTTGTGCATGACCTCCTCGGCAATGCGCGGCTGCTCGAGATACTGCTTGCCGGAATTGGCGTGATTCGTGTCGATGATGATGCCGGGGTTTTTCAGCCCCGGGTGCTGCTCGTAGAGCCGGCTGACGGTCAGAATGTCCTCGTAGTGGTAATTGGGGTGGGTGTGGCCGCCCCTGTCCACATAGCCGCGCAATATGACGTGCGAGAAGGGGTTGCCCTGCGAGTGTACCTCCCAGCCGCGGTAGATGAAGGTGTGGCGGCTCTGCGCGGCGGTCAGCGCATTCATCAGCACGGAGAGATCGCCGCTCGTCGGATTCTTCATGCCGACAGGCACGTCGATGCCGCTCGCCGTCAGGCGGTGCTGCTGGTTTTCCACCGATCGCGCCCCCACCGACACATAGCCGAGCAGGTCGTCGAGATAGCGGTGATTTTCGGCATACAGCAGTTCGTCAGCGCTGATGAAGCCGGTTTCGCGCACCACGCGCATGTGCAGCTCGCGGATGGCGATGATGCCCTTGAACATATCGGGCTTTTCCCCGGGATCCGGCTGGTGGAGCATGCCCTTGTAGCCCAGACCGCTCGAGCGCGGCTTGTTGGTGTAGACCCGAGGCACGATGAAAATGCGGTCCTGGACCTGCTCCTGCAGCTCGCGCAGGCGCGTCAGATAGTCCAGCACGCTGTCCTGCCGGTCGGCCGAGCAGGGGCCGATGATCAGCAGCAGACGGTCGTCTTCACCGCTGAGGATCGCCTCCTCCTGCCGCAGCCGCTCTTCATGGGTGCGGGCCATCTCGGCTGTCAGCGGGTAGAGCTCCTTGACCTCCTTCGGGATCGTAAGCTTGCGGACAAATTCCAGGTTCATAGACTTTCTTCCTTGTCGTGCGTGTATTCTCCATTACTTTACCACGACATACAGGCAGAGGCAATAGGTTTTCCCCGCCAAGGGCAAAACCGGCTGTCAAAAATCGGCGATCTGCCTAAAATCTGAAACTGCTCCATTGACTTGCTTGGGCAGCTGTTGTAGAATGACTTCAAATAGTTAATAATGTAGAAACGCATTATATCGGATTTATCATACATGGAAGGGGCGAGAAAAATGAAAGAAGATAAAAAAGCCAAAGATACCGCTCAAAGCGAGGAAAAGAAGGAGAAATCCGGACTCAAACAGGAAATCCGCGAGCTGCGCGAACGACTGATGGCCCAGCAGCAGCTGATCCGGGAGAAGAAGCTGCCGGTCATCGTGCTGGTCGAGGGCTGGGCCGGGGCCGGCAAGGGCAGTCTGATCGGCGAGCTGATCAGCGAGATCGACCCGCGCTTTTACAACGTCACCTCACCCGCCGTTGTGCCGGAGGCGGAGGAGCGCTATCCCTTCCTGTATCCCTTCGCCAAGGCGATTCCGGAGAACGGCAAAATCATGTTCTATAACTCCGGCTGGATGGAGAGCGCGGTGCGCAAGCTGCTCCGCCGTGACATCACCAAGAAGGAATACCGCGGGCGCGTCCGTCAGGTGCAGGAGTTTGAACGGCAGCTGCGCGACGGCGGCTATCTGATGCTCAAGCTCTTCCTGGATATCGGCGAGGACGAGCAGAAAGAGCGTCTGCGCGCGCAGAAGAAGAATTACGAGACCGAGTGGCGCGTCACCGAGGACGACCTCTGGCAGCACCGCGAATATGAGCTGTTTAAAGAGACCTATAAAGAATTCATGGCCGAGACGGGCGAGACCGTGCCCTGGCACGTGCTTGACGGCGAAAAGCGCAAAAAGGCCGTGCGCGACGCGCTCCGGCTGCTGGTCGAGCTGATCGACAAAGGACTGGAAGAGGGCCGCTATGTCGGCAAGCCCTTCAAGGAAAAATTCCCGCTGGTGGCTATGCCGAAGCTCGCCGAGGTCGATCTCTCGCCCACGATCAGCGATGAGGACTATGACGAGCAGCTCAAAAAGCTGCAGAAGCGTCTGGGCGAGCTCCACAACCTCGTCTACCGCCGTAAGATCCCTGTGGTGCTCTGCTACGAGGGCTGGGACGCGGCCGGCAAGGGCGGCAACATCCGCCGCATCGCCAAACCTCTCGACCCGCGTGGCTTCGACGTGATGCCGATCGCCTCGCCTGAGCCGCACGAGCTCAACCGCCAGTATCTCTGGCGCTTCTGGACCAGACTGCCGCGCAGCGGCCACATCTGCATCTTCGATCGCACCTGGTACGGCCGCGTGATGGTCGAGCGGCTCGAGGGCTTCTGCAGCGAGGACGACTGGAAGCGCGCCTATAACGAGATCAACGAGTTTGAACGCCAGCTGACCGACTGGGGCGCCGTCGTGCTGAAATTCTGGATCCACATCGACCAGGATACCCAGCTCGCACGCTTCACCGACCGGCAGAACACCCCCGAAAAGCAGTGGAAGCTGACCGAGGAGGACTGGCGCAACCGCGAAAAATGGCCGCAGTATGAAGCGGCGATCGACGAGATGATCGAGAAGACCAGCACCGAGAACGCCCCCTGGCACATCATCGAATCCAACGACAAGAAATACGCCCGCATCAAGACGCTCCGGCTGCTGATCGACGCGCTGGAGAAGGCCTGCGAAAAACATATCGCGAGAGGACTGTAACACACACCATGGCAGAGAAAGAGAAAAAAACCGCCGCGGAGGAGCCCAGTTGCTTTATAAACCGCGAGATCAGCTGGCTGGCCTTCAACGAACGCGTGCTGCTGGAGGCGGCCGACACCACGGTGCCGCTGCTCGAGCGGCTGAAGTTCCTGATGATTTACCAGTCGAACCTGGAGGAATTCTACCGTGTGCGCATCGGCATCCTGACCCACCGCGCCATGCTCGAGCCCAACAAGCGCGACGCCGTCACCGATATGCGCCCGAGCGAGACCATCGCCGAGGTGCTGCGCATCACGCGCGAGCAGCAGGCGCTCAGCGAGAGCGTGTGGAAGGCCATCCGCGCCGAGCTCCACAACGACGGCATCGAGGTGCTGGATTTCAAAAAGGTCAGCAAGGTCGACGAGCTGATGAGCAAAAAGCTCTTCGGCGATATCCGGGATATGCTGTTCCCCAAGTATGTCGAGCCCGATCAGCCGCTGCCCTTTTTGTGGGGGCAGGAGTCCTATCTGATCGCCTTCCTCGGCGACAGCAAATCGATCGGACGCCTGTGCGTCATCCCGCTGCACCGTCTGCCGGCCTACATGAGCTTTGAGATCGAGGGCAAGCAGAAGATCGTCATGACAAACCACCTCGTGCGGCATTTCCTTCCACTGCTGCTGAAAAAGGAGACGATCCGCGAATCGGCCATCGTGCGCGTCACGCGCAATGCCGACGTGCTGCTCTCCGCGGCCGAGGACAGCGACCTGCGCGCGAAGATGGCCACGATGCTCACCAAGCGCAAGCGCGAGCAGATCGTGCGTGTGCGCATCTACGGCAAGCTGAGTGACCCTGCCCGCGGCCTGCTGCTCAAAAAGCTGAAGGTGCAGGAGAACATCGTCTTTAATACCACGATCCCCTTCAACCTGTCCTTCCGCTCCTGCATCCAGAAGCGCGATGGCTACAGCTACCCCGACCGCCGTCCCGCGCGCGAGATCGGGCTGCAGAAGGGCCAGTATTTTCAGTATATCGAGAAGCATGACCTGCTGCTGAGCTATCCTTTCCAGAGCATGCTGAATTTTGTGGATCTGATCTACGAGGCCGCCGACGATCCGGAGGTGCTCTCGATCAAGATCACGCTCTACCGCATGTCGGCCAGCAGCAAGATCGCCGCGGCCCTGGCCTACGCGGCCGACAAGGGCAAGGACGTGCTCTGCCTGCTCGAGCTGCGCGCCCGCTTTGACGAGCAGAACAACATCGACTATTCCGAGATGCTCGAGGATGCGGGCTGCCGCGTGATCTACGGCCTGCCCGAGCATAAGGTGCACTCAAAGCTCTGCGTCATCACACGCCAGCACGAGGGCAACATCTCCTACATCACCCAGGTCGGCACCGGCAACTATAACGAGGTCACCAGCGAGCAGTACACCGACCTCTCGCTGATCACGGCCAATCCCGCCGCCGGCGAGGACGCCGAGGCCACCTTCGCCGCGCTCGTCAACGCCGAGCTGCCGCCCGAGACGAAATTCCTCTGGGTCGCGCCGCTGAGCTTCAAGAGCCGCGTGCTCGAATTCCTCGATGCCGAGATCGCCAAGGGCACACGCGGCCACGTCGCCATCAAGGCCAACGCCGTCAACAACGCCGAGGTCATGCAGAAGCTTATCGAGTGCTCCCAGAGCGGCGTGAAGGTCGAGCTTTTCATCCGCGGCATCTGCAGCCTGCTGCCCGGCATCCCCGGCAAGACCGAAAATATCACGGTCACCTCGGTCGTCGGCCGCTGGCTCGAGCACTCGCGCATCTACAGCTTCGGCGACGGGAACGAGCAGCGCATCTTCATCGGCTCCGGCGACCTGCTGAACCGCAATCTCGAGCGCCGCGTCGAGGCCTTTATCGAGGCCGTCACGCCCGATACGCGCGCGCAGCTCAATACGATCCTCGACGCACTGCGCGCGGATAAAGAAAAATCCCGCACGATGCAGCCCGACGGCCGCTATCTGCGCGAGGAGGGCGGCGAGGGGACCTCGTCCCAGGAGGCGCTCTACCAGTATTTCTCGAATTACCGTGTGACGATGCCGGCGGCACCGGCTGATAGCACAGCGGCTGCGGAGAGCGCGGAGATCGCGGAGACGGATGCCCCCATGCCCGAACAGAGCCCCGCGCCGGTTGAACCGAGCGCAGCGGCCACAGCTGCGGCTGCGCCTGCCGTATCCATTGCGGAAGCGCCAGCCGTTGCGCCGGCCCCGGCTCCGGCCGCAAGCGCGGAAGCCGCTGCGCCTGCGCCGGTCGTACCGCCGGTTGCACAGCCGGTCGTGCCTGCTGTGTCCGCGCCCGAGGTCGAAGTCCCGAAGGGCTTCTGGCAGCGGCTCAAATGGGTGCTGAAGGGCTGATAAATAATATGGGTATCGGCTATTTTATCAAGCACGAATCCTAATTAAGTTTTCTTGGCTCGCCCCCGCCGCAAGGCGAGGGGAGAGCTGGCGCGCAGCGCCTGAGAGGGGCATTCCTGTGCGGATGGCGGCCTCTCTCCGTCACTTCGTGACACCTCTCCCCGACGCTTACGCGAGGCAAGAGCTATGGCGTCTGACGACAGTCGATACGCAGAATAAAAAATCTTCCGCCATGCGGAAGCAGGGAGGTAACACTATGGCTGAATCCTATTGCATATGCCTGGACGTCGGTGGGACCAAGGTCCTGGGCGCGATCTTCAACGAGAAGAAGGAGATCATCTACCGGCTGAAAAAGCGCTCCAAAGCAGAGGGCGGCGAGAGCCAGAACGTCGAGAAGGTCATCGTCAGCGTCGTCGAAGAGATGATCAAGGAGTCCGGCATCAAGCGGGACAAGATCAAGGCCATCGCGTCCTGCGCGCCCGGCGTCATCGACCAGACGCGCGGTGTTGTGCTCTTTACGCCGAACCTGCCCTGGCGCGACTACGACATGAAGAGCGCGATGGAAAAGAAGTTCGGCATCCCGTTCTTCGTCGGCAACGACGTGAACCTGGGCGTCCTCGGCGAGTATAAGTACGGCGCGGCCCAGGGTTACCGCAACATCGTGGGCTTCTTCGTCGGCACCGGCATGGGCGGCGGACTTGTCCTCAACGGCGAGCTCTACACCGGCAACCAGTTTAAGGCCGCCGAGTACGGCCACATGATCCTCGACCCCGAGGGACCGCTGTGCAACTGCGGGCAGCGCGGCTGTCTCGAGACCTTCTCGAGCAAGCAGGGCATGAGCGCCTATATCCGCCAGCAGGTCGGCCGCGGCCGCGAGAGCCTGATGGCCGACGCCGTCAAGGATGGGCCGTTCCGCAGCAAGTACCTGAAAAAGGCGCTCGCCGCCAAAGACGCCGTGGCCACGGAGGCCGTGGACCGCGCCTGCCACTATCTCGCGATTGCGACCGGCAACATGATCAACACCTTCTCGCCCGACCTCGTGGTCTACGGCGGCGGCGTGATCGAGGCTGTGGGCGACGTCTTCCTCAAGAAGATCCTCGCCGAGGTTGACCGCTACTGCATGCCGCAGATCCGCTCGAGCGTCGATATCAAGATCGCCGCTCTCGGCGACGATTCGATCCTCTACGGCGACCTTGCGCTGATCGAAGAAAACCTGAAGTAAGAACAGATGGCGTAGGGGCGACCCTTGCGGTCGCCCGTGCTCAATTATCTATTAGCATAAGAAATGTGAGGTATAATCGCAATATCTGCGAAATACCTCACATTTTTCATGTTTTCTGATAGCGTGCGGGCGACCGCAAGGGTCGCCCCTACATTTACCGGACGTATTTGCCCTTCAGCAAGGAAATCAGCAGTTTTTCTGGTACAAATGCCACAGGCCTTTGAGCAGCAGATCGTCGTCGCAGACGATTTCATGCGTGCAGCACGAGACGATGCTCGAGGCAAGACCGCCGGTGGCGATCAGATGGCAGGGCATGCCGAGCTCGCTCTCCATGCGGTCGATCATGCCGTCGATCATTGCGGCGCTGCCGTAGACGGCGCCGGAGCGCATGCAGTCGACCGTGTTGGTGGCGATGCATTTTTTCGGCGGGACGATCGAGATATTGGGCAGCAGGCTGGTGCCCGCGGCCAGCGCGTTGTACGAGAGCTTCACGCCCGGCAGGATCGCGCCGCCTCGAAAGCACTTGTCCTTGTCGACCACGGTGATCGTTGTGGCGGTCCCGAGGTCGATCACGATCGCAGGCGTGCCGTAATAGGCGATCGCGGCCACGCCGCCGACCACAAGGTCGCAGCCGAGCGTGCCGGGATCGTCGATGCGGACGTTCATGCCGGTCTTCACGCCGGGACCGACGACCAGGCAGTTCACGCCGGTCAGACGCGAGATGGCGATAGAGAGCGCCTCGGTCACGGAGGGGACCACCGAGGAGAGGATCGCACCTTCGAACGCCTGAAAGTCGATGCCGAAGACATCGAAGAGCTCTTTGAGCGTGATGGCGTACTCGGCCGCGGTCTTGCGATCGTCGGTGTGCAGCCGCACCGTATTGACGATGCGGCCCTCTTCGATGCAGCCGAGGACGATATTGGTATTGCCGACGTCAACTGCGAGAATCATAGGATTACCTGTCCTTTCTGCCAAGCTTGACAAGACGCAGGATCACGGGGCTGAGCACAAGGTCGATCGCGAGCTCCACAAGGAAGTTCAAACCGACCATGCCGGTGACCATAAAGGTACCGGCGTTCTCAAAGCCCGCAGCGGCGGCCCACTCGTTGATGAGCGGCATAAAGAATAACCGGCAGCCCACGAGGAACAGCCCGGTGTTCACGACGGGAAACACGATCGAGGCGGCCAGAACGGCGATCCACTCGTTTTTCTCCGCCAGTGCCTTGTAGCAAAGGCCCGAGAGAAAGCCGCCGCAGATGCCCTTGAGCATGACTGTCAGAATGGTGCCGATGGGGCTGACGGGCATGAAGAGCGCCGTATCGGTGAACATCACGACGAGACCGAACACGCCGCCGAGCCACGCGCCGGCCGCGGGGCCGTAGAGCGCGGCGCCGACGATGATCGGCACGGCCGTCAGCGAGATCGAGAAGGGCCCGAGCTTGATGAAGGCGCCCATCAGCTGCAGCACGACAACGAGGGCCGTGAACAGCGCAAGGCCGGTGAGGGTGCGGGTGTCCATGCGTTTGCTTTTTTCCATATTCAATTCCTTTCTGCTGTCGCCCCGCTCAGGCCGGGTGCGGCGCAGATACAATATAATACGCATGGGGGAAAATGTCAACGGAAGATAATAAACGTCCTCTTCCGCGGATGCGGAAGAGGACGAAAGAGAAATGTTAATTTATAATCCCGTGCTTGGCGCCGTAGCTGTCCTCCTGCAGCGGGAGAAACTGATAGCCGTTCTTCTGCCCCCAGATGATGATCTGTTCGACGGCGGCCACGCTGAAATCCTTGATATCGTGCTGCAAAACCACGCTCGCATCGTTCTTCCAGACGCCGTTTGGGCCGGTCGTGACGTTCGCGATCACGCCGCTGGTGCTGGTGGTGCCGCCGGCGTCGCCGCTCGACACGTTCCAGTCAAAATAGTGGTAGCCCATGTCGGTCATGATGTTCGCCAGGCGGCGCATGATGCCGGGATTGAAGTTACTCACGTTGTTCGACGAGCCGCCGGGGAAGCGCATGAGCGTTGTATAGCTGCCTGTCTGCGCTTTGACAAGCTCTTCACAGGCCATGAAGTCGTCAAAGAAGGCCTGCTCGCTGCGGTAGATCTGGCGGTAGTTGTGGCTGAAGGTGTGCACACCGATCGCGTGGCCCTCGCGGTAGGCGCGGCCGATGCAGTCGGCATAGTCGGGCTCAAGCCCGGTGACGAAGAAGGTCACCTTCACGTTGTAGCGCGCCAGCAGGTCCAGCAGGCCGTTCGTGTAGGGGCCGGGGCCGTCGTCGAAGGTCAGGTAGATGGTCTTCCCCTCGGGGATCACGGGGTCCTTGCGCTCGGCGCCGATGATGTGCACCAGACGCTCGGCCTTCACACTGTCGCCCATATCATTCGTGACCGTGTAGGTCAGCGTATAGTCGCCGACCTTGTAGGGGATCACGCTGCCGCTGACCTTGACAAGGTCGGTGTAGTCGTTCTCCTTGTTGTCGATGCAGGTGTAGCCGGGGTCGGTAAAGGTCATGGCCGCCGGGACGTCGACCTCCTCACCGCCAATCAGCACGATGGCCGGCGCGGCGATCGAAAAGCCCAGATCGCGCACAGCCTTGGCCTCGTTGCCGGAGGAGTCCGTCACGGTGTAGACGATCTGATCGGCGAGCCGCGTGACTGTGACCTTGTCGGTCAGATCGCCGTCCAGATTGTCTGTGGCGGAGTAGCCCGGATCCTCATAGCCGGTAAACCAGCTGGAGGCGGTCACCTTGTCCTCGACCAGGGTGATGACAGGCGCTTCGGTATCGGCCACGGTGACGCGGCGCATGACGTGCTGCTCCTCGCCCTTGGACGAGTAGCCATAGTCGATCACGGTCTCGCCGAGCGTGCTGACGTCGAGCGCGGTGGCGCTGACGATCTTGCCCGGGCGGCGGATCGTGCCGAACAGCTTGCCGGTCGAGACGACGCTTGCGCCGGGATCATCGAAGGGCTTGCCGTAGGGGACGGTCATCTCGGCGTCGCCGTTGAGCGTCAGAACCGAGTGGCGTGCGTCGATCGAGAAGACCGCGGCAATCAGAATAAAGACATAGACAAGCAGCATCAGCTTCGGCGAGGGGCCGGCCCGACGCGTGCCGTTTTCCCGTTTCGCTGCGCTGGGGCGTGTGTTGGACCTTTCCGCTGCGCCGTCACGGACGGGCTTTGCCGGTTTTTCCGGCGCTGCGGGGCTGCGCCGTACGGCGGCCGTATCGACGCGGCGAGCGGGCGTGCTCTCTTTCTTTGGCGCAGGTGCGTCGTGTGCTCCCATAGATCAATACCTCTCTCTGTTACTGTCAGGTAACGGTTATTATACAATAGTTTTTGCCGGATGTTAACAAAAAAATCTAAAAAAACAAAAATTAAGATCCTTCAGAAACCGGCGAAAACGGCGGAAGAAGCGCTTGCACCGTGCAGTTAAATATGATATATTAATATTTTGTCGGGCAACCGATAATATATCTCTGTGGCAGCCAGCCACGGGAAAGGAATTACCATGAATAAACAAGACAAAACGATGGACAAGATCGTCGCCCTGTGCAAAAACCGCGGCTTTGTGTACGCCGGCAGCGACATTTACGGCGGTCTCGCCAACTCCTGGGACTACGGCCCGCTGGGCGTGGAGCTCAAGAACAACGTGAAGAAGGCCTGGCTGAAGAAGTTCGTCCAGGAGAGCCGCTACAACGTCGGCCTGGACGCCGCCATCATCATGAACCCGCAGACCTGGGTCACGACCGGCCACGTCTCCAGCTTTTCCGATCCGCTGCTCGACTGCAAGAGCTGCAAGGCCCGCCACCGCGCCGACAAGCTGATCGGCGACGTGCACGGCGAGGTCAACGTCGACGCCATGAGTTTTGACGAGATGGACGCCTTTATCGCCTCGCACGAGGACATCGTATGCCCCGTCTGCGGCAAGCACAACTTCACCCCGATCCGCAAGTTCAACCTGATGTTCAAGACGGCCATCGGCGTGACCGAGGATTCCTCCTCCACCTGCTATCTGCGTCCCGAGACGGCCCAGGGCATCTTTGTCAACTTCTCGAATATCCAGCGCACCACGCGCAAAAAGCTGCCCTTTGGCGTCTGCCAGGTCGGCAAGGCCTTCCGCAACGAGATCACCCCGGGCAACTTCATCTTCCGCACCCGCGAGTTCGAGCAGATGGAGTGCGAGTTCTTCTGCCAGCCCGGCACCGACCTCGAGTGGTTTGCCTACTGGAAGGACTTCTGCAAAAACTGGCTGCTCTCTCTCGGCATCAAGGAGGAGAACCTGCGCCTGCGCGACCACGAGAAGGCCGAGCTTGCCTTCTACTCCCGCGCCACCACCGATATCGAGTACGCCTTCCCGTTCACCGACTGGGGCGAGCTCTGGGGCATCGCCGACCGTACCGACTATGACCTCGGCCGCCATCAGGAGGCCTCGGGCCAGGATCTGACCTATTACGACCAGGAGAAGAACGAGCACTATATCCCCTACGTCATCGAGCCCTCGCTGGGCTGCGACCGTGTGATGCTGGCCTTCCTGTGCGAAGCCTACGACGAAGAGGTTGTCGGCCAGGACAAGAAGGGCAACGACGACGTGCGCACCGTGCTGCACCTGCACCCGGCTCTCGCGCCCTACAAGTGCGCGATCCTGCCGCTCAGCCGCAAGGACGTGCTGACCGGCCCCGCGCTCGAGCTGTATCAGGAACTCAGCAAAGAGTTCATGTGCGACTACGACGAGACCGGCTCGATCGGCAAGCGCTACCGCCGCGAGGACGAGATCGGCACGCCGTTCTGCATCACCTTCGACTTCAACACGGTCGGCACCGAGACCGACCCGGCTGACGGCTGCGTCACGATCCGCGAGCGCGATACGATGCAGCAGGTCCGCCTGCCCATCGGCGAGGTGAAAAACTACATCGCCGAGCGCATCAAATTTTAATCCCGGAAAGGCGTTTTCATGAAAGATGGATTTGTCAAGGCCGCAGCCGCCAGCCCCGTGATCGCGCTGGGCGACTGCGATGCCAACGCCGGGACCGTGGTCCGCGCCATCCGCGAGGCGGACGACAAGGGCGTCAAGGTTCTGGTTTTCCCTGAACTGACATTGACGGGCGTCACCTGCTTTGACCTGACCGGTCACCGGGTGCTGCTCGAGGGTGCGCGCCGCGCGCTGCTGCGTGTGGCGGAAGAGACCGCCGAGACCGATGTGCTCTCCTTTGTCGGTCTGCCGGTCATCCTGGACGGGCAGGTCGTCAGCGCGGCGGCCGCCGTCTGTGGCGGCGAGGTGCTGGGGCTTGTGCCGAAGTTTGGCGGGACGCTCAGCTGTGCCGCGTGGCGGCTCGACCGGGATCATCTGGTCTATGTCGGGGCAGATACGCTCTTTACTCACGCCGCCCTGCCCGAGCTGAAGGTGGGCGTCGAGCTCGGCGAAGAGCTCGATCTGCCGCTCAGCCGCGCCGCGGCGCACGCGGCCGCCGGGGCGACCGTGATTGCCCAGATGGCCTCGTTTGCCGAGACCGTCAGCTCCACCGATGATGCCATGCTGCGCATCGTTGCGGACAGCCGCCGCCTCAAGTGCGGTCTGGTGCTCGCCGCCCCCGGCCGGGGCGAGAGCACGACCGACCGCGTCTACTCCGGGCTCTGCCTCGTGGCCGAGAACGGCGAGATCCTTGCCCAGAGCGAGGGCGCGGACAGCTGCGCTGTCAGCGAGATCGACGTGCAGCTGCTCGAAAACCTCCGCCTGGCCGCTGGTACTTTCGGCGGCAGCGAGGAATACAGCGAGGTCGAATTCGGCGCGGACGAGCTTTCCGAGACCGCATTGACGCGTACCTTCCGCCGCTATCCGCATCTCCCGGCCACGGCCGAGGAGCTGCCCGCCTACTGCCGCCGCCAGCTCGATATCCAGGTCAACGGTCTCGTGCGGCGCATGGAATACGCGCATCTCGACCACTGCGTCGTCGGCATCTCCGGCGGCGTCGACTCGACGCTGTGTGTGATGGTCTGCGCGATGGCCGTGCGCAAGATGGGCCTGCCGTCGAAAAACGTGATTGCCTGCACGATGCCCTGCTTCGGCACCTCCAGCCGCACCAAGAACAACGCGGTCGTCGTGGCCGAGCGCTGGGGCTGCGATGTGCGCGTCATTGATATTTCGGAGTCCGTCTACCAGCACTTCGACGACATCGGACACGCGCACGACGACTACTCCGTGGCCTTCGAGAACGCCCAGGCGCGCGAGCGCACGCAGGTACTGATGGACATTGCCAACAAGGTCAACGGTCTCGATGTCGGCACCGAGGATCTCAGCGAGTTCATCGACGGCTGGTGCACCTACAACGGCGACCACACGGCCAACTATGACGTCAACCTCGGTCTTACGAAGACGCAGGTGCGCGCGAACGTCAGCTATATCGCCTCGACCACCGAGGACAAGGAACTCAAGGCTGCGCTCTACGATGTGCTGGACTGCCCGGTGACGCCCGAGCTGCTGCCGATCCACGACGACATGATCGAACAGAAGAGCGAGGAGGCCGTCGGCTCGTACAGCCTGCAGGACTTCTTCACCTACTGCATTCTCAGCTGCGGCTTTACGCCGAGCAAGACCTACCGTCTCGCGATGCTGGCCTACGCCGGGGAGTATACGCGCGAGGAGATGAAGCGCTGGCTCACGAGCTGGTGCAAGCGCCTGTTCAGCCAGCAGTTCAAGCGCAGCTGCCTGATGGACGGCCCCGCGGTCATGGACTTCACGGTCTCGCCGCGCACCGGTTTCCTGATGCCCTCCGACGCTCAGGCCGCGCTGTTCCTTAAGGATCTCGAAACAATTTAAAATACTCTCATATATAACATGACACGGCGCCGATAGAGGCACCGTGTCATTTTACAGTCCGTAGGGAGGCACCCCCAGATGCCTCCGTGCCGATCCCACGGTTTGCGCGGAGGGATGAGGGCATCCCGCCCTACGGTCAAGGTAAGCCCGGCAAAACAGATTTAAATTGTATAGAAATCCCGGACGAAAACGCAGATTGCTGCGAATTCGCTCGGGATTTGCGTTTATTCAGGTTTCTGTGCCTGACCCGGCCATGAGCTGGGCGGCAGCCACTGCGGAAAGATAAGAATAGTTTAGAACAGACCGCCCAGTCCGCCGAGACCGCCCATGCCGCCCTGCAGCTTGGACATCGACGCGTTGGTCTGATCGTCCGCGGCCTTCAGCGCGCTGTTGACAGCGGCGAGGACCAGATCCTGCAGCATTTCAACGTCCTCGGGGTCGACGACCTCGGGGTCGATCGTGACGCTCTCAAACTGATGGGTGCCGGAGACCACGGCCTTGACCGCGCCGCCGCCGGCCGTGCCCTCAAACTTGGACGACTCCAGCTCCTGCTGCATCTTCAGAAATTCCTGCTGCATTTTCTGGGCCTGCTTCATCATCTGCATCTGATTGCCGCCGCCGGGAAAACCGCCGCGAAATCCGCCTTTTGCCATAGTGTATTCCTCCAATTCTTATATATATGCTATATCTTATTCGTTGATGAACTTGACCTCGGGGAAGGGGCGCAGCTCGTCCAGACTGCGCTTCGCCGGCTGTTCGCTGCGGTATTCGCCTATCACCGCGCGCATCTCGCGCCCGAGCAGCTGGGAAGCCGCCGCGGCAAAGTGGTCGAGAACCTCACGCCGCGAGAAGCGGCTGTAGATGAAACCGGGGACGACCTCGATCCGCAGGGTGTTGCCGTCCTGAACGGCGCGGATGACGTCACTGCGGTCGAGCGTGCTGCGCAGATCACCCGAGAGCTTCGGCGCAACCAGCTCGCAGAGCTGTTTCCACATGGCGTCGTTCAGTACACCGCCGCCGGACTGGACAGCCGCAACGGGTTCCGGTGCAGTTGCTCGTGCCGGAGCAGCCGCTCGCACCGGGGCGGGCGGCTCACCGCGCGTCGGCGCGGGAAGCGGCGGCTGCACCGCATCGGACGGTGCCTCGTCCATGGCCCAGGGGCCGCGCTCGTCGTCGAAGGTATCGCTGTCCTCAACCGGGGCAACAAAGGCCGGGGCTTCGCACGCGCTGTCCGTCTCGCTGTCATTATCCGGTACGGGCTCGTCATAATCCGGTTCCGGCTGCGAATCCGGCAGGTCATCGCCGTCATAGGCGGGGGCCGGGCTGCGTGCCGGCGCAGCCTGCACCGCGACAATGCCGTTTTTCAGCTGCTCCTCGACGCGGGAGATGCGCGCGCGCAGCTCCTTGACGCTCTCGCCCAGTGTGTTGTCACACAGCGAGATCAGACACAGCTCGGCCGCAAGGCGCGGACTCGACGTGCTGCGCATATTGCTCTGGGTGCTCTGCACGGTCTCCATCGCGCACAGCAGTTCTTCGGTCGTCATGCGCTGGGCGAAGAAGCGCAGCGTCTCGCCGTCGTAGCCGGCCGAGAGCAGCTGTCGCCCGCCCTGCGGGGCCACGTGCAGCATCAGCACGTCGCGCAGCAGCCCGGACA
Organism: uncultured Eubacteriales bacterium; assembly: GCA_900319275.1. Taxonomy (GTDB): domain Bacteria; phylum Bacillota; class Clostridia; order Oscillospirales; family Oscillospiraceae; genus Limivicinus. Next base: position 34,937 of record ONNS01000005.1, read on the forward strand.
GCTCGTTGAGCAAGGTAGCGGGGTCTTTCCCGTCCATCCAGAGCGACGAAAAATCTTCAAGCGCGCTCTGCGTCTCGTGTCGGATGATGTGCCGCAGCAGCTGGGCAATGCGTCGGTTTCCGGCGAGTCCCATCGCCGAGTAGACCGCGTCCACGTCGATGTTCGCGCTCGCCGAGCACTGGTCCAGAAGGCTCAGCGCGTCGCGCAGGCCGCCCTCGGCCATGCGGGCAATCAGCTCGGCGGCCTCATGCGTCAGCTGCATATTCTCACGCGCGGCGATCGTCTCGAGATAGGCGGCGATCTCCGGTGTGTCGATGCGCTTGAAGCTGTGGCGCTGACAGCGCGAGAGGATCGTGGCCGGGACCTTCTGGAGCTCTGTCGTCGCCAGAATGAACATCAAATGTTCGGGCGGCTCCTCGAGGATCTTCAGCAGCGCGTTGAAGGCCGCGACCGACAGCATATGCACCTCGTCGATGATGTACACGCGCTTTTTGACCGCGGTGGGGGAGAATACGGCCTCCTCGCGCAGGGCACGCACGTTGTCCACACCGTTGTTCGAGGCGGCGTCGAGCTCCACCACGTCCATCACGGTGCCCTCGGCGATGCCGCGGCAGGCGGCGCAGTGTCCGCAGGGGTTGCCGTCCACCGGGTGTTCGCAGTTGACGGCCCTGGCCAGGATGCGCGCGCAGGTGGTCTTGCCGGTGCCGCGCGTGCCGATGAAGATATAGGCGTGGGAGAGCCGTCCGGTTTTTACCTGGTTTTTCAGCGTTTCGGTGATGTGGCCCTGCCCGACGACCTCGTCAAAGGTCTGGGGGCGCCACTTCCGATACAGCGCCTGATACAAGCCGAACACCTCCGTCCCAGTTCAAGCGATAAAACAATAAAAATACATGGCCCTTGACAAGACTGCACACCCACCGTTGAAAAATGTACCATGCCCGTTACGCCGGCAGCCGGCTCGGATCCGGCAGCCCCGCGGCACAAGCCAAGCACCGCTTAATGCTGCTCGGTTCCCCGCCTGACATGGTTCACGGGTTGACCTTGCGCGAGACCGGATCGTCAACGCTGCTTACCGGGGTCAGACGACACAGGACATATCCGAAGGTGGGAATTCGCCCCTGCTATAGCGGATTGCAGGTTACAGGGCACCGCTGGCTCCCCGGGTAGTGCAGCCTTGTCAAAAGCCACGATCGTTATTTTACACCAGCTGAAAGAAATAATCAATCTTTTTCTTTACAAATAAAAATTTTGTGGTATAATACCTTTGCTCGAGAAAAAAACAGCATATGGGGGCGTAGCTCAGCTGGGAGAGCGTACGGTTCGCATCCGTAAGGTCAAGGGTTCGAATCCCTCCGTCTCCACCATGAAAAAAGGACTTGCTTTGCAAGTCCTTTTTTCAATGAAGTCGCCCCTGCGGGGCTGATGAAGGATGAAGAAATGAAGACGCTTCGCTAATGAAGGAACGAAGGAATTGAGAATGGAGGGCGACTTCGCTTCATCAGGCGGCGCAGCCGCCATCTTCATGAACGAGCGCAGCGAGTGACTTCATTTCTTCATTCGGGCGTCAGCCCGCGGCTGTGCATGAGATAGGTGCAAACACCAGCAAATCCCCTGAAACCATCTATCAAGCATACTATCTATGAAAAAATCGTACGATTCTGTTGCTAAAATCGTACGATTGACGTATAATAGAGTTGAACCCAATCCTGACGAAAGGGAGGCGGGCACCATGTCCATTACCGCAACAGAGCTGAAGCAGAACCTAAGCAAGTATCTTTTGATGGCGGAGCGGGAGGATATATACATCACCCGAAACGGCAAAGTTGTTGCCAAACTTACGAATCCTTACCAGGACAGAGTTGACATGGCAAAATCTTTGTTCGGCATCATCCCCGGCGATATGACCGTTGAGCAGGCCCATAGCGAGCGGTTAGACAAGGTATGAATGTTCTGATTGATACCTGTATCGTCATTGACGCGCTGCAAAGCAGAGAACCGTTCAACAAGGACGCCGAGGCGGTATTCCTGGCCGTGGCCAATCGGCGGTGTGTAGGGTTCCTCGCCGCCAATTCCATAACGGATATTTACTACCTGATGCACAAGGCGCTGCACAGCGCCGAAGAGACGAAGAAGGTTCTCGGTGTCCTGTTCAGCTTGTTTGAGATCCTGGACACCTGCGGGATTGACTGCCGGAGGGCGCTGACAAGCGATATTTCCGATTATGAGGATGCGGTGATGATCGAAGCGGCGGAGCGCGCCGGGATCGACTGCATTGTTACGCGCAATCTCAGGGATTATGCGCTCGCTCCCATACCGGTGTATGCTCCTGCACAGTTCGTTAAAATCCTGTACGCTGACGAAGACTGACTGCTCAGCCAAGATGGTGTTTGAGTGAAAACGAAACCGCCATATCGCAATTTACCGAGGTGTTTATATGCAACTGATTGCCCCCTCTATGGCCTACGACAAGCAGATCCAGGCCTACCGGCGGGAGTTTCTCGCCTCGGGCGACTCGATGGACGGCTGCGGCTCGCTGCGGCGCTTTGAGCGGACGCAGGACTGGCTGGACCAGATCGAGGCGCTCCGACGCCCAGAGACGACCCCGCCCGGACTCGTGCCGGGGACGCAGTATATCTACGTCCGGGAAGACGACGGCAAGGTGGTCGGCGTCATTCAGATCCGTCACTGTTTCAACGACTATCTTGAAAAGTACGGCGGGCACATCGGCTATTCCGTCGCGCCGAGCGAGCGGCGGCGCGGCTACGCGACGCAGATGCTGCGTCTGGTGCTGCCCGAATGCAGAAAGCTCGGCATCGGGAGCGTGCTGATCACCTGCCTGAAGGGCAACGAGGGCAGCCGCCGCACGATACGAAAGTGCGGCGGGGTCTACGAATCGACGGTATATGAACCGTCGAGAGGGGAATACCTGGAGCGTTACTGGATCGACCTCGGCTGAGAACCGCGGCCGATTTGTCAGACCGGACAGGCACGGGCGCGGCCGCTTTCATACAACACACAGGGCATCCGCCCGATGACAGGCATTGAAAGGAAACAGAACAGTGCAGAGATTTCAGTCGTTGAAAAACAGGATCATAAAGGAACTGCTCTATATGGGGCTTGACCGGGAGCAGCTTTCACAGGTGAGGGAAGCCATCGCCGAGGACAACCGGAAATCGATCGTCACATGGTCGGTCTGCTCGGCTCTGTTTTGGGTCATGAGTCTTGTGCTGTCGCTCAATTCCAGCGCATACGCGGCCTGCCGCATAGTATATGCCGCGGCGCTGCTGTCCAACGTCATAACCATGTGCGAGGCGCAGTTTTTCGCAAAACGCTTCCCAAGGCTGCTCTCGCCGCTGATGTATCTGTACGAGCTGACCCTTTTGTGCGCGGGCATCGGCATCGCCATCTACCAGCCCGACGTCAGGACGGCCTCGGCAATCGCGTTTGCGATCATTGCGCCCACCGCCCTGATCGACGCTACCATATCCGATCTTATCATGTTTTCCGGCATGATCGCGGCCTATGTGGTTTTTGGAAAGGGTGTCATCGAGCCGGAGATTTATTCCTGGGGCCTGACGAACCTGATCATCTTTTCGATTGCGGGAAATATCATCGGACATATCATCAATAAAGCCCGTTTCGAACGATACGTCTATGCGGAGTCCGTAAAAAAGCTGGTGGAAATCCAGACAAGGAACGCCTGTTACGATCAGCTGACAGGCTTGAAAAACAGGCGCGCCTATGTGGAAAAGATCAATGAGCTTGCGGCGAACAGCTCGGATGTGGTATGTATCGTCATGGCGGATCTGAACGGATTGAAGCAGGCCAATGACACGTATGGACATAAAACCGGAGACGCGCTGATCAAAGGCGCGGCCGAGTGCCTTCGCGCCGCCTTTGAGAACAATGACAACATTTTCCGGATCGGCGGCGACGAATTCTGCGTGATTATGACTGACACGGCCGAAACAGCGGCTCTGGCTCTGAAACGGCTGGAAACGATAACTTCCCAATGGAAGGGGCCCCATATAGACGGTATTTCGATCGCGTGCGGACTGGCAGCCGGACAGAAGGGGGCGGATGTCGAGCTTCTCGCAACGCAGGCTGACCAGATGATGTATGAACAAAAGCGGGCATACCATCTGAAAACCGGAACCTGAGTATAACTTTGTCTCCACGTCCGCCATTGGCGGACGTGGAGACAAAGTTATAGTAAACGCTGGGCTGATTGCCTGCGGCGCCTGCCGCGGATGCCTGTCTGTGCCGGCGGACCCGGCATAAAAACAGCAAAAGGATGCGGTGAATTCATCGCATCCTTTTGCACATTTCGCAAGCATTATCCTCACGTAACTATTCGGTCTGCCCTGATTAGGGGGGAGTTCAGAGGGGGAACGCCTCTGATTTTTCGCCTCGCAAGGCGAAAAACAATTCAAATCTGTTTTTTTCGGGGACATGTGCCTCGGAAAAAACTCTTCTCGCCCCGCAAGTGTGCGAGGCGTCCCCCCGCAAGCCGAGTGCGCGCGGCGGGGTGCTTCCCCTTCTAACTGTTTAGTCCCGTCAGGGACTGAACAGTTACATCTTCACATCAGATGGAAGTACACGCACAGATCCAGACACAGAAAGGCGGTCGGGATCGAGAAGAGCAGACTGTCGGCGCGGTCAAACATACCGCCGTGGCCGGGGATCAGATTCGAGAAATCCTTCAGCCCCAGCATGCGCTTGACAAGGCTTTCGACGAGATCGCCCATCTGCCCCATTGAGGAGGCGAGCAGGCAGGTGGTGATCAGTACCCACATCGGGATGTGTGGGAAAACGAAGGCAAGCACGATGCCGACGGCGAGCGAGGAGGCGGCGCCGCAGAGCGCGCCCTCGACGGTCTTTTTGGGTGAAACCCGCGGGGCCAGCAGATGCCGCCCGAAGCGGCTGCCGCCGAGCAGGGCAAAGGTGTCGCACACCCAGGTGGAGGCCGTGCCGACGATGAGTGTCTCGAGCCAGTAGTCCGAAGCGGCAATGCGCATCAGTATCGCAAACAGGAAGCCCGGATAGGCCACGCCCGCCAGCGTGAACATGGCGCCGCGGCCGGACACCTTCGGATGCAGCACGCCGGAGAAGCCCGCCAGAAAGATCGAGAGCGTCAGCGCGGCGATGCAGTATTCGCTCGGCGCGTGGATGATCGCGAGGAGCGCCTGCAGGGCCATGTGGGTGTACATCACCCAGGCGCAGCAGAAAATATTGAGTTTTTCAACGCCGCGGCTGAGCTCATAGGAGCAGAGCACACCGGCGGCGGCAAAAAAGAGGATGCGCGAGATCTCAGACAGGGAGACACATAAAAATGTGATCACCAGCAGGATCACGGCGGATTGGACACGCTGTTTCATGACGGATCACTCACTTTATCGGAACTTGCGGACAAACAAAGCTCTTTTTCTACAGTTTACCATAGCCGCCGCCGTTCCTCAACGGATAAATTCGGGAAGAAGTCAAAAAAATGAAACATTTACAGTTTGTTAACTTGCATTTTGCGGTTGTGCTCGGGCACAAAATATGCTATTATTTTTAATGGTGTTATACAAATAAAGCTTTGCTGATCGCAAAAGCAATGTTTACAACGGGAAAAGATAATCAGTCAGGGAGGTCTGGATCATGGTTAAAGAACAAAAGCTCTATCTCGCCCGCGCGGACAGGGAACTCTATCTGCTGCCGCAGATGGCCAACCGCCACGGCCTGATCGCCGGCGCGACCGGCACCGGCAAGACCATCACGATGAAGGTGATGGCCGAATCGTTTTCTGAGATGGGCGTGCCCGTGTTTCTCTCGGACGTCAAGGGCGATCTGAGCGGCATGTGCGCCCCCGGCGTGAACAGCGAGGATATGCAGAGCCGCATCCAGCGCTTTGGTCTGGAGGGCTTTTCCTTCCACGGCTATCCCACCCGCTTCTGGGATATTTTCGGCGAGAACGGCATCCCCGTGCGCGTGACCGTGTCCGATATGGGTCCGCAGATGCTCGCGCGTCTCCTCAACCTCACCGAGATCCAGGAGGGCGTGCTGAACATCGTCTTCAAGGTGGCCGACGAGCACGCACTCAAGCTGCTCGATATGAAGGACCTGCGCGCCATGCTCCAGTACGTCGGCGATAACCGCGCCGAGTTCACCACGCTCTACGGCAACGTCTCGGCCGGCAGCATCGGCGCGATCCAGCGCGCCCTCCTCGCCTTTGAGAGCGAGAACAGCGAAGAATTCTTCGGCGAGCCCGGGCTCGACATCCGCGACTGGATGCGCTCGGATTTCGACGGTCGCGGCTATATCAACATCCTCTCGTCCCAGCGCCTGATCACGAGCCCCACCGTGTATGCGACCTTCCTGCTGTGGATGCTCTCGGAGCTGCAGGAGAAGCTGCCCGAGGTCGGCGATCTCGACAAGCCCCGCATGATCTTCTTCTTCGACGAGGCCCATCTGCTCTTCAACGGTGCCAAAAAGGCCCTGGTGCAGAAGATCGTCCAGGTCGTCAAGCTGATCCGCTCGAAGGGCGTCGGCGTCTATTTTGTCAGCCAGAGCCCCTCCGACATCCCCGACGAGGTGCTGGCCCAGCTCTCGAACCGTGTGCAGCACGCCCTGCGCGCCTATACCCCCGCCGAGATGAAGGCGGTCCGCGCCGCGGCCAACGCCTTCCGCGCCAATCCCGCCTTTGATACGCAGGAGACGCTGATGGCGCTCGGCGTGGGTGAGGCGCTGGTCAGCTTCCTGGACGAGAGCGGCATTCCCGGCATGGTCGAGCGCGCCAACATCCTCCCGCCGCAGAGCCTGATGGGCCCGGCCGATCCCGCCGAGGTGCAGCGCCGTATCGCCGCCGACGAGTTCGACCTGAAATACCGCGAGAGTGTGGACAACGAGTCGGCCTATGAGATCATCCAGGCCGCCACGCTGCAGCTCGAGGCCGAGCGCGCCGCCGCGGCCGCCGCCGAGGCCGCCGAAAAGCAGCGGGCGAAGGAAGAAGCAGCGGCGGCGAAAGCCGCCGAGCGCGAGGAAGCCGCCGCCGAGAAGCAGCGCCTAAAGGAAGAGGCTGCTGCCGCCAAGGCCGCCGAGCGTGAAGCCGCCGCAGCTGCAAAAGCCGCCGAGCGCGAGGCTGCCGCCGCTGAAAAGCAGCGCCAGAAGGAAGAGGCCGCGGCCGCCAAGGCCGCCGAAAAGGCCGCAGCCGCCAAGCGCCAGACCTGGGAGCGCGCGGCCAAGAACGCCGCAAGCTCGCTTGCGGGCTCGGTGACGAACAACATCGTCAATACCGTCGCCGGCGGCAAGAAGGTCTCGGCCGCCACGATGGCTAAGCGGGCCGCCTCGAACGCGCTGAGCAGCGTCATGCGCACCGGCGCCAAGGATATCATCCGCGGCCTGTTCGGAAATATCAAGTAAAAGCCGCAGAGAAAAACATGTAATCAGAGCTCATACAAGCTATGAGAACAGCTGCCCTGTACCGTAGGGGCCGACGCCCAGCCTGTGGCCGGGCCCGGCGCGGCACAGAGCAAACTGACGAACGAATCCCGGGCGAATACGTGTGTTTGCACGTATTTGTCCGGGATTTCTGCATTTATTACGCTTTTATTCCGGGCCGCCGAGGGCGGCGGCCCCTACGTTGAGAGACGAAAAGCCGACGAAGTTCACACTTCGCGATTATGCCGGCTCGTACGAGCGGGAGATCTCGATCCCTTCGGCGTTGTACTCCACATCCTCCATCAGACTCGGATCGACGCGGCTGCGGCGCTTGACGACCATGCCCTCGCCGCGGTTGTTGAAGACATAGATATTGTAGCCGGGGTATTCCGCGTCCTGCTTGCGGAACATGCCGCTCTCGTTGAGACGGCAGAACTTCGAGCGCCCCTCCGGCGTGTCCAGCAGGTCGCCGGGGCCCTGATAGTAGAGCTCGTCCGCGAGCGCCTTCTGCTTGAAGCTCTCCCAGTCTCTGGCTTCCACGTGATTGACATCGTTTGGCTGGATCATGACTGAACCCCCCCGCAATTCTGTACTCTATTTTTGTATTTTGCTTATTTTAGCATAATCATACGCCGTTACGCAAGAAACAGATCGCAGTACCCGACCATTTTTTCACACTTTGCCAATTTCAATAGAAAAAGACTTGAACTTTCGGGCAAACTATGATAGGATATAGAGCATAAATTGAACATCTGAACAATGTGCACAAAGACAGTGCTTTGGTTTTGTGCAACATATCCGTTTTTGGCACGTTTCACCCGGCAAAATCTGGGGAGCGCGGCTGAAAACGGAAAAACACTTTGTCAGAAAAGAGGATACCTTGTTATTATCCGCACATCGTTTTCCACAGTGTGCGTGTAATAAAAATTCAAACAGGAGGAACAAGAAACATGAGCAAGAATCTTTCCAAGCTTCTCGCAACGGTTATGGCTCTGGTTATGGTCTTCTCTCTGGCCGGCGCCGCCTTTGCCGCGGACGAGGCCTATGAAGGACCGGACACCTATTCCATGATCGACAACTTCGACATCACCACCTTGGACTATGTCTACAACAACAAGTCCTCCAACGGTGACTACACCTCGAACTTCATCGAGGGCCTGCTGACCCAGGATCCCCACGGCACCCTGATCGGCGGCATGGCTTCCGAGTGGAGCGCCAACGAGGACGCCTCCGTCTGGACCTTCACCATTCGTGACGACGCTGTCTGGTCCACCAACGAGGGCGAAGAGTACGACGCTGTCACGGCGGAAGACTTCGTCACCGGTCTGAAGCACGCGGCCGATTCCAAGTCCGAGACCCTGAGCCTCGTCGCCGATCTGATTGTCGGCCTGCGCGAGTACTCCGAGGGCACCGGCGCCTGGGAAGATGTCGGCATCAAGGCTGACGGCAACACCCTGACCTATACGCTGACCGGCCCCTGCGGCTACTTCGACGGCATGACCACCTACTCCATCCTCTGGCCCATCAACGCCGAGTTCCTGGAGTCCAAGGGTGAGGACTTCGGCGCTGTCACGCCCGACTCCATCCTCTACAATGGCTGCTACATCCTCTCTTCTCTGGTTCCCGCGCAGGAAGTTCGCTTCGACGCCAACCCCAACTACTATGACAAGGACAACGTCTTTGTGCAGCACGTCGTTGTGACCTATTCCGACGGCCAGGATCCCTCCCAGAACTTCAACATGTTCGTCAACGGCGAGGTCACCGCTACCAGGATCAACGGCTCTCTGCCCGATGTCGTGGCCAAGGCCGACGAGCTCTATGCTGACAACCAGTACAAGAGCATGACCACCGCTACCTCCTTCTGGGGCGCCTTTAACTGGGACCGCCGTATGTACAACCTGTACAACGATCCCTCCGTCTCCACCACCAGCAAGGAGACCGACGAGCAGAAGGCCGACACCAAGGCCGCCATTCTGAACGCCAACTTCCGCCGCGCTGTCTACGCTGCCTACTCCGCTCACGCCGTTGAGGCCATCACCATGGGCGAGGATCGCGCTGACGACGCCATCCGCAACACTCTCGTTCCCTACACCTTCTCCATCACCTCCGACGGCCGCTCCTACGGCTCCATCCTTACCAAGTATGTTGAGGAGCTCGTGCCCGAGTACGCCGGCATTGACCTGAACGACGGTCAGGACGGCTGGTACAATCCCGAGCTGGCCAAGGTCTTTGCTGAAAAGGCCAAGGAAGAGCTCGGCGACAGCATCAGCGCGTGGCCTGTCCACCTCGACGTGCCTGTGTATGCCGCTTCTGAGAACCAGAAGAACATGCAGCTGGCCATGAAGGACGCCATCGAGAGCGCCATCGGCGACTATGTCGTTATTGACCTGCAGTTCCTGGAAGGCAACTCCTCCGTGTATTACTCCGCGTTCTACAACCAGCCCACCGGCGAAGAGAACTCTATCGACCTCGTCTTCGGCGCTGGCTGGGGTCCCGACTACGGCGATCCTCTGACCTATATCCACTGCTTCGACATCCACGACGGCGATATGCTCAACTACTCCGGCATCAACTATGAGAGCCAGGGTCAGGACGATGAGCAGAAGGCCGTTCTGAAGACTCTCGGCCTTGAGGACATTCAGGCTGTTGTTGACGAGGCCGTCCTTGCCACCGGCGACGAGCGCATCGAGCTCTTTGCCAAGGCTGAGGCCATGCTGCTCACCAATGGTATCCTCCGTCCTTATGCCACCAACGGCGCGGACCTGACCGTCAGCAAGGTGAAGCCCTTCACCGCCGCCTACGGTCTGTATGGCCAGGCTGCGTACAACCGGGTGCCTTACTTCAAGTTCATGCAGCTGCTCGACGAGCCCGTCCTCGCTGCTGACTACTATGCCGCGAAGGAAGCCTGGCTGGCCGGCGAATAATTCCGTGGCTGAAATTGCGGATACACTTTGACCAACTAAACAGGGGGGAGCCAGATGACATGGGTTCTCTGGCTCCCTTTCTCATCATAAGGCGGAATCTTCTATGAAAAAAGGATATATATGGAAGCGACTGTTCAGGTCGCTTATCTCAATTTTAATTATTATGCTGATCGTGTTCACGATGGTGTACACGATGGTTCCGCGCGACAATATTTTCTTTGAGGACAGCACCTACCGCAAGCTTGGCGGTAAGTCCGACGATAAGACCGAGTACGTCTATTCCACCTGGAAGAAGCTCGGTTATCTCGACTATGTCCGGATCAACGATTTTTGCCTCACGCGCTATGAGGCCGGCAGCCCGGAGATGGTCGCTGCCGTCGAGCCCGATTCCCCGGAGAGTCAGGAATTTGTGCGACTCTATACCGAGAAGGGCTATACCGTAGAGAAGTATCTGCAGAGCGGCCGTTACTATGCCCATAAGGATATCCCAGTCATCAAGCGTATGGTCAGCTGGCTCGCTCAGCTCATTGTCATCGACACTCCGTGGTCAGTAAAGGATGAGAACAACCCCGATCTTAAGCGCGGGCTGTCCCTTGGCCGGACGCCTACCGGCGGCGTGGCTCTCATCGGCAGCGGCACCACTCATAAATATCTGCTTTATACTGACAGCCACTTCCCCTGGCTGCATCAGAACATAATCGGTCTCAACTTCGGCACCTCCTATCCCACTTATCAGGGTCTGGACGTGATGCGCGTTCTGTTCCAGCCGCAGGGAACCGAGGTCAAGCGCCATGTTGTGTTTGAAAACGGCTACGAGACGGAATCCGGCATCAACTTCGGCACGCTCAAGTATAAGTATATTCTCGACCGCATGGATCGCAAAAAGTTCGATGATAACTACGCCTCGTATGAGACGTTTAAGGATCAGCCCTCCATGATCGGAACATCCTTCCTGATGGGTGTTTTCGCCATGGTTCTGGCCTATGTGCTCGGCCTGCCGATCGGCGTGCTGATGGCCCGTAAAAAGGACCGTCTGGCGGACCGACTGGGCATGGTATACATTATATTTATTATCTCCGTGCCGTCGCTGGCGTATATCTATCTGTTCCGTTATCTCGGCACCACGCTGTTGAATCTGCCTTCTGTTTTTACTACCTACGGCCCTGGCGATGTACGCTCCTGGATTTTGCCGATCGTGTCACTCGCGCTGCCTTCGATCGCCAGCCTGATGCTCTGGACGCGTCGCTATGTCGTTGACCAGATGAACTCCGACTATGTCAAATTTGCCAAGTCCAAGGGTCTCAATCAGCGCGAAATTTTCAACAACCACATTTTCAAGAACGCCATTATTCCCATTGCTCAGGGTATTCCGGCTTCACTCGCCGGATGTATTACCGGCGCTATCATCACCGAGTCGGTCTACTCGGTCGGCGGCATGGGCAAGATGCTTCCGAACGCGATCCGGCAGTATAATAACGTCATGATCATTGCCCTCGCGTTTATCTTTTCCACCGTATCCGTGCTGTCTGTGCTGGCCGGTGATATTGTGCTGACCAAGGTGGATCCGCGTATTTCTCTCAGCGAGAAGGCAGGGAGGTCGTAATGAATACAGAGAATATAGAAAGCCAGGATCTGTTTGAATTCGCTGCCTATGACGAGCTCGAATCCGAGCATATCGCCGCACCGCGCTACTCCTATTGGAAGTCTGTCTGGCGTACCTTCTTCAAGAACAAATTCACAGTCTGCGTTGCTGTGCTGCTGGTGATCATTGTCACCTTTGCGCTGATCCAGCCGCTTCACTCCGGCTACAGCCCGATCAACACGCCGAACATCAATAATTCCGAGCTCAAATTTCTCAAGCCCAGCGCCGAGCATATTTTCGGCACCGACCATGTCGGCAACGAGGTATTTGACGCGGTCTGGGCCGGTGCGCGCAACTCCATCATTATCAGCTTTACCTGCACGGCGATCAATATGCTGGTCGGTATTCCGATCGGCGCGCTCTGGGGTTTCTCCAAGCGTATGGACAAGTGGATGATCGAGGTTTACAATGTCGTCTCGAACGTCCCGTTCCTGCTGCTTGCGATGATCCTGTCCTATGTCCTTGGTGCCGGTATGCGCTCTCTGATCATCACAATGACCTGTACCGAGTGGATTTTTGTCGCATACTTCATCCGCACTCAGGTCATGATCATCCGCGACCGTGAGTACAACATGGCCTCCAAGTGCCTTGGCACCAGCACATGGACGATGATCGTTAAAAATATTCTGCCCTATCTGATTTCTGTCATTATGACCTATGTTTCCCGGCAGATTCCTAATCTGATCTCGTATGAGGTTTTCCTGTCCTACATGGGTCTCGGTCTCGGCACGACCAATGCCTCTCTCGGCCAGTCCATCTCAATGTATACCTCGTACATGAACGGTTATCCGCATCTGTTCTGGATTCCGGTCGGTGTGCTTGCCATCAGCTCGTTCTCTCTGTATATCGTGGGCCAGAAGCTCGCTGACGCGGCCGATCCGCGCACGCATATGTAAGGGGGAAGGACAATGGCAGAAAATCGTAATGTTATCCTGTCAGCCAAGGACGTGGAGGTCAAATTCCGCGTTCGTGACAATTACCTGACCGCCATCCGCGGTGTTTCTCTCGACCTCTATGAGGGAGAGACCTTTGCCATCGTCGGCGAGTCCGGCTCCGGCAAGTCTGTCTTTACCAAGACCTTCACCGGTATGCTCGAATCCAACGGCAGCATTTCCCGCGGCAGCGTCATGTTCCACGGTAAGGATCTGAGCAAGCTGAAAACCGATAAGGACTGGGAGGGCATCCGCGGCGCGAAGATCTCCACGATCTTTCAGGATCCGATGACCTCGCTCAACCCGATCCGCACGATCGGTTCGCAGATCACTGAGGTCATTGAAAAGCATCAGGGAATCTCTAAGGCCGAGGCAAAGCAGCAGGCTATCGAGATGATGGAGCGTGTCGGCATCAAAAACGCAGCCGACCGCTTCGACGAGTATCCCTTCCAGTACTCCGGCGGCATGCGCCAGCGTATCGTCATCGCCATCGCGCTCAGCTGCCACCCGGAGATCCTGATCTGTGACGAACCGACCACCGCGCTCGATGTCACGATCCAGGCGCAGATTATCTCACTGATCCGCGACCTGCAGAGGGAGCTGAAGTTTACCACGCTCTATATCACGCACGATCTCGGCGTCGTCGCCAATGTGGCCGACCGTGTCGGCGTCATGTACGGCGGGCAGATCGTCGAATACGGCACGGTGGAAGAGATCTTTTTTGATCCGCGCCATCCCTACACCTGGGCGCTGCTCTCCTCGCTGCCGCAGCTCGGCGTCAAAGGGCAGGATCTGTTTTATATCGCGGGCACGCCGCCGTCCCTGTACAACGAGATCAAGGGAGACGCCTTTGCTCCGCGCAACGAGCACGCCCTGAAGATCGATTTTGTGAAGGAGCCGCCCTATTTCCAGGTCAGTGATACACACTTCGCCAAGACCTGGCTGCTCGATCCGCGCGCTCCGAAGCTGGAAAAGCCGGAGAGCATTCAGAACCTTCACGAAAAAATCAAAAAGATGACAGATAAGGGAGGAGCGTTCCATGTCGACAACTAATGAGGACAGAGAGGTCATCCTGTCCATCAAGCATGTGGACATCTCCTTTGATGTTGGCCATAAGAAGAAATTCTATGCCGTCAAGGACGCGAATTTCGACATTTACAAGGGTGAGACCTTTGCGCTTGTGGGCGAATCGGGCTCCGGCAAGACGACGCTGGGCCGCGCGATCATGCGCATCAACCCCTGCAGTGCCGGCGAGATCGACTTTGAAGGCAAACGCATCTCCGGCGCGATTTCCCACGAAGAGGACCGCAATGTCGTCCGCAATATTCAGATGATTTTCCAGGATCCCGCGGCCTCTCTTAACGAGCGCGCCACGATTGAGTACTGCGTGTCGGAGGGCCTGTATAACTTCCATCTGTACAAGGACGAGGACGAGCGCATTGCCAAGGTGGATAAGGCCCTGCAGGACGTGGGTCTGCTGCCCGAGCATAAATCCCGTTACCCGCACGAATTTTCCGGCGGCCAGCGGCAGCGTGTCGGCATTGCCCGCGCCATGATCATGGATCCGAAGTTCATCGTGGCTGACGAGCCGATCTCGGCACTCGATGTTTCGATTCGTGCGCAGGTGCTCAACCTGATGAATAAACTCAAGGCTGAGAAAAACCTGACCTATCTTTTCATCGCCCACGATCTCTCGGTCGTCCGCTTCATCGCCGACCGTATCGCGGTCATCCACCTCGGTGAGATCGTTGAGATCGCGGACTCCGAGACGCTGTTCCTCTATCCGCTGCACCCCTATACGATCTCCCTGCTCTCCTCGGTGCCGATGCCCGATCCGATCGTCGAGCGAACCCGCCGCCATATCGACTACGATCCCTCGCAGCTTGAGCAGACCGATGAGAAGCGCGAGCTGCGTGAAATCCGCCCGGGTCACTTTGTCTTTGCCACGAAGCACGAATTCGAGGGCTATGAGACGAAGCTGCGCGGCCTCGAGGCCGAGCGTGCCGCCCTGTAAAAACACAGACAATCTCATAAAACAGAAAGCAGAGCATGATCAGTTCATGCTCTGCTTAACTTTATGCGTAGACAAGTATCAGACGAAAACATAGGCTAAAATCACAGCTACGGCGAGATACACAAGTCCGAGAAAGAGGGGATAGTTGAAGCTGTCCTCTCTTTCTTCGCGTTTCTCGGCCAGATACTCGGAAAAGCTCTGCCGGGGGCCGTGCTCGCGCCGCAGACCGCGCCCAAGAAGAAACGCAGAGATATCGAAGTCTCCGTGCAGAAAGAGAGAATACACCACCCCGGCGATCAGCAGCAGCGCAGCGATGATCGTCAGCGTATCCGTAAAGATCAGCAGACGGTTGTATTCGGAAATGGCTGTCTTGGAAATCGGATAGAAAAGCGTAATGATCAGCTGTACGATCAGAACGCGCGGCTTGATGTTCCGAAAGCGCTGTTTTAATTTATCCAGTCGTTTCTTCATCGGTAATCATGTACCTTTCGATAGTTGTCGTGCCTATCTTAGCAGAGTGCGTGCCGATCCGTCAAGAGTGAAGCCGGATAAAAGAACGAGCGGCAAGCTCGCCGATTCTGCTTGCTTGCCGCTCATGGATTCCGACGATCAGAACCGACCGCCGCGGCCGCCCATGCCGCCGCCGTGTCCGCCAAAGTCGCCCATTTCACCGCCGCCCATGCCGCCGCGGCCACCGAATTCGCCGCCCATCTGTCCGCCAAAGCCGCCGCCGAAGCCGCCCATGTTGCCGGGGCCGCCCATCATCTGGTTGGTGAGCTGAGAAACCTGGCTGCCGTTGACGGTCACAGTGCCGCCGTTGAGCTGGCCGATATAGTCATAGTCAAACGGAGACGTGGCCGTGATGTTCAGCGTGCCGCCGTTGATATAGAGACTGCCGTTCGCGTCGAGCGCGTCGGTGTCGCCCTGGCCCATCTCGATCGTGATGTCGCCGCCGTTGACAGTGATGGCAACCTCGCAGGCCCGGGATTTTGCGGTGGCGTTGATGCCGTCGTCAGTCGCATAGATCTGGATCGTCCCGCCGTTGATCGTGATGTTCGTGGCCTCGATGGCCTCGGTGGCCTTGAGATCAAAGCTGCCGCCGTCGATGATGAGGGTCGTGGTGGCCTGGATCGCGTCGCTTGCGGCTTGGATTGAGAAGTCACCGCCGGTGATCGCGATGCTGCCGAGCGTGTAGTCCTCGTCGTTCTCGCAGCGGATGGCGTCTTTATACGACTGGATCGTGAACGTGCCGCCGCAGATGTTGATCGAGTCGTTGACCTCGATCCCGTCGTCGGCAGTCTGGATCACATAGCTGCCGCCGGTGACCTTCAGATCGTCTTTGCAGCTGATGCCGTTGCCGTCGTAGGAGACGACCGTCAGGCTGCCGAGACCGTTGAGCGTCAGATCGTCCTTCGAGAAGATGACGGCGTCGGTGTTGGTATCGCCGTCGGCGACAAAGCTGCCGGTGACCGTCAGCGTGTTGCTGCTGCCCTCGGCGGTCGTGATAAAGACCTTGTCGGCCTCGACCACATAGATGCAGGGCAGAGTGTCGTTCGTGATGCTCACGCCGTCCAGCACCAGCTGAACCTTTGCCTTTTCATCGGTGACCGTGATCTTGACGATGCAGTTTGCGGCGGTGCCGCTGAGAACATAGGTGCCGCTCTCGGTGATCTCGACCGTGCTGTTGTCGCTGACCGTCAGAGTCTTCGCCTCGCTGAGATCGGCGCTCTGAGCAAGGTCGCGCTCGGTGTAGACGCCGCTGTCGGCGCTCGCAGTGGTTGAGGCGCTCAGCACGGCGGCCGTGGCGCTGCCCGTACTGTACGAGCCGTTGCCCAATGCATAGGCGCTGCCGCAGCCGGCGAGCAGCCCGGCCAGCATGGCCGTTGTGACCGCGGCGGTAAAGGCTTTCTTCCTGTTGAAATACTTCATGGTTCATACCTCCTTGTATCAAAAGCCTGTAGTGTTGCTCTGTAAGTCCCTCTCTTCCTGGGACGAACAAAAGATACCGCGGATAGTTTATATGAACCTTAGAAAAATATGAAGCATTTGTGAACAAAAGAGTCACAGTAATTTTGTGTAGGCGCGAAATGCGGTCGGGATCGCAAAGTCACGCTCCAGCTCCGCCGCTGTTTTCCAGACATAACTGGGAGACGCCTTCGAAAGAGCAACGCGATAGCCGAGCATATGCCACTCGACATGGGTAAAAATGTGCTTCGCCTCGCCGAGCGGCTCTATGTCGAGCAGCGACAGGCCCTCGGAGGTCAACAGTTGCCGCAGCTCATCCTCGCCGAGCGCGCCGTCGCGGTTCGGCAGCTGCCAGAGTCCGGCCAGCAGGCCTTTGCCGGGGCGCTTTTCGATCGCATAGCGCTCGCCGCAGTGCAGCAGCAGAACGGTCCGCGCCTCAATGCGGCGCTGCTTTTTTGCGCTGCGCACAGGGTAGAGCGCCGCAGTACCGCTCTGCGCGGCGCGGCAGTGCTCGCGCAGCGGACACAGGAGACAGCGGGGCTCGGCATTGGGGATACAGACGGTCTCACCGAGTTCCATCAGCCCCTCAGTCAGCAGTGCAGCGGCCTCGCCGCGAGGGTAGATCTGCCGCAGCGCCTCACTGACGGCGGCCTTGGTCTTCTGGCTCAGCACGTCGTCCCCACACGCGAGCAGCCGCATCACGACGCGCAGAACGTTGCCGTCCACGGCCGGCTCGCCTTCCCCGCAGGCGATCGAGGCGATGGCCCCGGCCGTATAGTCGCCGATGCCGGGCAGTGTGCGCAGCTCTGCGGCCGTGCGCGGCAACTCGCCGCCGTAGTCCGCCATCACCTTCTCGGCGGCCTTTTTGAGATTGCGGGCGCGGCTGTAGTAGCCGAGCCCCTCCCACAGCTTTAAGAGCCGCTCCTCGTCGCAGGCCGCGAGCGCGGCGACGTCCGGCAGCTCGCGCAGAAAGCGGAGGTAATAGGGGATCACGGCCTCAATGCGCGTCTGCTGCAGCATGATCTCGGAGATCCACACGGTATACGGCGACGGGTCACCGCGCCAGGGCAGTTCGCGGCGGTTGACCGCGTACCAGTCTGTCAGCGGCGATACGCACACGCGCAGCAGAGATAAGTCGTTTTCATTCATGGATAAATCCTTTCAGGGAGAAAATGCTTGCCGCCGGAGGCGGAACGCTTCCGGCGGCGAACGGGACTACGTCCGTAGGTGTTTATGATACCTGGCGGCAGGTGAAGAGAATCACCTGTCGTTCCTTCGCAATCTGGCTGAGCAGCTGCATGGCCTGGGCGACGCGGGTATCGTCGAGATTCACAAGGGCGTCGTCGATGATCAAGGGACAGGGCTCGCCGTCGGGCAGGGCCAGCTCGCAGACGGCCAGACGCACGGCCAGATACAGAAGATCCAGCGTGCCGGCGCTGAGATATTCGCTCTCGTGCGCGACGGTGTCGCCTTCGGCTTTCGCAAGCGCGGAAAAGTCGCGGTTGATGAGTACGTCCGAGTAGCGTCCGCCGGTGACGAGGGACATATACTGTCCGGCCAGCTTCCCAAGCTCGGGGGAGAAGCGGCTCTGCAGCTCCGTGTCGGCGGCCTTCAGCGTCTCGCAGGCCAGCGTGATCGCATCGTACTCCTGCTGCAGCGCCTCGCGCTCGCTCTCCATATAGCTCAGATCGCTCGCAAGCACCATCGCCTCGCCCATAGCGGACAGACGCCCGTTGAGGCTCGCAATCTGGGATGAGAGCTTTTCGGCGCTGGCGCGCGCAGCGGCGAGTTCGCGGCCGAGGCGCGCGGCCTCGGTGCTGCCGGAGGCAAAATCGAGATCGCTCAGCGCGGTCTCCTCCAGCTGGCTCTGGCGGGATCTGGCCTTTTCATAGTCCGCGCGGCTTGCGCGCTCGGTCTGTTCGGCGTCCAGCAGGCGGACCGTCAGCGCCTTGTAGTCCTCCAGCATCGCACTGATGTCCGAGGGCTTTTGTGCCCTATAGCGTTTCAGAAGCTCGCTTCGGGCCGCTTGCGCCGCCTCGGCTTCGCGGCGGACCGTGAAGTAGCGCAGAAGCAGCACGATCGCGGCGAGCGCAAAGGCCGCGGCGCCGATGATATAATAGATGACCTGCAAATGATTGTAGAGCGCCACAGTCACCATCGCCAGTACCAGCAGCACGATCGCGGGCCAGACAGGGAAGCGCTGCTGTGCCGCCGTCCGCAGCTGTGTCAGCTCGCGGAGATCGGCGTTGACCTGCCCCTCAACCTTGGCGAGCGGTTCGCCGCCGAAGGGGCTCTGCCGCAGCTCGTCGCGGCACAGACTCACCTGCCGCAGCGCGGCGTCGTGCTCGTCGCTGCGCGAGCGCAATACGGCGCGCCCGGCGTTCAGACGGTCCAGCGCCTCTTTGCGCTGCTTTTTGCGGCTGTCGGTGACGGCGGTCTCCAGCGCGGCGCACTCGGCGCGTGTGTTCTCCAGCCGCTCCTGCAGCAGGGCCATGTCGCCCTTCGAGCCGTTCATCTCGTTGAGCAGCAGCTTTGATTCGGCGATGCGGCTCTCGAGCGCGGGCAGACTGCCGCGTCGGTTATAGCGCCGTTTGCGCTGCCAGGCGCGCAGCTGTTCGTCGGCCTCGGTGTACGAGGTCTGCTCGTCGCCGCTCGAAACGATGGACATGATCCGTTTTTCCAACTCCGGGCTGCCGGAAACGGCAACGGTGCCCTGCTCGATAAAGGCGCTGCGGCAGAACACATCGCGGCTGACGCCGGTCAGCTGCTCGCCGGCGTTGCGCCCTGTCATACCCTCGACAGGCACATTGCTGTCCGTATAGGTGGCCGTAAACTCGCGCATCGGAGCGTTTTTGGCCCGCGTGCGGCGCGTCAGCGTGATATCGCAGCCGCGCGCCGTCAGCTCCATGCTGCCTTCCATCGGCGCGCCGGACCAAGGGGCATAGCGCAGCTTGTCCGGCAGATAACCGGCGCGGGGGCGCTCGGCACTGTCGATGCCGTAGAGCATCGCGCGGATAAAGGCGCACCAGGTCGATTTGCCGCTCTCGTTCGGGGCGTAGATCACGTTCAGACCGTCGTGAAAGTGCAGTTTTTCGTTTTCCAGCTTCCCGAAGGAGGCAGTCAGCTCATTGATCTGCATGCTGTATCACCTCCTCGCGGCGGTCGATGGCGGCCAGTCCCCAGCGGGCGGCCTGTTCGATCAGCTCGCGCTCGTCGTCGCTGCGGGCGGCTTCATAGCGCTCGCGCAGCTTTAAGAGGAAGAGCCCGCGCAGCGTGTCCTCGCCGGCGCGCTCCCATACGCTCTGCTGCAGGCGCGTCTGATCGCGCAGCTGCAGCTCAAAGAAGAATTCGTCCAGATTGCGCCGGAGTTTGTTGAGATCGGGCGGCTCGGCCACCTCGCCCGTCAGCGTGATGCGGTAGATGTCGCTGACGGTGTCGTCGCCGAGCTGGGTGTGGACAGCCAGCAGGGGATCGGTACCGGTCACGTCGACAGAGAGCGTCCGGTAGGCGCGCTTGGCGACGTTCACCGGTGTGAGCTCGCATTTCCCGCCCGCCAGCTCGACAAGATAGACGCTCTTCTCGCCCAGCTCGTCAAAGCCGCGTCCCTCGGGACAGCCTGGCCAGGCGTAAAAGGTTTGTCCGGCGCGCTGCAGGCCGCTTGCCGCGTGGATATGGCCGAGCGCCGCATAGTCAAGACCGGAGGCGGCCAGCTCTTTTTCGCTGATGGGGTTATACACCGATTCCCGCGCTCCGAATTCCCCGTGCAGGCACAAAAGGTCGATATAGTCTCCGCCGGGCGGCACCGCAAAGCCCTCGAGCAGCGCGCGGCTGCGCTTGTCGACAAAGGCGGCACCCCACACGCGCACGCCAAGCGACTCGAGTTCCACGCACTCGAGCTCCGGATGGGTAAAAATATGTACGTTCGGTGGGAATTTCAAGCACGCGTAGGGAGAATTGTTCCCATAATAATCGTGGTTGCCGGGGGCGATGAACACCGGCACGGCCATCTGCTCGAGCGCGGTGATCAGCTCGGCGCCGGTCTCGTGATAGGTGTTGTCGCTGTCTAAGAGATCGCCCGGCAGCAGTACCAGCTGCAGCTGTTCCTTTTGCACCAGCGCAGCGATGCGCTGCAGCATGTCGCGCTGCTCCCCGCGGCGGATCGAGGCCTTGCCCGCGGGCAGCCCCTCAAAGGCCGAGTCGAGATGCCAGTCGGCCGTGTGCAGAAAACGCAGGCTCATAACAGTCGTACCCCCTCGGCGCTCTCACAGCGCCCGGTCTCCGGGTTGATCATGAAGACGCAGCCCTCCAGCTTCGCCGGCCCCTTGGCGGCGTTGTAGCGCTGCGGCGGGTCGCCGAAGAACTTCCCGATCGACTGCTCGGGATCGATGCCGAGCACCGAGTGCACGGCGCCGGTCATGCCAAGATCGGTGATATAGCCGGTGCCCTTCGGGAGCACGCAGGCGTCGGAGGTCTGCACATGGGTGTGCGTGCCCCACACGGCGCTCGCACGGCCGTCTAAAAGAAAGCCCATCGCGCGCTTTTCACTTGTGCCCTCGGCATGGAAATCGACAAGGATGATCTTCTCGCGGATCTCTTCCATGTAGCCGTCGGCGATCACAAAGGGGTTGTCGGTATTCGTGTCCAGCGTGAAGCGGCCCATGAGGTTGAGCACGCAGATATCGCCGAAGTCCGTATGATAGACGTTGATGCCCTTGCCGGGGCACTGCGGGGCGAAGTTTGCCGGACGCAGGATGCGGCGGCGCTCATCGAGATAGGGCTGCAGCTCGGTGCGCGTCCAGGTGTGGTTGCCGAGCGTGATCACGTCGGCCCCGGCGTGCAGGATGCGGTCGGCCTGCCGCGGCGTGATGCCCACAACATTGGCGTTTTCGCCGTTGACGACCACAAAATCGATGGCGTTTTCTTTGCGATAGTCCCGCAGCCGCTTATCCAGAAACTCCAGTCCCGGCTCGCCGCAGACGTCGCCCACGGCCAGGATCCTGACGCTCATAACTCGTCCCCCTCATTGTGCGTGTACAATATTGCTAATTATCATACCACAGCCAAAAAAAAGCTTCAAGTGATTCATGTGTAAATTCCGCACGGCGGCACATACTACCAATGAAGATAAACAGGAGGCGAGAAGATGAACAATAAGAATTTCCTCATCGGCATGGGAATGGGGCTGGCTGTCGGCGGCAGCGCGGCCGCGATGGCCATGAAGCCGAAAAAGGTGAAGATCAACAAGGCCCTGAAAACCGTGGGCCGCATGGCCGACGCCGTCGCCAAAAATCTGAAGTGACAGGCCCGGCTTAGGGAAACGCTGAATCAATTCCCGCGCACGTCTTGACAGCATCTTTTCCGCCTGACTTTGGCTGAAAAACTTGCAATACACAAAGTGTTCCTGCGTTTTTCAGCCTTCGTCAGACGAAAAACCTGCTCGCCAATCCGCACACGTTGATTTAATCAGCGCTTCCTTAGAAAAAATTTGGAAATCGGAGAAAAAACACTTGCTTTTTTCTCCCTGCTGTGCTATGATACATAAGCTTTCAGAAAGCAAGCAAATGCGCCGTTAGCTCAGCTGGATAGAGCGTCTGGCTACGGACCAGAAGGTCAGGGGTTCGAATCCCTTACGGCGTGCCATTAAAAACCGCTTATTTCTTCGGAAATGGGCGGTTTTTGGTATTTTCTGAGGCGGTTTTTTGATAGCCGTGAAAATGTGTCAACAAACAGTGTCAACAAATTGATTTTTGACAGGTTTTTTTCTCTGTTTTGTACAACTTCAAGGGCTTGTGTCCGGCTGCTTGCGTGGGTGTGTCGCGTTCTGTCCAGCCATGCCCGGCGGGGGTGTGCCCTTGTGTATGGGGCATGGTTACACGCTCATACCACTTCGCCGGACAAAAGACTTGACACTTAAAAATTTTTCGCGGATTCAAAAAGGCCTGTTCGCGCGGTATCATCTCGCGCGTGCGCGTGTAGTGTAACGCCTTTTGGCTGGAGACCATTTTGGTCTCTTGCCAGTATCATCTCGCGCGTGCGCGTGTAGTGTAACCTTGGCTGTCGTCAAAATGATGACAAGCAGATTCGCGTATCATCTTGCGCGTGTCAACTCGGTCAAAATTGAGCGGGTTCATAATCGGCGCTGGTGGGGGCTTTCCCCATCACCACTTTCGTCAATAGCTTCTATCCAAATAGATAAAAGCTATTCTGGTATCCGTTCTGTCCAAATGGACAAAACTATGGAATGGACAAGTAAAGCACTAACAAACACGTCATTTTGCGTATAACGCATATAGAAGCGCCTCTCTTGCGTTTTGCTACAAGATTAGCACTTCTATATGGTTTCGACTATCGTTGCTTAAAACGCCTGTAAATGCCTTTAGAATTGAATTGCGCTTTTTCCGAGTTCAAAACCTTGAAAAAAACCTTGCTTTTCGGCTACGCTAAAAAGCTCAACGGCAATCTCGCACATTTCAATTTTGCTTTCTTCCGACAAGGGAACAGATACAATCCAGTTTTTGAAACGCTCCTGGACCTTCTCTTGACGCTCGTCAAGAAGCTGTTTCGACAATTCGGAAAGATCAATCTTGATTTCGTCCATGCTGCCTCCGTCAATGGGTCTTGCGGTAGCTGCGCAAGAAGTCAAGAATCTGCACTCGGGGTTCAACATAAAGGCGGTGCTTTGTGGATTTGAAAAAAACATCACTGAATCGCTTTTCAATTCGTTTCTGTTCTGCTTTGCTTATCTGTACCATGCTTTTACCTCATTTTGATACATAATGATTTGTCGTGCTCAATTTCAATAATTCGGACAACATCAAATACCGTCTCGATTTTTACAGTGTCCGATTGTGCAAGCGTTTTCTCCGTTTTGACGGCGTTAGGATCGCGCTTGACGCGCTTTGTTTTGACGGTGAATGTCTGCCCGGTGCTGTTGTCCTCGACGCATAGCGCACTGTTTAGACGGGTTACAGTTACAACAGAATCTTGATATAGGGTTTTCGATTCGTGCTGCTGTCCGCATCCAGATAAAGCAAGACAAGCGGCAAGGACTATGCAAACTATTCTTTTCATGGTTTACTCCATACATCTGCCGTGTACCGGGATAGCAGTTCAATAGCTTTCAGACGGTCGGCGTCGGTGCTGGTGGCGCTGTCTCGAATCTCTCGGCAAATCTCAATTGCCCGCTGACGGTCGTTCAGTGCGGCCTCAAACTCTGCCTTTTTGCGCTCGTGATTAGTCTGTCCTTGTGTCATATTACGGCCTCACTTCTTGTAAATATCCATGACTTTAGAATACGTTTCGGCGGCTTTTGCCCGCGCTTCACCGATTCTATGCCCGGCCTCAATATCGGGTTTAACATCCTCCACGGTGGCGCTGCCGGCGGTGCCTGTCAGATCATCAATGAACTGCTGAGCGGGACTAATCGTTTCGCCGTCCTCGGTTTC
This sequence comes from uncultured Eubacteriales bacterium, assembly GCA_900319275.1. GTDB lineage: Bacteria > Bacillota > Clostridia > Oscillospirales > Oscillospiraceae > Limivicinus. The sequence continues at coordinate 59,281 of ONNS01000005.1, forward strand.
CTTTTCTTCATAATCGGAAAGCTGGGACAGTTTCGGTTGAAAACTACTTGACCAGCGTTCTCCCATTCCTTGAATATCGCGCAAATATTTTTCAAAAAATTGACTTGCCGTAATTGCAGTGACGGAATTCCATGTATATCCTAAATCAATCAGTTTCCCGTCGTCCGAAAAGACAGGGCGCTTTTGACCGTTCCAAATAAGACCGTGTCCGTGCAAATCGGTCGGAGCATATAGCACGGCTGGACTGCTAACCAGACGGAGAATTTTGAGATCATGCTCGTAATCGGGCGGCGGCGTGACAGTTAGCTTCGCGCCGGTAGCCGTCAAGACTTTGTTTAGCGCCTTGATTGCCAGCGGCGCGCCGTTCGTCTGCCCTAAAAGCTGTTCGGCCTCGGCCTTGCTCGGCGTAATCCCAAAATCAGAAAATACTTTCAAATTTTGATAAAATGCGGGAGCGGGACCACAAAGAAGCTGGTCGCGGTATTCCTTCTCCAAGCTGTCAACCTCGGGGCTAATTGTCCGCTCCAACAGTTGACGCGCCATTTCGATAGTCTGCCGCGCTGTCATTGCTGCTACATCAATACGCCGCTGATACTCGCCCTTCTCGTCCTTAAACGCACGGCTCTCGGCTTGCGCTTTAGCTTCCGATTTGTTAAATTCCTTGTACGCCTCACGGACAACTCCGCAATATGAGCTAATCGCGGCGTTAATCTTGAGGAATGTTTTTTCTGTACTTCTATTCATGTTAATACCTCTTGATTTTATTCAAAACTTTGAAATACTTCGCTTCTAAGAAAAAGGACTGATTATTGTCAAATATTTGACAATTGGTTTACCGCTGTCATCAGATCGGAAAGCAAATCAGAAAGCTGCATTTCCTCATTTTCTGATAGCGTCAATTCATCGCAAAAGCATTGTAGTTCTTCCACGACCTTGAACAGAAGTGCCGTGTCTGCTTCTCTCTGCTTTGCGGAATCAGAATAGTTAATCATCTTATTTATCCTCCGGGTTCTACCGTCCATCAACGGGCGTTAACAGTTGTCAACGCTCGTCAACGGACAGTGTTATGTAGTGCTATGAAAGTGAAGTGTTTTGTTAGTGTGGTGCTGTGCTTATGCCTGTGCTGATAGGAAAGAAGGAATACAGATCAATATGGAATACCTGCATCAATCTCTGGTGCGCTATCAGCAAGGGAATCGCGCCATGCGTCATAATCTTCGCGAGACAGCGGAATTCCGCCCTTGCGTTTTGTGGCGCTCACATATCCCGCATACGAACGCTGCTCGCATCCAGCCTGCCAGCCTTCGCCGTCTTTGTCGATTGTTTCGGCGGCTAATTCCCAAAGCGTTTCGAGTCGAATTTGGTCTTTAGCATTCTCCACTTCTGACAAGTCAGGCTCAAATGCAATGTCTTTCCCGCGCTCGATACACCATAGAAGAAACATAGACCGCGCTTGATCGGTTTCCAGCTTCCTCAGCAGTCCGGCCCATGTAAAGCGTATTACAACGCCTGGACGCTGTTTTAGAGTTCGCCGTCCGTAGCTCATATAAAGCTCTCCTGCCCGTCGCATTGTCGGAGAATGTCACGCGCACATTTAAGTGTCTGCTGGATTGACGCGCCTTTTGCGGACAATGAAGAAATCCACGATTCAATCTCCTGCCGGGCCTGCGCTGGGTTCTGCGCCGGAAGGTAAAAACCTCTTGCGTTAGCAAGAATCAAAGTTCCCGAATCTCGTTCGCGTTTGATTTTTCGGTAGAGCTCACGGCGGTTTTTACAGGCGCTTATTTCAAGAAGATCTCGAGCAGGGACAGCGTTTTCTTCTCCGAATTGGAGAAGCTCAGCGATTGTATTTTCGGCAATTTGACGGGATAGCCAAGATTGACAATTCGCTGATTCGGGGCTAAAATGGATAGCAGAAAAGACAGCCTCGTCCAAAAGCTTCTTTTCCCCAATGTCCGCTTGACTGCTGCAACAGCCGAGCGGGCTTTTATTTTGCTGTCTCATCGGCTCGTCTCACTTCCTGAGGCGTTTCGTCTGCACTCATCTTCAAGTTGTGCAATAAGCATTTCCTCATTGATTTTGAAAGACGCGCCAGAACGAAAACCTGGACAACGGCTCTCTGCAATCAGTCGTCGAATGAAATCTCGTGGAATACCGTATTTTTTGGAAAAATTGTTCGTTGATAAGTAACCCATTTCAGATTACCTCCTGTAATATATATTTCAATCGAAATCGGTAAAATATTTCGATTGTTTGCTTAATTATACCATACCTTGCTACATTTTGCAATAAATATTTAAAAGTGAAATACAAATAGTAATATTTGCTTGATTTTTGCTTGCTACGCTGTGTTATACTATATCGAGCGATTATTTACAATCCTTCACTAAGATATAATATATTATAGAAGAAATGCCCGTCCCTATTTCGGAGACGGGCTTCTTCTTATTTCGTCATTTCTGCGGATATACGGTCTAAATGTTCTGCCGCGCTGTAAATTGCATCGACAAGTTGACCGGGCTCGGTATACTTGATTTCCTCGCGATCGGCCTGCACGGATAGATTTTTTAAGAGCCGTGCAATTCGTGAAATTTCCATTGCAGTCTCAAAGTTTTTGCTGGTGATTGCAGTTTCGTTCATTTTCGTTTACCTCCTATGTTTATGCGTTCTTTATATTACTCAAAAGGGCTTCGAGCTTATCGGCGGTTTCCCTTTGGGCCTCTTCGGTAACTTCGGCGTAAAATCGCATCGTGGTTTCGGGGTCGGCGTGCCCGAGCAATTTCTGGATTTGCTTCAAATCTGCTCCTGCTGCCAAACTTAAACTCGCGGCGCTGTGCCGTAGATCGTGCGGCGACACGTCCGGCAAGTGGTTCTTTTCCGTGAATCGCCTTAATTTGGTGGTAATGGAATCGGGGCGGATCGGGCGAAATGGGTCGCAGTCGTTACAAAAAACAAAACTGTTCGGTGTAAGAGCTGCTTGAAACTTGTTCTCCTGTTCCGTTTTCAGCCGCTTTAGTAAAGCACAAAGCTCTTTTGAAATGGGAAGGGTTCTTGCCTCTCCTGTTTTCGGCGGGCCGATAAAAATGCCCTTCTCGCTGTTCTTGTCAAGCGTGGCGTTTCGTACTACGGAAAGTGTCAACTCTTTTTCGTTTATATCACGCCACTCTAAACCTGCCGCTTCGCCTCTTCGTAGACCTGCTTTGAGCATCACGGTAAACAGTGCTTGCCAGAATATCGGTTCAGTTTGGAGACAATCGAGAAAGCGCCGAGCCTGTTCAGGCTTTAAGAAATCAATCTCGCGCTTTTGTCTATGCGGCTTTTCTTTGGTCAAGAGATCATCACAAGGGTTATTATCTATATAATGAAGTCTCTTTGCATAACCGAGAACGTTTTTTAGCGTGCTGTAGAAGTGCTTTACACTCGTAGCTCCAAACGTATCTCCACGTTTGTTCTCTTTCGTTTTAAGGTGGTTCAGATAGCGCTTCACATCTTCAACGTCTATCTCTATGAGCTTCTTCCTATCTCCAAAAAACTCTATGGCCTCCGCTACGGTGTACTCAAAGAATTTAATAGAGCTTGGCGTATGATCGTTAGTCCTTACATGGTCAACAAGCCAGTGTTCTTCGACAAACCGCTTGAACGTGATTTTGTCCTTGTCGGCGCTGACAGTAGGGCTTTTCTTAAATTCGTCCCGCTGCTGTTTCTCCCATTCGGCTGCCAACCGTTCAACTTCGGCTTGCTCTTTCTTCGGGGTTAAGCCTTCCGGGCGCTTAATCGTGGTAGTTCGCCAGATTTGACGGCGCGTGCCTTCTTCGCGTCCGACACAAATTCTGAATCTATAACTAATGATTTCCCCTTTGCTGTTCCGGTTCGTGATAATCTTTCCCCGGCCTTTTGCCTCTTTCTTTTCTGTCGTCTCTGACATGGAATTCAGCCTCCTTTAAGTGTCAACGAAAAGTGTCAACATAGAGTGTCAACAAACATTTAGTAAGCATCAGCAACTTACAGTAAGATAATAACACAAATACATTGACTTTACAACACTTTTAGGAAACTTTAGAGAGCTTTATTTTGTGCATCTTTTAACTACGGACCAGAAGGTCAGGGGTTCGAATCCCTTACGGCGTGCCAAAAAGCGGGTTGCCCATGCGGGCGGCCCGCTTTTTGTATCCGCCGTTGGGATTCGAATCATGTCCGCACAGCCCGGCGGGCTGTGTATTCGCCAGTGCAAACACTGGCGAATACATTGATTTTCTTTCGCGTCTCACGCAAGCGAAAGAAAATGCAAGCGAATCCCTTACGGCGTGCCCCAAACCCGTCGCCAAAAACGGCGACGGGTTTGGCATCCTGTCATGCTGCAATTACGTCTCGGGAATCTCTCCGTGCTCGGCTTCAAATTCCCGAATACGCTTTTTGATCAACTGCTCCAGCTCCCGGTTTTTGGTTCGCCCCTCATATTCCGCAACATAGCCGAGCTTTTCCAACAGCTCTGGGTCTATGCGAAGTGTAAAACGAGATTTGTTATCTGTCATACAGTCAGCCTCCACGACGAAGTGTTGACAAAATTTTAGCGTCATAGTATAGTCAAATGGAAAAATGACGCAATTTTGACGCATAGAAGGAGACTGAAAATGTTTAAACGGATGTACTTGCTGCTGTTCAACCGGATAACAGATGCGATTGAGGCGCTGCAACGCGGCGATAGTGCAAAAGCCAGGACGATTTTGATTTGTGCACAGCAGGAGGCGGAGGAGCTGTACATCGAGGGGAAAGAGGAATAAACTGCATGATCGCTTGCCTTTTGCAGGAAAGATGTTCTTTGTCTTGCAATATATGTTTACTGCAGCTGTATTCAGAACAATGTAAATCATAGTCAAGTGGCACTTTCGCGTATAACTAAATCCCCGCGCGCATGAAATGCGCGCATGCGAAACGCTGTTTCGCATGAAAAACACAGAACGATCTGTGTTTTTCGTGGATACCGTTGCAACGTCGTCTCCAGCTGACGCATGTTGTGCGTCAGCTGCGGGCTGTCGCCCGCTTACGTCCGCCGCTGGCGGACGTGGAGACAAAGTTATAATTTATTCCCCAGGCGGCGAAACGCCGCCACAGAGAAGTAATAACTTCTCTGTACACACGCCGTAAGGCGTGTATTGGGAATAAATTGCATTGTAGTCTCCGATCCTTTGCATGAAGACATGCAAAGGATTAGGAAAAA